>NZ_JAJNOS010000003.1:0-245183 GCF_021044725.1 Clostridium sp. NSJ-145
GGATTTCTACCTAATGTAGAGTATGTTTTATATAAATCTGTAAAATCTAATCCCTCCGTAACTTCAAATAGCAATCTTACTGAATCATCTTCACTTGGTATAAAAGGAACCTGTAATGCAAATCCTATTTGTTGCATAGGAATCACATTTTTTGTGAAGTTTTTCATATTATTACTATGCGCAAAAAAGGAAGTTCAAATTCGAACTTCCTTTTCTTTATCGGCAAATATCAATTTTTTTTTGATACAGCCCCTTTTTTATCTTTCTTATACAATAATAAGTATATTCTTAGACAATGATTAAGTTCTTGTCGTAGATATAATTATTATCCATGAAATCATAAATTTTGATTTTCATAGGATTTTATCTATATTTATAAATAACAAACTAAATTTATTACAATGATTATTAGCATTTCTCTAAGACAACTTTTGAATCTACATTGTCTTTCATAAGTTTCTGGGAAGTAATAACATATAAAATAATAGCTAGGCAAATAGAGAGAATATCTGCTACTGGTTGAGCCCATACAAGTCCATTTATTCCAAGTATAGCTTTTAGAATAAATAGTGCAGGGATATATATAATTCCTTGACGACTAATATTTATTATTAGTGAAGAAACTGCAGCTCCTGTAGCTTGCAATGCATTAATTAAAACATAAAATACTCCAAATAGTGCACTTGTTGAAAGAAGGATTCTAGAAAACTCAACTCCATAGTCAAAAGCACTAACTTCAGTTAAAAATGCACTTACAATTTGATTAGTAAATAAATAGCATATAGCTGTTAATGATACACCAAGAATTAGAGCAAACCAAAGGGAGAATTTTAATATTTTTTTATATCTATCCCAATTCTTTGATCCTACACAAAAACCAAGTAGTGGTTGAATTCCTTGCCCAAGACCTATACAAACCATACCAGTAATCATAATTACCTTCATAGCAACACCGATTCCAGCTAAAGCCATATCACCATAAGAAGCCATTTGACTATTCATTATAATTTGAGAAACACTCATAAGAATAGAACCTAGAGAAGCGGGTATACCAATGGCTAGTACGCTACTACATACCTTATCTTTTATAGTGAAATCTTTAATATTTATGCTAAGCATAGATTTTCCCTTCATAAAGTATGCAATATAGTAAAGAGCTCCAATTATATTACCAATAACTGTAGCAATAGCAGCTCCAGTAATGTTCCAACCAAAACCAAGAATCATTATTGGGTCAAGAATAATGTTTAAAAGATTACCTATTAACATACCCATCATAGCCTTATTAGATTGACCTTCAGCTCTTAAAACATTTGAGTAACAGTTTGAAATTAGAACAAAAGGACCAGAACAAATAACTATAATAAGATAGCTACGTGTTAATTCAATAGTATCTGAGCTTGCACCAATAAATACAAGAATTTGATCCATAAATATAAAGAAAAGTAGTGATATAATAATCCCAACTATAACACAAGACCACATACAGAATGAACATACTTTTTTTGCATAATCTTTTCGCCCTTCTCCCATAGAACGAGATATAACTGAAGTTCCTCCTATACCGAAAATAGTACCTATAGCCATAAAGATTAAAAAAACTGGAGTAGCTAGAGATACAGCAGCTACTTGAAACGGATCGTGGGTCTGTCCAATAAAGAAAGTATCTGCTAGGTTATAAATTAGAACCATTATCATAGCTGCGATTGCAGGAACAGCATTTTTAAATATAGCCTTTGAGACAGGCATTGAGTTAAATACATCTAGAGATTTTTTGTTTTCCATAGTTATTTCTCCTTTAAAATATTCGTTAGCACAATATTAATAGTGTGCTATTAATTTGATTTTATTAAAAGCTCGAAATAGTATCGAGCTTTTATTTCATGTTATTATTTACTTTTTCTAATAGGTCATTGAAGATTAATTTTTCTTCTTCACTTAATCCAGATAAAAGTCTTTTTTCAGCATCATCCATACTTTTCTCAGCATCTAAGCAACATTCTTCGCCTCGATGAGTAAGCTTAACCATTTTTATACGTTTATCTGATGGATCACTAAAACCTTCTACAAACCCTTTTTGCTCTAATCTTGAAATGACCCCAGCAGCAGTAGATTGAGCTACTTGAAGAACTTTTTCCAGTTCCTTTAAAGAATACTTTTTATCAGGAGCATCATTTAAAAGAAGTAGAACAGTAACTTGAGTCATAGTTAAATCTTTGCTACGTAATTCATTATTAGATTGCTTTTCTAAAGAATCATGAATTTGTTTAATTAATAGTCCACATGGATTATGTTTCATTACTTAAAGGCCTCCTTAGTTACTTCTTAATAAGAGTAACATATTTACTTTTTAAAAACAATAGCATGCTTTTAAAAATCAGAAGTTTTTATTAAAAAATCATTTTAGAGTATTGACTTCGAGTTAACTCTAAGGAGTAAGCTTATTTTATAGAGAATAATTTAATAAAATTAGAGGAGCAATATAAATGAATAAATATAGTCTAAAAAATATTAATACTATATTTCCTATAGGAGATGAACTTCCAGAACAAATTTCAAAATATTTTATTGGCACTGCATATCTAAATATGCTTACTACAAGTGGTGTTGGAATTGGAAATGTTACATTTGAACCAGGCTGTCGTAATAATTGGCATATCCATCATAAGGGTGGTCAAATTCTTCTTGTTATATCTGGCCGTGGCTGGTATCAGGCAGAAGGTGAAGAACCAAAAGAGTTATATCCAGGAGATATAGTTAATATACCTGCTGAAGTAAAGCATTGGCATGGTGCAGCAAAAGATAGTGCTTTTTCACATCTTGCTATTGAAGTCCCAGCTGATGGTGCATCAAATGAGTGGTGTGAGCCTGTTTTTGATGAAGAGTATTTAAAATTGAAATAGTAAAATAAATTAAGAGTAAGGGGTTATATTAATGAGTAAAAAAGTATTGATTTTATCTTCAAGTCCACGAAAAGGTGGAAATTCTGATTTACTTTGTGATGAATTTATGAAAGGGACACAAGAAAGTGGTAATTATGTAGAAAAGATTTTTATAGCTCAGAAAAATATAAATTACTGTAGAGGTTGTGGAGTTTGTAATTCAATTCATAAATGTGTTCAAAATGATGATATGGCAGAAATTCTTGATAAGATGGTATCTGCTGATGTAATTGTATTAACAACACCTGTATATTTCTATTCAATGGATTGACAACTAAAAACTCTTATTGATAGAACTGTACCAAGATATACAGAGATATCTAATAAAGATTTCTATTATATAATGACTGCTGCAGATACAGATAAAAATATGCTTGAGCGCACTATAGAAGGATTACGTGGATTTACAGAAGATTGTCTTAGTGGAGCAAAAGAAAAAGGAATTATTTATGGAACTGGAGCCTGGGAAAAGGGAGAGATTAAAAATACTTCAGCATTTTTACAAGCTTATGAAATGGGAAAAGGTATAAAATAAAACTTTAGGGGAAGATAAAATGAAGAAAAGAACTTTAGGTAGAGATTTAGAAGTATCAGCTATTGGATTTGGATGTATGGGGATGGACCATGCATATGGAGCTCCTGCTGATCGTAATGAAATGATAAAGCTTATAAGAAAAGCTGTAGATTTAGGCTGCAATTTCTTTGATACTGCAGTTGTATATGGTGAAAGCAATGAGGAGTTATTAGGAAATGCTTTAGAAATATACAATAGAGAAGAGGTAGTAATAGCAACAAAATTTGGAATTATAGGCCAATCAGTAATAGATGGTAAACCACTAAATATATTGGATAGTAAGCCAGAATCTATAAGAAACCAGTTAGAAGGATCTTTAAAAAGATTAAAGGTTGATTATATAGACCTTTATTATCAACATCGTATTGATCCAGAAGTTGAGCCTGAAGATGTAGCAAAGGTTATGAAAGAATTAATAGAAGAAGGAAAGATAAAATACTGGGGAGTGTCTAATGCACCAATTGATTATATAAGACGTGCTCATGCTATATGTCCAATTACTTGTGTTGAAAATCAATATTCTATGGTATTTAGAGAAGCAGAAAATGAACTATTTAATGTTTTAGAAGAGTTAAATATAGGTTTTGTAGCTTACTCTCCATTAGGAAATGGATTTTTAAGTGGTAAATATAATAAGGATACAAAATATCAAGAAGGCGATTTTAGAAATAATATGAAAAGATTTAGTCTAGAAGTAATGGAGCGTAATCAAGTATTATTAGATCTTCTTAAAGAAATTGCAGAAAGAAAAAATGCCACAAGTGCTCAAATTGTTTTAGCATGGGAATTAGCTCAAAAAGAATATATAGTACCAATTCCAGGAACAACGAAATTACATCGTTTAGAGGAAAACCTTGGAGGAGTAGCAATTAATCTAACTCGTGAAGAAGTGCAGGAAATTAATGAGGCTTTAGATAGCATAGAAATTGATGAAAGTCATTTCTAATAGAAGTTAATACAAATCAAATAATGAAATAATATGAAAACAAAGAATAAACTTAATAGTCAACAAAAAAGATAGCATTACAGCTTTTTAAAGCGGTAAAATGTAGCTTAAAAGATTATGAGGGGTTAAAAGGTAGTTGAAGTAGTATTACAAAGTGGTGAGCATATAACTATTATAATATAGTATAATGTATGTCCATTAAATAAGAGATTAGCAAATATAAAATAGAAGTACGTAAGGATAGTTGAAAAATATTTATCAACTATTTCTTACGTACTTTTTTAGTCTAAGTTTTTACTTTGTACATCTTGCCAATTATCTACGTTTTGGAATATTTCAGGTGAAGCTCCAGAAAAAACTCCAAGTGCTTCATTGTCATTCATCAATGTATATCTAAACCAAGCGGTCATATAACCATCAGCATATATTAACATATCTCCGTGGTCAATATTTTTTCGTCTTGCCATAATTGCTTTTATATTATCATTTAATGATTCAAAGTTCCTAATCAAAGAATCAAGTGGTGCAATAGTTTCAGCATCAGCTTTACCTGTGCCAGCCACCATAAAATAAGGAATATTAACTTTAGTTATATCATAGTTCCACTCTAGTGCATTTGCAAGCTCTAGAGAAGTGGTGCTTGCAGTATAAATTGACTTAAACATACTGCTGTTATTAAAGTTTGTTATAGCATTGATTGCACCGACTCCCCCTTGTGAATGTCCTGATATACCTATATTTTCTATATCTAGCTTATTGTAAAATATGCTTTTTTCATTATTATTTAACGATAGAATATAGCTTAATGTAATTGAAGAAGATTCGCCAGATGCAGTATTTTCATCATCATTTCCTATAACAACAAATCCCCATGAAGCTAAATGATCAAATGTTGCTCCGTATTTTGAATAAGGTACACCAGTTCCATTTACAAATAATACGATTGGATATTTTTTGTTACTATTATGGACTAGTTCAGTTGGATACCATATCTTATATTTACTAAATAACTCTTCGTTACTGTCAATCTCTAAAGAAGTAACATCATATTCTCCATAAGCTATATATTTTTCTTCAAGAACTCCACCAGCGACAACATTATTGAAATATTCACTATTAATAGGTTTTGATGCAAAGTATTTCAATAGTATTAAAAAAGCAATTATTAAGAAAAGAATAATTACAAATACAATTAAAATGGTTTTTATAAATTTTTTTACCATTAATATTTCCCCCTTTACAATATGATGAGACAGCTGTATCATAAGTTCGAGACAAGTGTATCATACACTTTGTTGCAAAAACAATAGTTTATAAAAAATGAGACAAGTTGAGAGGTTTTGTATCATATGAAAAAAGAAGAAAATAATACGTATGTAAAGAAGCAGATTACACAGGCACTTTTGAAGTTAATGGAGACTCATGTGTTCGAAGAAATTAAAATAACTAATATAGTTAAAGAAGCAATGGTTGGAAGAGCTTCGTTTTATAGAAATTTTACGAATAAAGAGGATGTAATAAAACAATATCTTATACAACTGATTAAAGAATGGGAAGAGAAACTTAAACTAGAACAAAGAGAAGAGTCAGATTGGATAGAAAACTTATTTGGTCTTTATAAAAATTATAGTGAAGTTTACAAATTGTTATATCGCTCTAATTTATCATATTTAGTATTAGAGAATATTAAAGAAGTCTGTGGACCTAAAGAGGAACAAGATGATTTACAAGCATATTTTAATTCGTGGGTAGCTCATGGATTATTTGGTTGGATTAATGAATGGATTGTAAGAGGAATGAAGGAATCTCCTAAAGAAATGGCACAATTAATTAAGGCAGCGGAACAGCGATCTTAAAATTATTAGTTATAGAATAATAAAGTTATTAAATAATACTATATGTAGATATGTAATTAAATTTAAAAGGAGTAAATAAATGAATAAAACAATAGAAAGAATAAGAAAATTTAGAGAAGATAGAGATTGGTCACAATTTCATACACCAGAAAATTTAGCAAAGGCTATAAATATAGAAGCTGGTGAGTTATTAGAGCATTTTTTATGGGACAATAATTTTAATAAAGAAGAAGTATGTGAAGAATTAGCTGATGTTATGATTTATTGCTTACATATGGCAGATTCATTAGGTGTTGATATTGAGGACATTATAAATAAGAAGATGGATAAGAACGAAAAGAAATATCCAGTAGAAAAAGCTAAAGGAAATAGTAAGAAATATACTGAATTATAGTATAGAAAAGTATATAGAAAGTGGAGCATCTGCACTAGCCTTTAACTATGGCGATTTAGTAAAGATTAAAGAGTTAAATGCTAAGAATCAAAATGTAGGAATAGCATGTAGAATTAAATTTATAATAATATAAAATATGGTATAATATATGGTATTATGTCTAAAATTGGTTTGATATACATAAGAGTATGTAAGAGGGAATTTGGTGGATTAAAAGATGAGTGATAATTATGTTAAATTTAAGAGAGATTATACAAATGTAAAAAAGTTTAATGTAGAATTCTCAGATATTTATAATTAATTTTAAATTGTTAATTTATATATTTCAGAAAATATATAATCTCTAATTAAATGATAATTGCTAGATAGTAAAAATTTAAGAAAGAGGGAGTAAAAAATGCCTGTATATAGATTAAGTAAAGAAATAATATTTCCAAATCCAGACTTAGCGGAAGAGGATGGATTGCTAGCTGTAGGAGGAGATTTAAAGTTTGAAAGACTTATATTGGCTTATTGTAATGGTATTTTCCCGTGGTATAGTTATGGAGAACCAATACTTTGGTGGTGTCCAAAGCCAAGATTTATTATAAAACCAAATGAAGTTAATGTATCAAAGTCTATGAAAAGAGTTTTTAATAAAGGTAAGTTTACTGTTACTTTTGATAAAGATTTTAAAGCGGTAATACAAAACTGCAAAGAGCTTAGAGAAAATAAAGAAGGCACTTGGATAACTGATGAAATGATGGATGCGTATATAAACTTACATAAAAGAGGTTTTGCATCAAGTGTCGAAGTGTATAATAATGAAAAGCTCGTAGGTGGTCTTTATGGAGTTAAGATAGGAAAGTGCTTTTTTGGAGAAAGTATGTTTTCAATAGAATCAAATGCATCTAAAGTAGCATTGATTAGTATGTGTAAAAAGCTTGAAGAAGAAGGCTTTATATTTTTAGATTGTCAAATGCATACTAACCACTTAGAAAGTATGGGTGGGAGGTTTATAGATTGGGAAGAGTTTAAATTAATGCTAAAAGAAGGTATCGAGTTTGTAAACTAGATAGGAGTAGTATGGGAAAGATTTATGTATCACAGCTTTTTTCAGATGTAGAAGTATTTGAATTGCTTAAAGATAAAGATATAGGTCTTGAAATTATCGAGTTCGGTATTGGAAGCGTACTTGATAAAGAGGATAACGGATTAAGTGATTATTTAAGTAGGATGGGCGATAGTATAAAGAATAGAAACTTATCTTTACATGGACCATTCATTGATTTAAACCCAGCTAGCTTTGATAGCTTAGTAAGAAATGCAACTATGCAGAGATTTAATCAAGTATATTCTGTTGCAAAGAAACTTAATGCTGATAGAATAATTTTTCACTCATGTTTTTATGAAGATATTTATTTCAAAGAAGCCTATGTTACCAACTCTATAGAATTCTGGAAAGAATTTTTAGCTGATAAGGATGAGTCTATTAAAATACATATAGAGAATGTGTTGGAAAAGTCTATGGACCATTTAGTAGAAGTTGTAGAAGGAGTAAATAATGACAACTTAACGATATGCTTAGATATTGGACATGCAAATTGCTATTCAGATGTACCAGTAGAAGAGTGGATTAAATCTTTAGGAAATAAGATAGGTCATATTCATCTCCATAATAATTATGGAATTAAAGATACACATGAAGGCTTAAATAAAGGCAATATGGATATTTGTTATTTGCTTCATAAAATTAATGAATACTGTTGCAATCCATCAATGACTATTGAAATTAATGATTACTATGAAATAAATAGCTCTATAGAAGTGTTAAATAAGTTTTTGTAGATATTTTCAGTAGAGGGTTTAGTTTAGGCTAAACTCTCTACTGAGTTATTCTTCTTTCTATTAAGTTTTATTTATTTTTAATAAATTCTTTTGTTAGATTTTTTTATGTTTAAAGGCTTCTGTCTAAAGAAAACATTATTTGTAATTATATTTACTATCTCCTTTTTTGTTGTAATTAATAACATAAAACAGTAAAATTATACTGTAATAAGGTGTTTTATCTAGAATAAGCATAGTAAAAAAATATAGATTAAGGGGATGGATTTATGTATAAGTATAGATATGAAAAATCATCAGGGGGAACATTTTTTACAGAACCGGATCATAGAGAGGTCATAGATAAATTAGCTAGAGAGGGATGGAGATTTGTAGCTGCGATACCTACTTATCAAACTGGAGAAGGTAAAGTTAAGGAATTTGATTTAGTATTTGAAAAAAAGGTCGATTAATAATAGTTTAATGGGCAGTAGTATAAAATTTATATTTAGTTATTTATTAAAGCTATAGAGTAATCTATAGCTTTTTATAATATCTTCTGTTAAAAAATGATATTATTTATCACAAAAAATAATAATATAATTTACTAAATTATACAATTTATGGTAAAATATTTTTGTGAACATTTGGGGGTGGGTGAATGGAACTAAAACATATTTCAATAAAAGTAAAATTAATAATATTTGTATATATGTTATTATCAATAACAAAAATGCAAAAAATAGATAAGTCATTAATAATTTTAATGCTTTTATATTTAATATCAATATTTTCAAATGGAATAGTAAAAGAGAAATATAGAATTATACTAAGTGCTTTTGAAGGTTTATGTGCTTTGTTTATAGGAATAAAGTTTATTCCTATAGCTATGGTTTTATTAATAATTACAATGCTAGAGCTTGCTCTAGGAAAGATAAAAGATAAAGGTATTTTATTTGCTTTAATTGCTTTACCTTTATTGTTAATAAGAGACTATTTATTAAATAGTGAAATTATAGTATTGGTTTTAGTTATAGCATTGTTCTTTTCTTATTATTTTAAAGAACAACATAACTTATTTAAAATGGAGAGAGAAAATGAACAAAGAAGAAAAGAAATATATAAACTTCAAAGCAGATTAAAAGAAGAACAGAATTTTAAAGAGCAATTTCTGTATACAATGCAATTAGAAGAAAGAAATAAGCTTTCTGGAAAGCTTCACGATAGAATAGGTCACACAATATCGGGAACGTTGCTTCAGTTAGAAGCTATTAAACTAACTATTGATAATAACAAGGAGCAAGGAAAAAAACTATTAGATATGTCTATTGATAACTTAAGAAAAGGTATGAATGATATTAGAATGATTTTAAGAGAAATTAGACCACAGCAAGAAGAATTAGGAATTAATAGAATCAAATTAATATTAGAAGAAAAGACTAAAAATACAAGATTTAAATATAGTATAAGACATTCAGGTGATTTAGAAAAAATATCAGCATCTAATTGGATTATTTTTGTACAAGCTGTAAAGGAATTAAGTACAAATTCAATTAAATATTCTAAGGGTACAGAAATAGATGTAAATATAACAATCTTAAATAAAATTATCAAGTTAGAAGTTAGAGATAATGGTATAGGCTCAATGGAAGTTAAAAAGGGCATTGGTTTATCTAATTTAGAAGAGAAGATTGCAGAAATCAATGGACAGCTGATAGTTGATGGTACAGATGGATTTTCTGTAATTTTAATAATTCCATTTTAAAGGAGGCTATATGGAAAAGATTAAAATCTTAATAGTAGATGATGATTCCTTAATAAGGGAGAGTTTAAAAATAATATTAAGCTCTGATGACAAAATAGAAGTTTTATCTACAGCTAGTAATGGACAAGAAGCAGTGGATTATTGTATTAAAAACTCAGTTGATATTGCTTTAGTAGATATAAGAATGCCTTTAGTTAATGGAGTAAAAGCTACAAAAGAAATAACTAAGAGAACTAACACTAAGGTAATTATTTTAACTACTTTTGATGAAGATGAATATATAAAAGAAGCATTGAACTATGGAGCTAAGGGATACTTATTAAAAAATACATCACCTAGAAAGATAATAGAAACTATAAAAGTAGTGAGCAGTGGAAATTGCGTCATTCAAGAAGAGGTATTAAATAAGATAACAGATAAGCTACTTAAAGTTAATAATAAATCAGAAAAGAAAATAGATACAAGTTTATTTACAGAAAGAGAATTAAACATTATGGAAGCGATAGCAGATGGATTAACTAATAAAGAAATATCAAAAAAACTATTTATATCAGAAGGAACTGTAAAAAACTATATTACATCTATTTTAGATAAGACAGATTTAGAACATAGAACACAAATAGCAATTTACTATATAAAAGGTAAGTAAACCCAAAGAATTAAATATATAGTGGTAACTAAGAGACAGGGGGAGATTTTAATTGAAGTTTGATCTTTGGAGATCGGTAGAAGTTTTTGTAATTGGATTAATAGTATGCTTTACTACAACTATGCTTCTTGGGGATGAGGCATTTACTGGTATAGCAATAATTTATTTAGCTGCAGTTATTGCAGGAAAAGTCAGCAATAAATAAGTTAGGTTATTAAATTAAAGGGGTGATTGAAATGAAGGCATATGAGAAATTATCTAAATTTTACAAAAAGGATTGGGGTAATGATAGTATTAGATATATTGATTTAATTACAAATGTAATTAATACATTAGATTTAAAGATAACTTCTATCTTAGATGTTGGGTGTGGTACAGGGATACTTGCAAATGAGTTGAAGAAAATGAACTTTGAAGTTAGTGGAATGGATATTTCAGAGGACATGATTAATGTAGCTAAAGAAACTACAACAGAAATTGAATTTATAGTAGCAGACATGAGAAATTTTGATATGAAGAAGAAATTTGATATGATTACATGTGCTTTTGATGCTATTAATTATATAACTACTGATGAGGATATGGAAAATGCTATGAGTAGTATTTATAATAACTTAAATGAAAATGGATTTTTTATATTTGATGTTAACACACCTTATTTATATGAGGATAAGCATTTTGGTGTAATCAATAGGGTATTTGATAATATACATTTTAAGCAAATATTAGAATATGATAAAACAACTCAAATAGCTACTACACTTTTTGATTTTGGAAATAATGAGTTAGAAAATCATATTCAAAGGGCATATTCAGTTGAAAAAATGGATGAATATCTTTTGAAATCTGGATTTGAAATAGTTGGTAGATATAAAAACTTTAGAATGTTTCCTATAGAAGATAGAACATACAAGGTTTTTTATGTAGCAAAAAAGAGTTAAGCTAGAAATAATATAGCTTTACAAAAGGTAGGTTAAGGAGATTTAGAGTCTCAGTTAAATTCCAAGTTAGAGGTGAATTCAGATGAATTTAAGATTAGCTAATATGTATGACTTACCCAAAATCAAAGTTGTATACGGAAAAATAATTGATAACATGAATACAAATAACATACAGATTTGGAATGAGATTTATCCATGTGAGGTTTTCTATGATGATATTGTAAATAATCGTCTTTATGTTTTAACGGAAAACGATGAGATAGTTTCAGCTTTTGCTTTAAGCAATTCAAATTTAGGAGAAGAGTATATGAAATGGGCAAATAAAGATGCTAAAGCATTATATATTGATAGGTTTGGAGTTAATGTCAATTATTTAAGAAAAGGAATTGGCAGCGTAATGATTAATAAAGCAATTGCCATTGCAAGAGATAGCAGTGCTAAATATATACGGCTTTTTGTTGTGGATATAAATAAACCTGCAATAAATTTTTATTTAAAGAATGGCTTTAAGCAAGTTGATGGAATCTATGAAGAAAGAATTGATGATTTTGTGTTAAGTGAATATGGCTTTGAGATAAAAGTATAAATGAACATGTATAATTTTATTATTAAATTAAGAGATATTGAATAGGTGCCAGTAGGTGTTTTGTTTTTGCACAAATATACCTACTGGCACTAGTTTATTTATTTCTTTTTAAATATCTAATTATTATAATATCCTCTTCAACAGCATAATATCGAAGAGTTTTGATTCCGTATTTAGAGTCAAATCACCATCTCAAATTATCTAGTCGAATCCATCATTTTCATCTGCTATATAGCAATCTAAGTCTATTGTTAAATTTAATATTATTTTCCCATCCATATTAGTAATACTCCAGGTAACCTTTTTTATAGTATTTATAAAAATTTATCCCCTTAATATAAAGGCGAAGCAATTAAATATGACTTTTGTCATATGCACTTTATGACTTTGTATAGTAGGTTGATTTTTATATATTTCCTATAATGATGGTATAAGATAAAACTTGGGGGTATTTAAATGAAGGTTATTGAAATAAGGGATTTAGTAAAGAAGTATGGTAATAACATTGCTGTTGATAATATTAACTTATCTATAGATGAAGGTGAAATATATGGTCTACTTGGGCCAAATGGGGCTGGTAAAAGTACAACTATAAACATGCTTTGCTATTTATTAAAGCCAAACTCTGGTTCTTTAAAGATATTTGGGGTAGATGTGCAAGAGCATAACATGGATGTTAAGAAAAAGATTGGGCTAGTTCCTCAAAATATTGCTGTATACAAAGACTTTACTGCTTATGAAAATGTTAAATTTTTTGGAGAGTTATATGGTTTAAGAGGAAATAAGCTTAAGGAAAGTGTTAATAAAGCACTAGAATTTGTTGGATTACTAGATGTAGCTAAAGACCAAGCAAAAAGTTTTTCAGGTGGAATGGTCAGAAGATTAAATATAGCTTGTGCGATAGTTCATGAACCAAAATTGATTATAATGGATGAACCTACTGTAGGAATCGATCCTCAATCAAGAAATCATATTTTAAATGCTGTAAAGACTTTAAATAAAAATGGGACTACTATAATTTATACTACTCACTATATGGAAGAAGCAGAGAATCTTTGTAGCAAGATAGGAATTATAGATAAAGGAAAGATAATAGTTGAAGGAAGTACTGATGAGTTAAAGTCTATGGTAAGTGATAAGAAGACTTTACAGATACGTGTTGATGATGTTTATAAGCTTGAAATAGAAAATATTAAAAAGATAAAAGGTGTATCAGAAATTATCATTGACCAAAATTGTTTAACAATAAATACTCAAAAGGAAATAAACAACCTAGATATATTAATAAAAAGTATAACTGATTCAAATGTAAAAATATTAGATTTAGGCTTTAAGGAAATAACACTTGAAACTATATTTTTAACTTTAACAGGTAGAAGTTTAAGAGATTAGGAGGAGTTATGATATCAATAATTAAAGGGATAATATTAAATCAAATAAGAAAGAAAAATAGTACACTCTTTAAGATATTTTTTCCAGTATTCTTAATTCTTGTTCTAGGTTTTACTCTTTCAAATGATTTTGAAACAGGTAGAGATACATCTTTAGATAAATTAGATGTTTTATATATTGATAATGGAGACGATTATTCAAAAGAAGTATTAAAGGCTTTTAAGAAAATAGATTCAGGATTAGAAATAGAATTTAAAGAAGCAACTTCAATAGAAGAAGCTAAACAAAGAGTTAGAATTGAAAAAGCAGTGTTTCTCTATTTAAATAAAGGAATAATAGAGATATATTCTAACGATAAGTATATTACTAATTCATCTATAGTATATGGAATGTTGAAGGGGATAAGCAATGGTTTAAATGCCACTTTAGAGATGTATAATGTTAATCCACAAAGAGATTTTACAATAACTCCTATAGAAAAAAATGAAATTTTAGATGTAGAAACTATAGCAAGTACTAAGTCACCATCATCAATGGATTATTATGGTGTGGCAGAGATTGGGCTTATGATATTTTATTACTTTTCAATGCCAATTTATTATATGAAGGAAGAAAGAAAAAGAAATATAAAGGACAGGATTTTACTTTCTGGAATTTCAAATAGAAAATATTATTTTGCATCTTTTATAGGTTATTCTGTATTTGCATTTTCAACTACTACGCTAGCATATCTAATATCTAAATTTATCTTAGGCATTAACTATGGAAATAATATTTTAATCCTTCCTATTGCTGCATTACCTTTTATTACTTTAGTGATATCTTTAGGTATGTTTTTATCAATAGTACTAAAGGATGAAGATAGAGGTGAAATAATAGGATCTTCAGTAGTAATTCCAATTTTATGTTTCTTAGGGGGAGGATATATAGCTTTAGGTGATGATGTAAATGTTCTATTCAATATTGTTACAAAGATATCACCATTAAGATGGTTTAATAATGGACTATTTAGATATATCTATAACGGTGACAGCTCTATGTTAATTACATGGGTTATTATAGGTTCTTTAGCAACAATAATATTATTAGCATTAATATACTATATACTTGGAAAGGAAGATTTTATTGATGGCAAATGTATGGATTCTATTTAAGAATAATTTATATATTTCAGTAGCAAAGAAAAAGGTTAATTTTATTTTAACCTTAGTAGCTCCTATTCTAATTTTATTGCTTATGGGTAAAATACTTAGCTTTGGTGGTGGAAATTCTTTGAATATTGGGATAGTAGATAATGATAATACAAAGACTACAGAAGCTTTAGTAGAATTTTTACAAGACACAAATTTTATTAATGTTATAAATATGGATGAAAATGATATAAATAATAAGTTAGCAGAAAGAGCTATATTCGGTGTTATATCTTTTAAAGAAGGATATGAAGAAGCATTATTTACTGGAAATGAAGATAAGATTTTAATAACAACTACTGAGAATGATGTTGATATTAAAGATATTATTAGTGACATGCTGTACCCTGAAGTTGTAAATGTTAGAAATTTAGCTAATGTATGTGAAAGTAAACAAGAGTATATAGAGGTTTTAGATAATTATAAAAATGACGGAGAAGTTAAAATTGAGAGAAAACCACTTTCAGATTTGAGAGAAGATTACTTAAAATCAAGTATATTTGTTGGTTTTATTATATTCTTTATGTTACTTAGAGGAAGTAGTGGATCATTACATTATTATGAAGAAAAAGATGAAAATGTATTTAATAGACTTTTTATGGCACCAGTAGAATCATATCAGTACTATTTAGCTGACCTTTTAAGCAACTATTTAGTAGTTTTTATACAAGCTATTATAGGAATACTAGGAATGAAAATTTTAGGTACTAACATTGGTGTTAGTAGTGGAATGCTATTGCTAATAATGGGTGTCGTTGGGCTAGTGTCAGTATCACTAGCTATATGTATTAGAGCTTTTTGTAATACCTATAGTGAGTTTAATATGATTTTTAATTTTTTAAATATTATTCTAATAATTGTTGGAGGATGTTTCGTACCATTAGATATAATGCCAAAGCTGGTAAATAATATTTCATATTTGACACCAACTAGATGGGCAATAGAAGCAATAAGTGATTTACAATTAGGATTAGGATTTAAAGATATAGTACCACATATATTCATTATTATATTATTTGCAGTAGTTTTCTTTGTTATTGGTTCATACAAAACAACAAAATCAGAAAAAGAGTTTTCTATAATTTAAATATTAGATACTTTATGTTTAACAAATTTAAATGAATATATGTATATAAATCTAAATCTATCTAAAGAGCCTAATAGGAATTTTTTTATTAAAAGTCACAGGGGAATCTGTGACTTTTTTGTTGGATAAAAATACCGATACTAGGTTTTAATTAGATAAAAATATAATTTTTGAAAAAATAAATGAAAAAATCTTTACAACAGAACATATGTTCTTTATAATTAAAAGTAGCATTTATTTATTAAGGAAGTGGTATAAATGGATTCTTGTCCAGAGAGAATAATATTTCATATTGATGTTAATTCTGCATACTTATCTTGGACTGCAGTTAAACAATTGCAGTATGGTGAAAATGATATAGATATTAGAACTATACCTTCTATTATTGGTGGAGATGGAGAAAATAGGCATGGAATAGTGTTGGCAAAATCAATACCAGCTAAAAAGTATAATATTCAAACAGGAGAATCAATAGCAGAATCTTTAAAAAAATGTCCTAACTTAAAGATATATCCCCCAGATTATAATTTATATATGAGGTGTAGCAATGCTATGGTTGAGCTGTTAAAGGAATATACCCCAGTAATACAAAGATATTCAGTAGATGAAGTATTTATGGATGTAAGTCATTTTAAAGATAAGTATATGGAAAAAGCTTATGAAATAAAACTTAGGATAAAGGAAGAGTTAGGATTTGCAGTAAATATAGGTATTAGCCATAATAAATTACTTGCTAAAATGGCTAGTGACTTTAAAGAAAAGGACTCTGTTCACACCCTTTTTAAAAATGAGATTAAGGATAAAATGTGGTCACTAAATATACGGGATTTGTTTATGGTTGGAAAAGCTACAGAAGCCAAGTTACTTAAGTTGAATATTAATACAATAGGAGAGCTTGCTCAATATAATCTAGAGTTTCTTAAACCTATTTTTAAAAGCTATGCAAGTGTAATTCATAATTATGCCAATGGCATTGAAAATTCAGAGGTTAGAGCTAGTAATTATATAGAAGTTAAGGGGATAGGTAATTCAACTACTACTAGTAAAGATATATATACAAGAGAAGAAGCATTGAAAATATTATTATCATTAACAGAAACAGCATCTATGAGATTAAGAAAAAATAATAGTATGTGTAGTTTAATTGCAGTATCAATAAAAACTAATGGATTTTTTAAGTTTTCACATCAAAGAACTTTGAATAATATTACAGATTCAACAGAAGAAATATTTCATCAAGTTACTAGTGTTTTTGATGAAATGTGGAATAATCAACCTATTAGGCAATTAGGAGTACGCTTTAGTCATTTATGTAGCAATGAATTTTATCAAAGAACATTTTTTGATGATAAAAATATAGATAAGAAACGATCTTTAGATAGGGCTATAGATAACATAAGAGAGCGATTTGGAGATAAAGCAGTATTTAGGTCTGTATTTATTAGTTCGGATATAAAACCTTTAAGTGGAGGTAATGGAGAAGACGATTACCCTATGATGGGAAGTATATTATAGGAGATGATTATGGTGAAAGGATTAGCAAAAACTATACAGATGATAGCTTGGTTTGACGAAAACGGTAAGATAAATCCTATAAAGTTTAAATACGAAGAAGAGAATGAAGGGACTAAGGTAATCTGTATAAATAATATTTTGAATAGAAGTTTTGAAAAATTAGCAGGAAATCTTATGTGGAAATTTACTTGTACCAGTATTGTTGATGATACAGAATATATCTATAATATAAAATATGATTTAATAAATTGTAGATGGCTATTACTAAGTTAATTAAAGGAGGTTATGAAAAATGAGATATTTTATAGTAGAGGGAACAATAATAAATGCGGATTTAATGAATGATAATATTATGAAAAACCATATTGAGTATTCACAAAAAGCAATGAATGAAGGATTAATATTAATGTCCGGTCTTAAAGAAGATATGAGTGGTGGATTATTTATTATGAAATCAGAGTCTATTGAAAAAGTAGATAACTATTTATGTAATGAACCATTAAAAGTTAATGGAATACAGGTGTACAAGATAGTAGAGTTTTCGCCACATTATTTTAATCAATATCCTAATGACTGGTTTAATAAATAATTAAAAAACTATAAACATATATATTAATTAGAAATAAGAAGTTTCAAAATTATTAATGTATATAATTGACAGGTAATATTTAAAGTTATATAATTATGACAAATAAAGGCTATGAAGAGAAGAGTAGTTATGAAGTAATATACAGAGAGTTTCCGTTTGGTGGAAGGAAATTATGAAATCATAATGAAACAAGGCTTGGAGCTGCATATGGGATCTTATAAAATTGTTTATAAGTGATAATATGACGTTTGTTCACGTTACAGAACTAGAGTATGATTTGACCTTTTAGGAAGATGGTGTACTTGATGAGATTAAAATGGTGACATTTTAAGAATAAAGGGTGGTACCGCGAAATTGAACTTTCGCCCCTGTGGAATTTACGTTCTACAGGGGCTTTTTTGACGTTAAAAATACTATACTCGAATAACTTATAAAATTTAGAAATCTTAAAGGAGAGATTATTATGATAAGTAAAAGATTAGATAGAAATGAAAGACCAATATTTCCTAAAAAAGCTGTTATTACTGCTGGAATGCCATATGGAAATAAAAATCTTCATTTTGGTCATGTAGGAGGAATGTTTGTCCATGCAGACATATTTGCAAGATTTTTAAGAGATAGAATAGGAAAAGAAAATGTAATCTTTATATCAGGTACAGATTGCTATGGTTCTCCAATTCTTGAAAGCTATAGAAAATTAAAAGAAGAAGGCTACGAAAATACTATAGAAGATTATGTTAGAGGAAATCATTTAAGTCAAAAGAAAACCTTAGAAGACTACAATATTAGTCTAAATATTTTTGGTGCTTCGGCTCTTGGAAGAACAGGAGAAATTCATGAGGAAGTATCAGAATATATCTTTAACACTTTATTTGAGAATGGATATATAAAAAAGATGTCAGCATTGCAATTTTATGATGAAGAAAAGAAAACTTTTCTTAATGGAAGACAAGTAGTTGGTAAATGTCCAATTGCTGGGTGTAACTCTGATAAGGCCTATGCGGAAGAATGTTCATTAGGACATCAATATATGGCATCGGAATTAATTAATCCAATTAGCACGTTGTCAGGTAAAAAACCAGTACTAAAAAGTGTAGATAATTGGTATTTTACTTTAGATGATTCAATGGATGTTATGCAAGAGCTTAATGAGTTTTTAAAGAAAAATACTAATAGAAGAAAATATGAAATAAAAGCTATAGAAGAATTTTTAAAGAAACCAGTGATTTATGTTCCTAGAAAATATATTGACAATTTAGCCGAACTGGAAGCTAAATTCCCAAATCATGAAACTATTGATGAAGAGAAAAAGTCATCAATAACTTTTGTTTTTGAACATTTAGAAGATAGAGATAGAGCTAAGGAAGTATTGGAAAATTTAAGTATTAACTACACTAGTGGTAAGACTTTAGTACCTTTTAGATTATCAGGGAATATTTCATGGGGAGTAAAGGTTCCAGATAGAGATGATTTAAAGAATTTAACATTCTGGGTGTGGCCTGAATCTTTATGGGCGCCAATATCATTTTTAAAAACTTACTTAGAATCAAAAGGTAAGGATGCAGAAGAATGGCGTAATTGGTGGGAATCAGATGATTCAATGGTTTATCAATTTATAGGTGAAGATAATATTTATTTTTACTCTATTGCAGAAATGGCAATGTTTATAGGTTTAAAAATAGCCAAAGGAGAAAGTGTGGATGTTACTAAAGTAAATCTACCACATATAGTTGCTAATAAGCATATTTTATTTATGGATAAAAAAGCAAGTAGTAGTTCGGAAATAAAGCCTCCAATGGCAGATGAATTATTAAAATATTATACTAAAGATCAATTACGTATGCACTTTATGAGTTTAGGCTTATCATCAAAGAGTGTTGGATTTAAACCACAAGTTTATATGAAGGAAGAGGAAAAAGTAGGAACGGATCCAGTATTAAAAGAAGGAAACCTTTTAACAAACGTATTTAATAGACTTATTCGTTCATGCTTCTATACATTGCAAAGCTTAAATGAAGATATACCTACTGAAGAAGTAAGTATAAAAATAAAAGAAATAACAGAGAAGGCAGTTTTTGAATACGAAAGACATATGTACAATCAAGATTTTCATAGAATAGCATATGTTTTAGACGAATATATAAGAGAAATAAATAAGTATTGGACTAACAATATAAAAAATGATGAATTAAAAAGACAAGTAGTTTCAGATTGCTTCTATGCTTGTAAAGTTATAGCTATGCTAATACATCCAATAGCTCCAGAAGGATGTGAAATGTTTAAGGATTATCTAAATATTGGTGATGAAATATGGAATTGGGATAATATATTTGAACCTATTAATTTCTATTTTAAAGATAGTGAAAATCATAAATTTAAATTCCTAGAACCAAAAGTAGATTTCTTTAAGAAAATGGATTATCAATATTAAAAATTATGTTTTAGAATGTTAATATATTTTTCTGTTAATTTCCATTAGAGTAAAGTGTTGATATGTTATACTTACACAGATAAATATTAAGTATAATATATCAACAGTATCTAATAAAGAAAGTTATTTATAATTAGCTTGATAGTTTTTTCCCCAAGCTTCCATTACATTAATAACAGGTCTTAATGAGTTTCCAAGAGCACTTAAACTATATTCAACTCTAGGGGGTACTTCAGGATATGCAGTTCTGATTACAATACCATCTTCAACCATAGACTTTAAAGATTGAGTTAATACTTTTTGGCTAATTTCTGGTATACTTTTTTGAAAATCACTATATCGTCTAGTATCAGCTAAAAGATCTCTTAATATTAATAGCTTCCATTTACTATCTATAAGTCTAACAGTTGTTGCAACTGGACAAAGGGGTAGTTCTTTTTTTGTCTTCATAAAATTTTTCCTCCAAAGTAAGTAAAATATCAATTCATACCAAAAGGTGCGTAGCGAACATAAAAGTGCCTACTTTCCAAGCTTTTACACCTAATGATATTATAATTACAGTTAAGAATGCATGCAACTATTAATAAATTTATGATTTAAATATAAGGGGAAGATAAAAGTGAATGAAGTAATTAAATGTATAAAGGAAAGACGTTCAATTCGTAAATATTTAAAGAAACAAATAGAAGAAGATAAACTAGACGAAATTTTAGAAGCTGGTATTTATGCTCCTAATGCAGGTGGGAGACAATCGGCATTAGTTGTAGTATCACAAAATGAAGAAGTTAATGAAAGGCTTGGAAAGATTAATCGTGGAGCTTTTTATGAAAGTGTTCCGAAGAATGCAAAATTAGGAGTATCTAAAGACCAACCTAGTATTGCAGATGATAGAAATATAAAAAGTGCTTTTTATGGAGCACCAACAGTTATAACATTATTCGCACCTAATAACTATCTATACACATATGCTGACTGTGCTGTTGTAGCACAAAATATTATGATATCAGCACATTCATTAGGAATTGGATCTTGTATGGTTGGACGAGCTGATAAAACTTTTGAGGGTGAGTATGGGAATGATATTCTGAAAGAGTGGGGAGTAGAAGAGGGATATATTCCAACATATCATATTGCTCTTGGATATTATGAGTGTGAATTACCACAGGGGAAGGAGAGAAAAGAAGGGAGAATAAAGAAAATCTTAAATAAATAAGAAAATTTAAAAAGAGAGTAACAAAGTTATATTTTAGTTACTCTCCTTTAATTATAATAAACGAAGTTATTACTAACACAAGCTGTCTATTATTTTTAAAAATAGGCTATAATTTTCAGTTATTAGATAATAACTATTCTAAAGTTCTTCTAGGAATTCTAAGCTTAATTTCATTTTCAATTTGTGAAAGCATTTTAGAATCCTTAGGATCTACAAATAGACATGTATAACCTTCATTTCCAGCTCTTCCGGTCCTGCCAATACGATGAATATAAGTTTCAACAGATTCAGGAATATCATAATTATAAATATGACTAGCCCCACTAATATCTAATCCACGAGAGGCTACATCAGTTGCAATTAAATATTGTATATCAGCATTTTTAAAAGATTTCATTATTCTTTCCCTTTTAGATTGTTGAATATCACTATGAATTACTTTACAGTTATATCCACGTCTATGCATAACAATTTCAAGCTCATCAGCTCTTCTTTTTGTTCTGCAGAATATTATGGCCATAAAAGGATTATCTTGATCTAAAACTTTGCATAAAGTTTCTCTTTTTTCTCTATCAATTGTTTCAACAACTTCTTGCTTAATATTAGTTAAAGTTACTTCTTCTTTTTTTACAGTTACAAGTACAGGGTCTTGCATATATCTATAAGCAAGTTTTTTTACAGAAGCATTCATAGTAGCAGAGAAGCATAACGTTTGCTTCTTTTTAGGAGTTTCCTTCATTATAGTATCAATTTCATTTCTAAATCCCATTAAAAGTATTTGGTCAGTTTCATCTAATACTATAGTTTTTAAAGTACTTAAATTTACAGTTTTTCTTTTAAGATGATCTAAAAGTCTTCCAGGAGTTGCAATTATAAGCCTTATATTTCCTTTTAACTTTTTCATTTGGGACCCAATATCTTTACCACCATACATAGATAAAACACCTATATCCTTAGCAAGACTTAATTTATTTGCCTCTTCAGTTATTTGAATTGCAAGTTCTCTTGTAGGAGAGATTATTAAAGCTTGAATGCCATCAGAAGTTAATGATATATTTTCAAATATAGGTAATAAAAAGGCTAAGGTCTTTCCAGTACCTGTTTGAGCTTCAGCTATAACATCTTTTTTATTTAAAATATGTATTATACTATCCTGTTGAATTGGTGTTGGAGTTTTAATTCCAGATTTCTTTAATATATTTTCTATATCGTTACTAATTCCTAAATCTTTAAAGTTCATATTATTATACCTTCCATTTTTCTTAAGTTTCATATCATTATAACATATTAACGTAGGATATATGTAAAGATAGATTATTTATTAATCCACAATAGAAAAATTTATTTATGACATTATTCACTAGTTACTGAAAAAATTAAAGAAAGAAACTAATATGTTTAGCTTCTTTCTTTAATTTAATAATAACCTTATAATTTAATATAATTAGTTATCTTGTACATTTAGCACAATTTGAAACTTTTAAAGTGTTAAGTGCTTCATCGATTGGGGTAGCTTGAAAATATAAACCATTAGTTGTTGATGGGTATGCGGCATTTACCTGTGCATTTCTTTGTAATGCACAATAAAGATTTGCTAGATTTACTCTTGAATTCCTTGTTGAAGTTACCTTGAAAATTGCGTCGTCTAGATAGCTAATATCAAGGGTTGATAATATAGATTTAGCAACTTGAATATCTGTAAGTTTTTGACAATTATCAGAACCAACAACAAATCTAAATACTGAACAGTGATCACATATTGCTTGAATTTCAAAACCATCAATTTTAATTTTTTGATTACAAAGTTCTTGTAAAACATTACAAATAGTTTGTGGTGATTCTTTTATGATTAGTTCAGTTCTTAAATCAACATCAAAATTAGAATTGTTAGTACAATCGCTAGCAAAATTAGTATTTAATATATCTTCACACCTGTTACACTCATCGTCAAAGTTGTCATAAGATGAAAAGTCAGAGAAATCTGAACAACCACAACAATCATCATCTAAAATATTACTATAATCAACCATATTAATTTCCTCCTAAGTTAAAATATAAAAAATAATTTATCTGTTAAAGATATTTATAATTCATTCTATGAAAGAATGTCGAAAATGTGTAAAGAAAAGTATTTTTTTGATAAATTCAAGGTAATATATTATTAATTGATTTGAGTTTTTTCTAAAATAAATAAAGTTTTAATATATATTTAGATGCGATAAATAATCAGATAAAGGGGTAAAGGTGGTATGTGTAGAATATAAATAGATATATGAATTTACAGTAAATAATTGTTTTTAAGGAGTAGTTAAATGGTACATGATATTGATTATAAAATTCACGGTAATGAGATGCAGTTTGTAGAAATAGTTTTAGATCCAAGAGAAACAGTAGTAGCTGAAGCAGGGGCTATGATGATGATGGATAATAGTATTACTATGGAGACTATATTTGGAGATGGTAGTGAAAAGAGTAAAAATGGTGGACTTTTTGGTAAGCTAGGAGGAGCTGCAAAAAGAGTAATAACTGGAGAAAGTTTATTTATGACAGCATTTACAAACCAGGGATATGAAAGAGAAAGTGTTGCTTTTGCTGCACCTTATCCTGGAAAGATATTACCAATGGACTTAAAAGCTTTAGGCGGATCATTAATTTGTCAGAAAGATGCATTTTTATGTTGTGCAAAGGGAATTAGTTTAGGAATTGCCTTCACTAAAAGATTAGGAGCAGGATTCTTTGGAGGCGAAGGTTTTATACTTCAAAAACTTGAGGGGGATGGATTAGCTTTTATACATGGTGGAGGAACTATAGTTAGAAAAACGTTGATATCAGGACAGATATTAAAAATAGATACTGGATGTTTAGTTGCTATGACTAAAAATGTAAGTTATGATATTCAATTTGTAGGAGGACTTAAGAATACTGTTTTTGGCGGGGAGGGATTATTCTTTGCTACATTAACAGGGCCAGGGGATGTATGGATTCAAAGTTTACCATTTAGCAAACTTGCAGATAGAGTTATATCAGCAGCTCCACAATTAGCTGGTAGATCAAAAGATGAAGGAAGTATTCTTGGAGGAATAAGCAATTTATTTGAGAATTAGAGGAAGCTATAAATATATAAAAGAACAAAGAAATTAACAAAAAGTAAAAGAATTCATAGTGACATAAAGTTCATTAAATGTTTAAGTACATTTTGAACTTGATAAAGCCTTATATTATTAAATTAAATATACCATCATTACTAGCAGTAGATGAAATATATAGTAATGATGGGTCCAATCTTTTAGATGAGCTAAGAGTATACTATTTATTGTATAGACTATAAACTAGAAATAATTCAGTGCTGATTATAAAACACCAAAGGTTTTAGGATGAAATGATATTAGAGAAATTTCAAGAGGAAAAGTAACTGATTTATTTATGATAGATATAAATAGGATAGATATTGTTGGAATTAGTTATTTTATGTTATATAAATTTATAAAAAATACTTGACATTACAAATGATTGTAATATAATAGAAAATTACATGGATATTTGTTTAATAAAAAGAAAAATAAGTAAATTGAGTCTAAGGGTAGTATTTGGAAAAGTAGGGTGTATGAAGAGTGATCTTAAAACAAAGTTTAAAAAATAAGTATTTAGAAGAGAGAGAAACTAAGTTCTTTATCTATATAGCTGTAATTATGATATTAATATTAAGTTCTTTAATTGGTAATATTTTTATTAATAGAAATAATGATTATACATATTTAGAATCAACATTGGTGTTTATTAAAACTTTTAATATTATATTATCTGCTTTGGCATTTATAAGTTGTTTAATATCATATAATAGAGTGAAAAAAGATAACATATTTATTATATCGTTAATGTACTTAGGACTAGCTATAGGTATAGCATTAGGACATATAGACTATCTTACTTTTTATCATGAAGAAATAAATATATCAAATTATATTGTTGTATCAACTTCTTTATTAAGGATACTTTTACTTATTATTACGATTTCTCCTAAATCTAAACTAAGAAGTTTAATAGTTAATAATAAAAAGAAATCAATGATATTTGTAGTACTGTACACAATAGTATTTGGTTTTTTAGAATATAATTATAATAGCGTTAGTATATACTATAGCAATTATTTTTTCATATTATATAATATGTTTTTAATGGTAGTATATATTGTAGTATCAGTAAGGTTATTTATAGTAGCACTAAAAGAAAAAGAATATTTATACATAGTTTTAAGTTCAAGTATTTTTGTGCTTGCATTAAAGGCTCTATACGCAATATATGGAATAAGAGTTGCATCATTTTATGTAAAATTAATGTCTGTTTCAATAACATATATATGTTTCTGTATAGTTATTGTAGGTAGCTTTATAGAATTGTATTTGTACATAAGTAGAACTAAAATATTAAATGACAATCTAAGTGTATTTTATAAGTTAGCAGATAATAATAAGCATAGTTTTATGTTTATATGTACTGAAGATGGTAAAGTAATATATGCAAATAGAAAGCTTAAGGAATTTTATTTTGGAACAAACGATATACAAAATAATTGTCTTGATGATTTATTAAAAGCTAAAATGAAAGCAACAGGTAAAAGGAATGAAATATTAAATTCTTTAAATGAAACTGGGCTTTGGAGAGGAATTATAAATAATAAAGAAGAAAATAAAACAATTGATTGTACAGTCCAATTAATTAGCACGTATAGAAATAATAAAGAAATAGCAGTATCATATATGGATATTTCTGATGAAATAAAGAGAGAGTTAGAATTAGAAAAACTTAAGATTTATGATAAAGAAAAAAGTGATTTTATCTCTAATATATCTCATGAACTAAAAACACCTTTAAATATTTTTTACTCAACTGTACAATTATTAGATAGTGCAGCAGATAAAGAGTGTATAAGTTTTAAATCAACTTATAAAAAATATAATAAGAGTTTACATATTAATTGCAAAAGAATGTTACGATTAATAAACAATATAATGGATATATCAATGATAGATATGGGGATTTTAAAAGCTGATTTTAGAAATTATGATATAGTGTTTTTGATTGAAGAAGTAACTTTATCTGTTGTTAATTATGCATTATCTAAGTCAATTGTGCTGCAGTTTGATACTAATGTGGAAGAACATATAATTAAATGTGATGCTTCTATGATTGAAAGAGCAATACTTAATTTATTGTCAAATGCAATTAAATTTTCTAAGGAAAATAAAAGTATATATGTTAATGTATTAGTAGAAGATGAATTTGTTAGAATAGACATTAAGGATGAAGGAATAGGAATCTCTGATGAGAGTAAAGAATTTATATTTGATAGATTTGTTCAAGTTGATAAGTCATTTAGTCGTATGAATGAGGGGTGTGGGATTGGGCTTAGTATAGTAAAAGCACTAGTAAATCTTCATGGTGGACAAGTATTTGTAGATAGTACAGTAAATGAAGGAAGTACTTTTACAGTATTGTTACCGAATGAACTTTTAAATAATACAGAGATGAATTTATATGATAATGATATAAACAATACTGAATTAGAATTATCAGATATCTACGAATTGTTAAATAAATAAAAGTAATATTAATAGTTAAATCCTCAAGAAATTTAAAAAATACCTCTTGAGGGTTTTTATTTTTATAAGTGTTGGATATAGCTTTATTGAAGCAATAGGTTTTATGTTTGATATTAATAATTTAAATAAAGATACGTTAATATTTTTAACTAATCAATAGTACTTTATGTTAATTAAGTAATAAGATATAATTATATATTATTACTTAGTATAAATATAAGGAAAAGGTGTTATTATTATGGATTATCAAGAAGTATTAAAAAATGCAAGAGATTGTATAGGTGAGTATTGTAAAGTTTGTAATGAATGTAATGGGAAAGTGTGTAAGAACCAAATACCAGGGCCAGGGGCTAAAGGTGTTGGTGATACAGCTATAAGAAATTATGATAAATGGAAAGAAATTCGTGTTAATATGGATACTTTAACTGAAAATAAAAAAGTTGATATGAGTATAGAGTTGTTTGGACAAACTTTTAAATATCCTTTCTTTGCTGGACCTGTAGGAGCAGTAAACTTACATTATGGAGATAAATATAATGATATGACGTACAATAATATACTTGTATCTACTTGTGCAAAAGAAGGAATATTAGCTTTTACAGGTGATGGAGTAAATCAAGATGTAATGAAAGCTGCTACTACTGCAATAAAAAATGTAGGTGGATTTGGTATACCAACAGTAAAGCCATGGAATATTGACACTATTGAAGAAAAAATGAATTTAGTAAAAGAGTCTGGGGCTATTGCTGTAGCTATGGATATTGATGCAGCGGGACTTCCTTTTTTAAAGAATATGAATCCACCAGCAGGAGCAAAATCTGTTAGTGAACTCAAAGAGATTATTAATTTTGCAGGAATCCCATTTATAGTAAAGGGGGTAATGACAGTAAGAGGAGCATTAAAAGCAAAAGAAGCAGGAGCTGCTGCAATAGTTGTATCTAATCATGGGGGAAGAGTATTAGATCAATGTCCAGCAACAGCAGAGGTATTAGCTGAAATAGTTGCTGCAGTTGGAGATTCCATGAAAGTTTTTGTGGATGGTGGAATACGTTCAGGAGTAGATGTTTTTAAAGCTTTAGCTCTAGGTGCTGATGGAGTGCTTATTTGTAGAACCTTTGTTACTGCTCTTTATGGTGGTGAAGAAGAGGGGATTAAAACATATATAAATAAATTAGCATCTGAGTTAGAAGATACAATGGCGATGTGTGGAGCATATTCAATTAAAGATATTACTAGAGAAATGATTAAAATATAATAAAAATATTTTAATGAAGTAAGGCGAACAAATTAAAAGTTCGCCTTTTTTAATATCAACTTTAAATAATTACTTAAGTTTATTTTTAGTAATTATTCTGTTAAGTAAATATATTGGTTTAATAATAGTTAAGTATAATATGTAAAAGCTATGAGAATCTTATATTTTTACATATAAATAAAATAGTTTTATGATAATAAAACTAGCAATAATAGCATAGTATTTTATAGAAGAAACATCGTAGTAACATATAGTTCGAGTATAACAAAAGAGTAAAAAGAGGGCTTATAAGAAAATAAAATAGAGTTAATAGGAGGTAGTATGGATTTAATTTGTTCAATTGGCCCTACTGTAAAAAATATAGAAGACATAAAAAAATTTGTACAAGCTGGTATGACAATGCCACGTTTTAATTTTTCACATATTGATTATGATAAGTTTAAAACATTAATAAATGAAATACATATAGAATTTCCAAATATGAAAATATTACAAGACTTACAAGGGAACAAGTTAAGAATTTCAAAGCTTTTTGTCGGAGAGTATAAAGTAAATATAAATGATAGAGTGATATTTTGTCTAGAAAAAGATTATAAGGACTTATACGAAAAGAATAGATATAAAAATATTAAGATAATTCCAATAATATATTATGGTTCACTGACTGATTTTATAAATGTTAAAGAATTGTATATGAAAGATGCTACAATGAGGTTTAAAATTATAAAAAAAGGAAGTTTATATATACAAGCTATAACGATAAAAGGTGGCATATTAAGAGCAGAGAAAGGTATAAACGCACCAGGGTTGATTAGAGACAAGTTATCTTTGACTAGTAAAGATAAGCAAGATATAGAGATTGGTATTCAAAATAATATAGATTTTATATGTCTATCTTATGTTACTAAAGCCGATGATATAATAGAATTAAAACAATATGTAAAAGCATTAGTTAAACATTATAAAAGTAAATCTCCTAAAGTATGGGCAAAGATTGAATGTAGAGAAGGAATAGATAATTTTGAAGAAATTTTAAAGGTAAGTGATGGAATAATGTTAGGGCGAGGAGATTTAAAAGCAGAAATTCCAATAGAAGATACTCCTTATGTAGAAGAGAAAATTATAACAAGAATGAAGAAAAGTAAGAAAAAACTAATTGTAGCTACATATATTTTGGAATCAATGAGACGACAAGATACACCTACTATTTCAGAGGTAAATGATATATATAAATTTATTAAAAATAATGTAGATGGTTTAATGCTATCTACTGAAGTAGCTGTTACAAGAGAACCTGTAATGGTAATAAGATGTTTAAATAATTTATATAGCAAATATTGCAAGTAAAAATCCAAAAATATTTATTTAGTCAGATAAACAAATTATATCTATCTGGCTTTTTATTTATAAATTATAAACTTAACTGGATACTATTAACTTAAATAAGTGATATAATTAAAATACAGTAATTAAATTATATTAGTTTATGGAGGAAAAGTATGAAAAAAGTTATAGATGCAAAAGGAAAAGCTTGTCCTATGCCTGTAATTATGGCAAAAAAAGAAATAGATTTAGGAACAAAATTCTTCGCGATTGAAGTTGATAATAATATAGCAGTAGAGAATTTGAAAAAGTTAGCTAATAGTCAAGGCTTTGAAATAACATTAGAAGAAACTGAAGGTATATATTTAGTACATTTTTCTAATGGTTGTGAAGAGTGTCAAGAAGTATTAAATAAAATACAAGGTAAAAAACCACTAGGTGATTGGTGTATATTTGTTGGAAAAGACATAATTGGAGCTGGAGCAGAAGAGCTTGGAAAGTCATTAATGAAAATGTTCTTTTATACACTATCTGAAGATGAAGATTTACCAAAAGCAGTACTATTTATGAATGATGGTGTAAAAGTTCCAACACTAAACGAACAAGCTATTGAGCATTTAGAAGTTTTAGCTCAAAAAGGTGTTAATGTATTAGTTTGTGGAGCATGTTTAAATTATTATAATCTTGAAAATGAACTTAAAGTAGGAACTGTAAGTAATATGTATGATATTGTTGGAGTTATGAAATCAACATCAAAAGTCATTACATTATAAAAGAATAAGTATATAGTACATTTACACAAATAGAATATTATTTAACTTTATAAAGTTAAGAGTAAAAGTGAAAAGTTAAAGATGAAACCTTTAAATTTATAATGATTTAAATTTAGTTTTACTAACTTTCTTCTTAAACTTTTAACTATAAACTCTTAACTTATAATCAAATAAGGTGTTTCTACTTTATTTGATTATAATTGAATAATCTTGTTTATCTATTACTTGGCCTATGATTCGCGTATAAGGAGTATATATTTCCATACGAGATAGGTATTCTTTAGCATCTTTTTCAGGCATTGAAAGTAGAAGCCCTCCAGAGGTTTGAGGATCTAAAAGAACATCCTGCATTTCTTGAGTTACTCCATTAGTAATTCTAAATATATCTTTTAAGTATTCTAAATTATTATACATTCCTTCTGGAAGAATACCCATTTTAGCATATTCTAAAGCATCTGGTATAATAGGAATATTATTACTAAAAAGTTCTATTGTTTTATTACTACCACCGGCCATCTCGTATCCATGACCAATTAAGCTAAATCCAGTTATGTCAGTACAAGCATGAACTGTTAGTCCCTTAAATGATTCTTTTGCATATTTATTTAAAGTAGTCATAATATTTGTGACTTCTTTTATTTTATCTTGAGTTAATAATTCTGCTTTATTTGCTGTATTTAAAATACCAACTCCAATAGGTTTAGTTAATACCAATACATCTCCTGTTTTAGCATTACTATTGGTAAGGATATCTTTTGGATGAGCAAATCCACTAACACATAGACCATATTTAGGAGTTGGATCAGCTATTGTATGACCACCTGCAACAACTGCACCAGCTTCTTTAATCTTGCTATATCCTCCCTGAAGTATATCATGCATAATTGATGGGTTTAAACATGACGGAAAACAAAGTAAATTCATGGCTAAGGCAGGATCTCCTCCCATAGCATATACATCACTTAAGGCGTTAGTTGCGGCTACTTGACCAAATGTATAAGGATCGTCAACCATTGGAGGAAAGAAGTCAACAGTTTGAATCACTACTTTATCATCAGAAACTTTATAAACACAAGCATCATCTTTTTTATCAAAGCCAACCAATAGATTAGGATCTTCAAACTGAGGAAGATTTTTCAAAACGGAATCTAACACAGCAGGTCCTATTTTAGCTGCACAACCGGATGTTTTCGTTAATGTAGTTAATTTTATGTTATTAGACATTTTTAGTCCTCCTAATTATTTAATAAAATTATACAATTATATAAGTAAATTGAATTTAGCGATATAACTACATTATATTACCATAACCCAAATATATCTAGGTTAAATTAAATTGTAATAATATGGAGAATTAAGTTGTTTACATATATATTGAAATAAGTGTAAAATTAAATATGGTATTATTTATAATAAGGAATAAATATTAGAATAGAGGATGAATACAGTGGTAACAACAAATGATTTCAAAAATATAGTTTTAAAAAATATACCCTTAATAGATGTAAGAGCACCGATTGAATTTGAAAAAGGAGCCTTTCAAACTTCTGTTAATTTACCGATTTTAACAAATGAAGAACGTCATATTATTGGAATTTGTTATAAAGAAAAAGGAAATGATGAAGCAACAAAATTAGGTTATGAAATTGTATCAGGAAAAACTAGAGAAAATAGAATTAGTGGATGGATAGATTTTATAGATAAAAATCCTGATTCTATGATTTATTGTTTTAGAGGTGGATCACGTTCAACAATAGCACAAAAATGGATAAGTGAGATAGGAAAAAGAGAGATAGTTAAATTAGAAGGTGGATACAAATCTTTTCGTAATTTTTTAATAAACTCATTAGAACCTAATAGTATAAAGGCAAAACCTTTAATACTTACGGGATATACTGGTTCAGGAAAGACAATCTTATTAAATAATTTAAAAAACTCTATAGATCTTGAAGGTATAGCTAATCATAGAGGATCAACATTTGGACATCATGTAACAATTCAGCCAACACAGATAAATTTTGAAAACAATTTAGCTTACGAAATTATTAAGCATAATAACAAAGAGTATAAATATATGATATTAGAAGATGAAAGTAAAAATATAGGTAAAAGTTTTATACCTAATAATCTTTATAGATTATTTCATAGTTCAGATGTTATATTTTTAGAATCATCTATAGAAGAAAGAGTAGAAAATATTCTTGATGATTATGTAATTAATGGACAGAAAGAGTTTATAGCTGCTTATAACGATAATGAATTGGGAGTACAACTTTGGTATGATGACATGTTAAAAAGCATGGAAAGAGTAAAGTCTAAACTAGGTGGAGATAGATTGAAAATTATTATAGATGAGTTTAATAAGGCTTATAGTATTCAAAAAACTACTGGAAGTTATGAGTATAATAGAGTATGGATAGAGCTTTTCTTAAATAATTATTATGATCCTATGTATAAACATTCTATTGAAAAAGATGATAGAAATATTATATTTAGAGGAGATAAAAAAGCAGTATTACAATATATAAATAGTTTAGAGAAATAATCAGTTAAATATATAATAATTCCGTAATTTTACATTTATTTCATTCATATAATTAGAGTAAAAGAAATGTAAAAGGGGAGTTTTTTTATGAGTGAAAATAAAATTATTTGTCCAGAGTGTGGTAAAGAAAATAAGGAAGGAAGTATTATATGTTCAGGATGTAAGAAAGTATTGCAAAACGATTTAGCACAAGCAAGAATTGATAAAGTATATCCAAAGTATAATTTTAAAAACATTAAAACTGGGTTTAGAACACAAGTGAAAAACAGAAAGCCATCAGTTATCGTTGGTGCTATATTGTGTATATCTATAATCGGTACAGTTATTTATACTACTGGAAGAAGTACTGACGAAAGTGCAAGTAGTTTATCAGCTGATTTATCTGCTATGATATTAGAAAATGATAATGCAGAAGAAACTATGAGTAATCAAGGATTTTTCTATAATGATAGAGCGAATAAAATTAAAGCAGATACTGACTTTAAAGAAGAAATGAATAGTATAATAGAGGATACTAATTCTTCTCAAGAAGTTATAGATAATGCAACTAATTTATTAAATGAAAAAGTTAAAATTCAAGAACAAGAGACAGCTGTTGAATCAGAAATAATTAATAATGGATATGAAGATGCATTATGTATGATTGATAAAAATATTGTTAGAGTTTACGTAAAAACAAATGATGTGTTTACTGAAGAAAATGCAACATCAATTCAAAATATAGTTGAAGGTATTACTGGATTAAGTGATATACAAATAGAATCAAAAAATTAGAACATATTTAACACTAGGTTAGTAGTGTTAATAAATAATTAATAAAATATTAGTACCTAAAAGAAGGCTATTAGATATAATATATCTAATGGTCTTTTTTTTATTAATTATTAAAGGCTTAAAGAGTAGAAATCAAATTTGAGAGGTACATATATGAAGATTTTTGGATGTAATGATATTATCTCTGCAACACGAAATAATAATCTTAAATTAGTAGAAGAATTAATAAAGAGCTGCAATATAGATTATAAAGATAGAAATCATAAATCAGCTATATTCTATGCTGTAGACAACTGTAACATTGAGATTTTAGACTTGCTTATAGATAATGGAGCAAACTTATATATTAGGGATGACAGAGGTTTAACTATTTTTCATTATATTATTTTGAATGAAAATAATATTCTTATTGATTATTTTATAAATAAGAAAAAGATTATCTTTAATATTGAAAAAGTTAAAGAGGAAGTCAAAGATATAAAAGTTAAGGATGATAGAGTTTTCTTAAATATAATAAAGAAAATATTTTGATATAAATAATCAAAAAAAATACATTATTCAGATTAACTATAATTTATGCAAGAGTAATTTCATATAGTTATAGTAGTAAAATCAATTTGTTTAAAAGCGAAAGTTGTATTGTAATATGTAGAAAGGCTGATTAAGATTAATGAAAAATATAATTATAGTAGACCATAAAGAAGCAAGGATAGGAAGAATAAGAGAAATTATAAAATATTCTGAAATCAAGGTTGAAACAATTATAGAATGTAATAGCGAAGAGGATGCATATGAAAAAATTAAAAACAATAATATTAACCTATTAATAATATGCTTAACTAAAAATCACAGCGATGGTATTATATTATTAAAAAAAATTAACAAAATTAGATTAAAACCAAAAGTAATAATAATAAGTTATTTAGATACCTCTTCTGATATTGTTGAATTATTACGCTGTGGTATAAAAGAGTATTTATATGGTAATTTCCAAGATAGTGAATTAATTACAACTATAAAAAAATTGGAAGAAGAGTATAAAGAAGAAAAAGAAGAAGTTACTGAAAAGGTATTTTTACTTTATTCACAAATTAAGCACTTGTTAGTTCAAAATAAACTAGATGAAAATGTGGCTAAAAGTCTTAATAGTATTTTAAGCAAATATATTACAAACATATGTTATAAAATAATCTGTACAAATTATAAAATGAAAAGCAATATAAATAATAATTGCTTTTATTTCCATAATATAAATAGACATAATGTAATTATAATAGAATCAGATAAGGCAGAGAGATTTATAAATGAAAATTTAAACGGATTTGGTTTTGGAATAAGTAATAGCTATACAGATATCAAATGTCTTATGAATGCATTAAATGAAGCAATAGAATTAAGAAAAGAAAACTTTTTTTTGGAATTAAATAAAAAAGTTAACATTAAAGAGGAAAGAATAGTAGATGAATATGAAATAGAAAAATTTATAAATCTTATTGGTACTAATCGATTAGAAGTAAGCACTAGCTATTTAAAAAGAATAGTTATATTAGTTAAAAGGTCAGAAATTAGTAAGGATTCATTTTTAGACCTGATTAATAAAATATATAGTAGAATATATGAGACATATAAAGGAATTATTGAAGAAGAGAAAATTAAATTAGAAATTTTAGAAAATGCTTTTAATTATACTAATATAGATATATATTGTCAGGAAATATATTTATTAATGGTATTAATAAATAAGAAACTATTAAATAAATATGATTTTTATAAAAATAGAATTAAAATTGAAGAAGCGGTTAGATATATAAATAAAAACTTTAAAGATAATATTAATATGACTTTTATATCTAATTATGTATCTATGAATTATACAATTTTTTCTATAGATTTCAAAGAATATACAGGCAAGAATTTTGTTAATTATTTGAAAGAAGTGAGGCTTAAAGAAGCTAAAAGGCTGCTGGATGAAACAGATATGAAGATAAATGAAATTAGTGAGGCTGTAGGTTATGATAATGATAAACATTTTATGAAGACATTTAAAGGAGTATTTAGTGTTACACCAACAGAATATCGTAAAAATATTAAGTCTGGAAGAGATAATAGAATAGTCTAAAAAGATTTTAGTAAAAAAATAACACCAAAAGTAAAAAAAAATACACTTATTTTGTAAAGGATAACATCTATAATTATTTATATAGAGGTTATCCTTTTTAGTAATAAATAAGTAGGGGGAAATAATGAAAAAGAAGTTGTTAGCAGGATTAGTAGCTAGCATGATGGCAGTATCATTTTTAGTTGGATGTGGTTCTGATACTAAAGAAAATACTACAGATGATACTACTCAAAAAACAGAAGAAAGTGAAAAGTCAGAAGAAACTCCAAAACAAGAAGAAAGTGATGTTGCAAACTCAACACCTAGAAATGAGACACTTTATTTCAATGGACAACAATGGGGAACTATAAATAACTGGAACCCTATGAGTTCTAACTCAAATAATGCTATGGCAATACAACAAGTTGACTCTGCTAGAGTATTAACTTATGAAACATTATTCTTATATAATATGCTTGATGGATCGCTACAACCTTTACTTGGAGAATCATATGAATGGAATAGTGATCAAAGTCAACTAACAATTAAACTTAATCCAGATGCTAAATGGAGCGATAGCACACAGGTAACTGCTGAAGATATAGTTTATACATTTGACACTCATGTAAAGTATGGTTCAACTACAGGTAATGACTATTCTGCTTACATTGAAAAAGTAGAAGCAAAAGATGATACAACAGTTGTATTTTACTCAAAACTAGATGATGCTGGTGTACCAATTAATCCATTAAAAGTAATAGAATATATTCCTAAAGTATATGTTATGCAAAAAGCATATTTACAAACAGTAGAAGCTAGAAATAATAATGAAGCTGATAAAGTTAAAGAAGATGTGATGGATGATCTAGTTGCTTCTGGTCCATACAAACTTTATTATGATGATGATCAAAAAGTTGTATTTATAAGAGATGATAACTATTGGGGTACAAGTCTATGGGACAGTTTACCAACACCTAAATATATAGCTCATACAATATTTGCTGATAATGCAGCTGGAGATGTTGCATTTGCTAATGGTGAAGTAGATGTATCTCAACAATTTATATCTGAAGTATGGAAGATGTGGGAAAGTGGAAAACCTATATCTACTTATATAGATGATGCACCTTATTATGTTTGTGCCACAATGCCAACAGCATTCTTTAATATTGAAAGAACAGGATTAGATAGAGTAGAAGTTCGTAAAGCTATTGCTATGGTTGTAGATTATGACCAAATAATATCAACAGCTATGTCTGGATATTCCCCAACATTTAAAGATGCACCTAGAAGTTTAATGAATCCAACAAAGGCTGAACAAGAATTGGTAGATCAAGTTGCATTAAGTGATTTACAATTTACAGGTAAAGATATTGAAGGTGCTAATAAACTACTTGATGAAGCTGGTATAGTTGATACAGATGGAGATGGAATTCGTGAAATAAATGGTGAAAATCTATCATATAAAGCAGAGTGTCCAGAAGGATGGTCAGATTGGAATGCATCACTAGAAATAGTTGCAGCTGCAGGGAAGGAAATAGGAATTAATATTGAAACATATTTCCCAGATGCAAATACATTCTATGATGACATGACAACAGGTAAATTTGATATTTGTATGTGGAGTCCTCCAGGAGCATCAATTGCTAATCCATGGACTCGTTCAATGGCATTGCTTTCAAGCACATACAATGAATTAGAAGTAAACTGGAGTGGTAATTTTGGTGGATTCACTAGTGAAAAGGCAGATGAAATCCTTGCTAAAATACCAACTGAACAAGATCAATCTAAGTTAAAAGAATATTATACTGAATTAAGCAAAATATATCTTGAAGAAGTTCCTTCATTCTCATTAATGTATAGACCACAAGTATTCCATACAGTAAATGAGAGTGTATGGACAGGGTTCCCAGAACAAAATGATGGAAATAATATTCCACCGCTAGATTGTACAGATGGTTATGGAGTTGCAGCATTATATCACCTTAAAAATGTTGAATAATTAAATTGAAATAGTCAATTAAATATTAAAATGACCATGTTTAAAGACTAATTAAGCATGGTCGTTTTTATAAAATAATTTATAGTAAGTTCAACGTGGAGGTGATAATGTGAAAGGATATAAAAAGTATTATACAAATAAAATAGCATGGTATGTTGCAACATTTATTATTGCTGTTATTTTAAACTTTGTATTACCGAGATTGATGCCTGGTGATCCTGTATCTGCAATTGCAGCAAGATCTGTTGCAGGTATGACAGATTATACAGCTATTCAAAAAGTATATGAAGAGTATGCTGAAAAATTTAGTATAAATGAACCTATGACAACTCAATTTTTTAGCTTTATTAAAAATGCTGTAAAAGGTGATTTTGGTGTTTCATTTAGTCAATATCCTAGAACTGTCTCAGATATAATAAAATCTTCTGTATGGTGGACTGTTTGTCTTCAACTTCCTGCCATATTAGTAGGTTGGATATTAGGAAACTTATTAGGAGCTGTGGCTGCATATAGAAAAGGAATATTTGATAAAGGAATTTTACCTATATTTTTATTTTTTAGTAATGTTCCAGCCTTTGGAATGGCTATAATACTTCTATTTGTCTTTGCTGTAAACTTAGGATGGTTTCCTACTAGTGGAGGTTATGGATATGAATTAATACCAAATGCTAGCTTTACATTTTTTAAATCAATTATATATCATTACCAATTACCATTTTGGTCTATTGTGTTAATAACAGTAGGCGGCCAAGCTATAGGGATGCGCTCAATGTCAATTTATGAGCTTAATGCTGATTATGTGAAATACAGTAGATTTTTAGGGATAAAAGATAGAAAAATTACTAAATATGTATTTAGAAATGCAATGTTGCCACAAATAACAGGGCTAGCTATGTCTATAGGTACTATGATAGGTGGAGCTTTAGTAGCGGAGATAATCTTTAGTTATCCTGGACTAGGAACCACAATTTTGAATGCTATAAAGGGTCGTGATTATCCGTTAATTTCTGCATGTACTTTAATTATTACAATAATGGTTTTGTTAGCAAATCTATTAGTAGAAATTTTATATGGTGTAATTGATCCTCGTATAAAAGCATCACAACAAGACTAAAGGAGGAGGCAGAAGATGAAAAGTCAATTAAAACAAATTTTTCATGATAAAAAATTCTTATTAGGATTTACTATATTTATCACTATTCTATTTGTGACTATAGTATATCCAATACTTGTTTTCTATGATCCTTTAGAAATGGTAGGTGGGCTATTTTATAAACCAGGTAATTATGTATCTATCACTGATGTAGTAGAATCAAAAAGTTATAAACTAAACATAGATACTAAAGCAGGTAGATTAGAAAGTAAACTTTCTTTAGAAGATAGAGCTGAAATGGCCACATGGCTTGAAAAGTTTGGAGGTGTTTCTATAAGTGAAATAGATGTGACAAATGCAGAAGAACTAGTTAAGTTATGGAATAAGTATTATGATTCTAATAATTCCCAAGAAGGTCTAATTTCTGCTAAGAAAAAGTACTATGTAAGATTAGATAATAAAATTGATGGAATTTTAGAGGAAAGTGAAATAGTCATTTCAACTGTTGATGAAGAGAATGGTGAATTAGTAGAAGGGACTAAAGTAAACTCCAAAGATTTTGTTAATGTGAAAGATATATCTAATCAAAGAACTTTCGTATTAGGTACAGATAACTTTGGCCGTGATGTATTAACTGAATTAGTATATGCTACAAGAACATCATTAAAAATAGGGTTAATAGCTGGGTTGATTGCAACTTTGATAGGTTTAATGTTAGGTTTATTATCTGGATATGTTGGAGGATTATTAGATGATATTATAATGTTTATTACAAATTTATTTACAGTAATTCCGTCTTTTGTAATATTGATTCTTATATCATATAGCGTTGGTCAAAGTGCAAGAGGTATAACTATGGTTGCTAGTATAATAGGCTTAACTTCTTGGACATGGACAACTAGATCTGTTCGATCACAGGTTATTTCCCTTAGAAATAGGGATCATGTAAATTTATCTAAATTGTCAGGACATAGCTTATTTAGAATAATACTAACAGATATATTGCCTTATGTAGCTTCATATGTAATAATGGCTCTAATTTTACAGATATCATCAGGTATTCTAGCTGAAGCTCAATTATCTATGCTAGGATTAGGACCTGCAACTACAAAAGTTACAACTTTAGGTTTAATGATGAACTGGGCTATGCAATATAAAGCACCATTATCTAATGCATGGTGGGCATTCTTGCCAGTTATTCTTTCAATTGCACTAATTACATTTTCTCTAAATTTGATGAATACAGGATTAGATAAAGTATTTAATCCACAGCTTAGAGAGTAGGGGGAATTGGTTATGGGAAAAGTATTATTAGAAGTAGATAACTTAAAAACTAAATATATTACAAGGTTTGGTGAAGATGTATATGCAGTAGATGGAGTTTCATTAAAGATTGAAGAAGGAAAGTCACTTGGTATAGCTGGCGAATCTGGCTGCGGAAAATCTACTTTAGCATTAAGCTTAATGGGATATTATTTTGCACCTCTTCATTATCAAAGTGGAAGTATAAAGGTAGATGGTAAAGATATTTCAATTATGAAACCAGATGATGTACGAAAGAAAATTTTAGGGAATGAAATAGCTTATATACCTCAATCTGCTATGAATGCACTAAACCCTACTCAAAAGATAATAAGATTTATTGAAGATGTAATTCGAGCGCATGATCCTAAAGTTAAAAAAAATGATATTTATGATTTAGCTAGGAAACGTTTTGAAATATTAGGATTACCAGAAAGTGTCCTTCAAAAACATGCAGTAGAGCTATCAGGAGGAATGAAACAAAGAACTGTAATAGCAATTTCTACGATTCTATCACCAAAGGTATTAATAGCAGATGAACCTTCATCTGCTTTAGATGTTACATCACAAAAGATGGTAATAAAAATGTTAAAAGATTTGATGCATAAAGGTTTTATAAAATCAATGATATTTATAACTCATGAATTACCTCTACTATATAATGTAACTGATGATATTATGGTAATGTATGCAGGTCAAATTGTAGAGTATGGTAAAGCAAAAGAAATGGTATTTGACCCTATGCATCCATATTCAAAAGGTCTTATGGGATCTATAATAGTACCTGAAGAGGGTACAAAAAATAATAAATTAGTTGCTATCCCAGGTACACCTCCTAACTTAAAAAATCCACCTCTAGGTTGTAGATTTGCTGAGCGTTGCAAATTTTCAAAACCTGAATGTATGGTTCATAGTATAGATGAGAAATACATAGAAAATGGACGTATGTATAAATGCTATATGAATGAATCTGAATTAAGGGAGGTTTATAGTAATGAGTGATACAACATCACTATGCTTAAGTGGTAACGGCATAACAAAAATATTTGGGATAGGAGATAGTAAAACTATTGCTGTAGATCATGTAGACTTTGAATTTCATGAAGGTGAAATAATTTCTATAGTTGGAGAGAGCGGCTCAGGTAAAACTACATTTGCTAAAATGCTTTTAGGATTAATAAGCATAACAGAAGGTGAAATACTATTTCAAGGAAAGCCTAGGGATATAAAGACTCATAAAAAGAAAAAAGAATATTGGAGGGGAATACAAGCAATATTTCAAGACCCATTTTCATCATTCAATGTTTTTAATAAGATAGATTCAGTTTTATTAGATTGTATAAATATGAGAGGTGGAAGAAAACTTTCTAAAGAAAAAAAGATTAAAATGATGACAGAGGCTTGTAGTTTTGTAAACCTTAAATTTGCAGAACTTACTAATAAATATCCATTTGAACTTTCAGGAGGACAGATGCAACGTCTAATGATTGCTAGAATATTCTTATTGAAACCTAAAATATTACTTGCAGATGAACCAACTTCAATGATAGATGCATGTTCAAGAGCTACAATTTTAGATATGCTTTTAAAATTAAGAGAAGAGACTAATATGACAATTATCTTTATTACTCATGACATTGGACTAGCTTATTATGTTTCAGATAAAGTTTATATAATGGAACATGGTAAATTTGTAGAATATGGATCAGCAGAAGATGTTATTTTACGACCGAAAGCAGAGTATACTAGACGATTAATTAGTGATGTTCCTAAAATTTATGAAGAATGGGACTTAAACACTGTATAAAAATGAAAAAATGCAAGCAAAACTCGTAAGTGAAAAGTAGACTTCGTCGAAGTGAAAACGCTACTATAGTAGCATGGAAATGTTAACTTAAATTTAAGTTAAAGTGAAAGAACTACTGTGGTAGCAGAAAAAGTAGCAATACAGACATACTTTATCTAATTCACTTAGTAATCCTTTCCCTGTCACAGTAGTGACCTTTTTCACTCAGCTTTAGCTGAATTTTACCCTTTGACGAAGTTAAACTTTTCATATAAGTGTCTCACAATTTATTTAAGCTATCTAGATATCTGAAAATTCTATATTACATTTTTCTATTGTATTCATACAGTTTGAATTGAAGTTATCAATAATTGGTTCATTTTCAATAACCTTTATAGGAAGTGTAAATAAAAACTCAGTACCCTTTTCTTTACTACTAGTGACAGTGATATTTCCACCGTGAAGTTTTACTAAAGATTCGACTATAGATAAACCTATACCACTACCTTCACATTTTCGTGTCATAGTATTATCTACTTGCATAAACCTTTCAAAAATCAGATCTATTTTATCTTCTGAGATACCAACTCCATTATCTTTAACACTTACTAATATGTCATTACTTAGAGTAGTTATTTTCACTTCTATCTTACCATCTTTTCCAACATATTTAACTGCATTCGACAAAAGATTAAGCATTATTCTTTCTACTTTTTCTGAATCACAAGATATAATTTTTTCTTCAACATCTGTATCAAAAATAATTTCTATTCCTTTATCTTCAATATACTGTACAACAGACATAGTTATATCTTCTATAACTGAAATAATATTATGATTTTTAGGATGAATTTCATAATAGCCTGTATCAATTTTTGTCATATCAATTATGTTATTTGCTAGTCTAAGTAACCTATATGAGTTTTGCTTAATAGAATTTAAATAATTGTTTAAGTTAAAGTTATTATGTACCAGTATATTATTACTGTCTATGTTTTTATTTATAATTTGTAGACTAGCCAAAATAATATTTAATGGGGTTTTAAATTCATGAGATATATTAGCGAAAAACTCATTTTTTATATTTTCTAACTGTAGTGCTTCTTCAATTATCTTGTTTTCGCTTTCTAATTTCTTTTCTTCTGTAATGTCTTTTGCAGTACATAAATATATACTATCTTCTTTAAAGGATCTACAATTCCAAGATAACCATCTATATTCACCATTTTTACTAAGCATTCTACATATAATGTTACAACTATCATAATTCTTGGATAGATTGTATTTATAAATATTAAGTATGTTATTAATATCATCAGGGTGAATCAAATCTCTCCAGTGACCTGAGTTTAATTCGTCAACTGTCCATCCTAATACTTTAGTATAGCTATTACTTATTTTTTTATGTTTACCATCTTTAGATATTGTTGCTGTGATATCCACTGCAGTATTTAATAAAAATGATAGCTCCTCTTCAATTTCTAATCTTTTATTAAACTCAGCTTTTAATTTTTCAGTAAGTAAACAATTATTTATTATAGCACCTAATTGTTTAGCAAATGTTGCGGAGAAAGAGTAATTTTTACTTGGAAAATCTACTTTGTTTTTATAACATACATGTAAAATTCCTAAAATATCGTTATTGAATTTTATTGGATAAACACCTATATATTTAAATTTATCTTTATATAAATTCTTTATAAAATCATTATGTTTTTCAATAGGTAACATACAATAGTCATTATAGTTATCTAAAATACTTTGAAAATTATCTTTCTCTATCGGTATATAAGAATCAGCACAATGACTTGAATTAAAATTATTATTACAATAATATGGAACAAGATATTCATTGTAATGAATAAAAAAGTTAAATTCACTACACCCTAAGGTATTAATAATATTCCACTTAATTTTGTTTATTACTGTAAAATCATTAGCGGTATTAGTACCTTGATCAAGCAAACGTTGTAAAATTGTTAATTGATCATAACTTTTATTTAAGCTACTTTCTATGAAGTTCGTAAGAGTTATGTCTTTAGATAAACCGATAATATACGTAACTTCTTTATTATTATCTAAAATTGGATAAACACATCTACTCAAAACTATTTCTTTGCCAGATTTTAAGATATATGTATGATCAAATACTTTAGCTTCTTTTGAATTAATAATTACATTTTCAGTAGCTTGAATCCTTTTAACAGATTCTTTATTAAAGTAATCAACAGGGGATGTTCCTATGTATTCGTTTATATTCGCATTTAAAGCCTTTGCAAAAAGTTTATTCATATAAATATATTTTCCATTTTTATCTTTTATCCATGCCATAAAATTACTATTGTCTAATATACTTTCTAAATGTTCTTTTGTATATGAATGATTTTCTACCTCTGATAAATTTATAAAGATTGCATCAGTAGTATTAAATTTACTATAGCTATAGGTAATATTACATTTTTTATTTATATTATTAGTTGAAATATAAACGATTGACTCTCCATTTTTTCCTTTTAAAATTTTATCTACATCAGATTTGTCTTTTATAAGGTGATCTATTTTTAAACCTCGTAAATTATCTAATGATATCGGTATAAATTTAATAAAAGAATTATTGATAAATAATATCCTACCATTTGTATCAATAATAATAATTTTGTCCTGTAAATTATTTAAAAAATATTTCATAGTTAACCTCTTGTGTTATAATTTATGATTATATTGATATTATACAACCATTTGTTGTAAATTTCATCAAATTATTACAAAATAATATTTGTTTTATTATGAATTTTACTAAAAATTATATAAAATAATTTTATATAGCTTTAAATTTTTAAGGAGTGAAGATATTGAAATTAAATGAAGAACAAAAGCTCTTAGTAAATGAATACGATAAAAACATTTTACTCTTAGCTTCTGCTGGAACAGGCAAAACTGATACCTTATCAAAACGAGTTGCTGGGATTATAGAGAGTGGAAAAGCTAATGCATCAGAAATATTATGTATTACTTTTACTAATAAAGCCTGTAAAGAAATGAAAGAAAGAGTAGAAGCTATTGTAGGAAGAAATTCAAAAGATATAACTATAAAAACATTTCATAGCTTTTGTTTTGATATAATAAAGGCTAATTGTAAAAGAAAAACAGATGTATTTAGCGATTTCATTATATTTGATGAAGAAGATTGTAAGGAATTAATAAAGAGTTGTAACTATTATAATTATCCAATAAGTAGCTTACAGTTGTTTATTAAAGAAATAAAGTCACTAATATCTAAAAATAATTTATTCATTTCTGATGGTATTGATTATAAAAGTATTATAAATAATTTGTACAAAGAGAATGATGATAAAATTAATCAAATATGTAGTGAGAGAGGAAAAGTTAATATAGAATTAAAAAAGTTTCTTAAAGAAAAAGGAGATATATTAATTCATACCTATAATTCTTTGCTTTATAGTAATCATGGATTAGATTTTGATGATTTGTTATTTAGGACGAAAGAGTTATTTAATGATAAGAATGTAATTAAGTCAATAAGTGAAAGGTATAAATATATCAATATTGATGAGATGCAGGATATAAGCACACTGGAATACTTTATAATAGAAAAGATATTTAAAAAGAATAATGTCTTGATGTGTGGAGATGTTTTTCAGACCATCTATAGTTGGCGTGGTTCTGAGCCAGATATAATAATTAATAATTTTAAAGAAAAATATAGACCAATGGAAATAGTATTTAATAAGAATTATAGAGCAACAAAGGTTTTAACAGAGAGTTCTCTTGAATATTTGAAAAATGCTTTTCCAAGCAAAGTAGAAGAGACATATAGAAAAGGTATTGAGGCAGAATCTACCACCTTTGGTGAAACTATAAAGTTATCAATTAATGATAATCCTAGGAGCGAAGCTAGGTTTATTTTTGATTCTATAAGATCTTTAGAAAAAGATGGAGCTAATATATATAGTACTTGTATCTTAACAAGAGACAATAATTATAATATATCTTTAAGTAATCATTTGAAGTCGTTACAATATTTAGGCGTTAACTTTGAGTTTATATTAGTAGATCAATTTAAATTTTTTAGGAGACAGGAAATAAAAGATATAATTGCATTTCTAAAGCTTATAGCTAACCCATATGATTCTTTAAGCTTAAAAAGAATAATTTTAAGACTTCCTACTGGTATAGGAGATAAAACCATTGAGGAAATTGAAAGTACTAAATACAAATCTGTAGGTATACTATTATCAGATTTTATTGATCCTAGTGTAATAGAGTATGGTGAAAAATTTACATTGTTGATTAATGAATTTAGTAATGATAACGTAATAATATTTGATGTAGAAAGTACTGGAACTGATGTAACGGAAGATGAAATAATTCAAATCGCTGCAATTAAACTTGACTCTAAAGGTAAAGTGATCGATAAATTTGAAAAATTTATTAAAAATACAAAAACAGTAGGTACATCAGAATACGTACATGGTTTTAGTGATGATTTTTTAAGAGAAAATGGTGAAGATAAGAAAAAAGTGTTAATAGAGTTTAATGAGTTTATAAATAACTCTATAATAGTAGGGCATAATGTACAATTTGATATAAATATATTATCAAGTGAGCTTCAAAGATTAAAAATGAATTCTATAAACATAAAAGGCTTCTATGATACCTTAGATATCTATAGAAGATTTTATCCAAATGCTAAAAATCATAAATTAGAAACATTATCAAATTTGCTTAATACTAAGAACAAGCCTAGCCATGATGCTATGGATGATATTTTAGCTACAGGAGAGCTTCTTATATATGCAATTAATAATTATATAATTCCTACATCAATGGAGAGAATGTCTTATATGATAAAGCATTTAAAATCTTTTAATAATATAATAGAAAAATTAAATATATTATTTGATAAAGCAAAAAATATGAGACCTTATGATATAGTAGCAGAAATAATTAATACCTTTAGTATTAAAACATTATATGTTGGTGAAGAAGGTAAGAAAAGAATTGAAAGATTAAGAGATTTTTATGTCCTACTAAAGGATTTAGATGATAAAAGTAAAAATAATAGAGATTCGTTATTAGATATTATCAAAATAACAGGATTATCAAATGGTGAACTTGAATCATTAATAATAAATAGGACCAAAAGACCGAGAATACCAATTATTACAATACATCAAGCAAAAGGCTTGGAGTATGAGAATGTCTTTTTAGCAGGTGCACAGAAAAATACCTTTCCATCATTTAGAGCTTTGAATAGTAATAATTTAGAAGAAGAGAAGAGGTTGTTTTATGTAGCTATAACTAGAGCTAAAAAAAGACTTTTTATATCTTGCAACACATCAGGTTACTTTGGATATAATGATAAAAGTCAATTTATAAATTATATACCTAATAAGTATTTAAAACAGGTTAAATAGGTATAAGAGAAAATAGAAATATGATATAATGTTTAAAGGCTTTATATAGGCTTATAATCATTAATAACATTTATGGAGAAAAACTTAATGAAAGAAGAATTTGTAAGAGCTATTGACTTAGCAAAAGAATTAAATTTATACTTAAAAATTGTAACAGCTACTAATACATTTGAAAGCTATAATAGTTTCTTCAACATATATGAACAATATGAAGAGGCCTGCAGAAGAATAGCAGTATTAACACCATATAAAGAATTAGAAGAAATTTATGATGAAGAATCTGGTTCTGAAATAATTAAAAATAGTATTATTGATGGTAATGTGTGGCTTAAAGAGTTTTCATTGCTAATTGATCCAAATACAATAGATATTAAAGAGATTAAGCTTACAAAAGATGAAGCTAATAAAATAAAAGAAGCATTGTTAACTATTAAATAAATATTATTTAAACTAGGAGAAAAAAATGAGAAATATAAGAATGATAATCCAATATGATGGGAGCAGATATAAAGGTTGGCAAAAACAAAATATAAAGGGAAGCAGTGTATCTACAATTCAAGATAAAATAGAAAAAGTATTATCTAAAATGACAGGTGATGATATACAAGTAATTGGTTGTGGAAGAACAGATACTGGTGTTCATGCAGACAATTATGTAGCTAACTTTAAAACTAACAGTACAGCAAGTATAAGTGAGTTTAAATCATACTTAAAAATGTATTTACCTGAAGATATAGTCATTAAGGATATGATGAATTGTAGTGAAAGATTTCATTCAAGATTAAATACAATTTCTAAAACTTATAAATACACTATTGATAATAATGATTTTTGTAATGTATTTATGAAGAAGTACTCTTATCATATTGAAGAAAAACTTGATGTTAACAAAATGATAGAAGCTTCAGAAGTACTTATAGGTACTCATGATTTTAGAAGTTTTACAAGTCTTAAGGCTAAAAATGGGAAATCAACAATAAGGACTATAAACTATATTAATATAAATGAAAAGGATAATATAATTACTATCACTATTAATGGTAATGGATTCTTATTAAATATGGTAAGAATTATTGTAGGTACATTAATTGAAGTGGGTAAAGGTAATTTATCTATTGAAAATATGAGAAGTATCTTAGAAGAAAAAGATAGAAGCAAAGCAGGGGAAAAGGCTCCAGCCAAAGGACTATGTATGTTAAAAGTAGAATATTAATTTGTTATTAGTAGAGGAGAAAATTTAATGCTTATAGGTAAGGACATAAAAGATGAAGAAAAGTATTTATCAAATACTATAAATACAATAAATAGTTTATTAGAGAATTATGGAGTTTCAAGTTCTAATCAAGATAAATCTATTATAGAACACAGAAAATTCCTTTGGGATAATAGAAGTGAATTAGATGAAATTGAAATAAATGAAAATTGTGGGCAGGTTGCCTTAGAGGAAAAATTATATGCAAGCAAAATTTCAAGGATTAAAACATTAGAAAGACAATTAAAGTCACCTTACTTTGCAAGATTAGATTTTAAAGAAGACGGAGAAGAAGCTGAAAGTTTTTATATTGGATTATCTACTGTAGAAAATGAAGAGGATTTTGAATTCTTAGTATTTGATTGGCGTTCTCCTGTATCTAATATGTTTTATGATTTTGAAGTTGGACCAGCGTATTATAAAGCACCAAATAGAACCATAACTGGAGAAATAGAGTTTAGTAGACAGTTTAATATAAAAAATGGAAAAATAGTTTTTATGCATAATTCTAATGAATCTCTTTGCGATGAAAATCTAAGTACTATGCTTAATAGAAATGCAACAGATAAGATGAAAAATATAGTTGCAACAATTCAAAAAGAGCAGAATTATATTATTAGAAATGATGATAGTAAAATATTATTTATTCAAGGAGCTGCTGGATCAGGTAAAACTTCTATAGCACTACACAGAGCAGCTTACTTATTATATAAAAATAGAAAAAGCTTAAAAGCCGATAATATATTAATTTTCAGTCCTAATGAAGTTTTTGCAGAGTATATATCTGATGTATTGCCTGATCTTGGAGAAAGTAATATATTACAGACTACTTTTGAGTTATATTCAAAGAGATTTTTACCAACAAATTATATTTTTGAAAGTAAAAATGAACATCTAGATTATATATATTCAGTAGATAGAAAAAATACTAGCTTTAAAATTAGATCAAAATCTATGGAATACAAAAATACTACAAAATTTATGTCTATTTTAGATAAATATACAAAGGATCTTCCAAATCATTTAATAGAAATAAATCCTATAATTATAGATAATTCTGAAGTTATAAGCAAAGATGTAGTTAAAAAAACATTTTTAACTAGATTTAAGGATATACCATTATTAAATAGAATTGATGTCGTTAAGCAAAGTTTATTTTCTCAACTTGAAACTAAATATTTAGCTTCAGATGATAATTTAGCTTTAGATTATATAGAAGATAAAGAAGAGTTTTATACTTATTGTAAAGAAGAAGTAAATAGACAAGTAGATAAAATGATAAAAACTTTAGATAATGTTGCTATATACAAACTTCTATGGGAAAATATCGAGAAGTACACAAACGATGACTTGAAAGATATTAAAGAATATACAATCGAATATATATTAGATAAAGAAGTAAAATATGAAGATCTAACACCAATTATATATATTAGAGCTGCTATGGAAGGCTTTAGAAATTATAGTAATATGAAGCATATACTTATAGATGAAGCTCAAGATTATAGTCCATTATTTTATCAATTAATAAGAAAGTCTTTTAGTAATGCAAAGATAACTATTATGGGAGATTTAAACCAAAGGATAGATAAATATTCAAATGTTAAAAATAAAGATAGCATTTTAGAAGTTTTTGACGATGTAAAAGTTGCTATTCTTTCTAAGAGCTATAGATCAACTGCTAATATAACAAATTTTGCTAAGGAAATTTTAGATACCCATGAACCGATAGAAGCAGTAGAAAGAATAGGTGAAAATCCTAAAATAATTATTAATGATAGTAATTTAATCATATCTATAAAAAATGCAATACTAGATATGAAAGATAAAGAATGTAGTTCTATAGCAGTGATATGCAAAAATAAAGAAACTACTAAAAATATATTTAATAGTTTAAAAAACTTTAATTTAGATATAAACATTATAGATAATGAAAATTCAGAATTGAAAAATGGTATAAATGTAATTTCATCTTATTTAGCAAAAGGTTTAGAATTTGATGGAGTTATAGTCGCAGATGGTGAAAATTACTTAGATAGAGAAGATAGTAATTTGTTCTATACTGTTTGCACTAGAGCATTACACAAATTAGTTATATTTTCATCTAAATCTATAGAAACAATATTGCCAAAAAATAAATCATTATATGATATTAAATAAAATTATTAATAAGTCTTGGAGTTATACCAAGACTTTTTTGTTTAATTTAAGTTAAGTTATTATATAGTAATATTATATTAATTTATAAAACAAATACCATAATTCCTATGTATAAATAGTGGAACATATTAATATTAATTATATTATACATAAATATAAATTAAATTTATTATGTAAAAATATTAAGGGGGAGAGGTAAATGAATTGTAAAAAAGAGAATATGTATCAATTAGAGGGAAGAGTACCTCTGCAGGATGCAATTCCTCTCGGGATGCAGCATGTACTAGCAATGTATGCTGGTAATTTAGCACCTTTACTTGTTGTTACTGGCGTATTAAATATTAACACTAATGTAAGGGTTATCTTATTGCAAAATGCTATGTTTGTAGCTGGACTTATAACATTAATTCAATTATATCCTATATGGAAAATAGGTTCAGGCTTGCCTGTTGTAATGGGAACAAGCTCAGGATTTATACCAGTAAGTATTAGTGTAGGAACACAATTTGGTTATAGCGCAATTATGGGGGCATCATTATTAGGGGCTATAATGGAATTTTTACTTGGATTTATTATAAAACCTCTTAGAAAAATATTACCTCATGTTGTTACAGGAATAGTTGTTTTAATATTAGGCATATCATTAATTCCGGTAGGAATTCAATTTATAGGTGGAGGTGTAGGATTACAGAGTGATCCGAGTTTTGGTAGTATAGCCAATATTGTAATCGGTTTAATTGTATTTTTAGTTATAATTGCTTTAAAACAATTTGCTAAAGGATTTTGGAGTATTTCATCAATATTAATAGGAGTAATAGTAGGATATATAATTGCTGTAGTTTTCGGTATGGTTGATTTCACAGGTGTAGCTGAAGCAGCATGGTTTTCAATACCAAAGCCAATATTTATGATCGAAGGTTTAAGTTATACTTTCAAAATTGAAGCCATAATACCATATTTACTAGTTTATCTAGCAACTACAGTAGAAACTATCGGTGATAATACAGGTATAGCTGTAGGTGGATTAGGAAGAGATATAACTGATAATGAGTTAGAAGGAGCTGTTCATGCTGATGGTTTTGGTTCAGCTGTAGCAACATTATTTGGTATTATGCCAAATACATCATTTAGTCAAAATGTTGGATTAGTAGCTATGACTAAGATAGTTAACAGATTTGTATTAATGACTGGTGCTATATTTCTAATTCTATGTTCATTTATTCCAAAATTAGGGGCCATAGTTGCTTCAATTCCTAATTGTGTTCTAGGAGGAGCAGTATTATTAATGTTTGCTATGATAAGTATAAGTGGTCTTAATTTATTAATAGAAGAAGGAAAGATATCAGAGAGAAGTGGTCTTATTGTAGCTGCATCTTGTGCAGTAGGTTTAGGATTAAGTAACTTTCCAGAAGTTATGCAACATTTACCATCATGGTTCCAAAGTATGTTTGGACAAGCTATTGTTGGAGGATTTGTAACTGCAACAGTATTGAATTTAATTTTACCTAAAGATATTTTAAATATAGAAAAATAAAAAACTATATATTATTTTTTATGGTTTTTATGATATAATCAATAAATATAAAACATAGGAGGAAAAAGATGATTTCTAAAAAAGCGCTTAAAGATGAGATAATAACTTACGACATAATAACATATACAGATGAGAACGGTGAAGTTGTAAATTATGTTGAAGTAACTTTAGTTGATAGAATTATTGATGTATATATGGATATAAAAGAAGTAAACATAGGATTAATTGCAAATAAGATAATAGAAGATAATTTATATAAATAATAAAAAGCCTTTGAATCAAATTAGATTTAGAGGCTTTTCATTATATTATTTCTTATTTATATTAGTAAATCTATTGTTTTATGGTACAATATACAAATGAAAATATTAAAATGTACTCATTTTACTATAGTAGAAAGAGTTTTCATTATTAAATTAAGTGAGGAGAAACTCGATGATAAAAGAGTACTTATATATAATAAATTATCAAGACTATGAGAAAAGCTTATGCGATATGGAAATGAAATATATATTTGGCAATGTACCAAAGGAAAAATATATTTATTCTAAAGTGAATATAAAACCATCAAGGAGTGCTTTTATTAAACATAAAATATCAATTATTTATTCATCAATAGATATAGATAATATAGTAGAGCATATAAGAGATAATAAAATTGCTTATAACGACTTTAAAGTAAATTATATTAAGTCGGATTATGATGATATATATTATAATCAAAGATTACAAGCAGTAAAAGATATTGGATTTGTAATAATAGGATTTCCTGACATACATAATCCTAAAGTAAACTTAGCTATTACAAAAATTAATAATAACTATATATTTGGAGAATATGAAAAGAATGATTTATCTTGGCAACGGTTTGATAAAATGCCTCACTCCTATTCTAACGGATTAAGTTTAAAAATGGCTAGAGCAATAATAAACATATCAGTTCAAAATAATCTAGATAGTAAAGTTATAGATCCATGTTGTGGTATTGGCACAGTTGTTTTAGAGGGACTTGACTTGGGTATAGATATTAAAGGTATTGAAATAAGTAAGCAAATAGCTCATAATGCAAGAAATAATATTGAGTTCTTTGGATATGATAGAGATATTATTATTTGTAATGATATGCATAACTTAAAAGGAAAATACGATGTAGCCATAATTGATATACCTTATGGGATATTTTCACCTATAACTTATGAAGATCAAGTTAAAATCATTAAGACCAGTAGAAAGCTTGCAGAAAAAGTGATTTTAATAAGTTTTGAAGATATGGATAAAGAACTTATGCGAGAAGGTTTTAAAGTTATAGATAAAGGTACAATTGTTAAAAATAGGTTTACAAGGTATATAACAATTGCAGTTAATAGTCAATAATAATACGATAAAATTAGAGTTATAAAAATTTTAAAATAGTAAAGGTGTGTTTAGATGAAGAAATTTAGCCATGGTTGTACTTTAGATTGTGCTGATTGTTGTAAGTTTAATGTTTATAAAGATGGTAATAATATAAAAATTCAAGGGGATAAGGAGCATCCATATACAAAAGGATTCATATGTAAAAAAGGATTAGCTCATTTAGAAAGATTAAATCATCCAAAGAGAATATATAGTCCTTTAATTAAAGTAAATGGTAAATGGAAAGAGATTAATTTTGAAGAAGCATTAGATATTCTATCTGAAAAATTATCTTTTTATAAAGAAAAATATTCTACAAGATCTATTATGTATTATGAACAATATGGCAACGGATCTTTACTAAAAAGTATTGGAGATATATTTTTTAATTTCTATGGAGGAGTATCTAAAAGTAAAGGGGGACCTTGTTGGAGTGCTGGAATTGCAGCACAAAAACTTGATTTTGGAAGTTCTAAAAGTCATTCATTAGAAGATATGATTAACAGTAATAACATATTTATATGGGGTAAAAATCCTGCAAATACTACTATTCACACAATGCAAATGATAAAGAAGGCCAAAGCAAATGGTAGCAAGATAATTGTTATTGATCCAATATATACAGATACGGCTAAAATTTCTGACAAGTATATAAGAGTAAATCCAGGTGGAGATTGTGCACTAGCACTTGCTATAGGAAAATATATAGTTGAAAATAATTTATGTGATTTGAATTATGTAGAGAGTTATGTAAATGGATTTGATAGATATAGATCTTATTTGAAATCACTTAAGTATTTAGATCTTGTTAAAAAATCTGGTGTTTCTTTAGAAGAAATAGAGAAATTAGCTAATATATACACAGATAAATATTCTACTATTTTACTAGGTTATGGGTTACAAAAATATAGTAACGGTGGAAATACAATTAGAGCAATTGATACATTAGGTGCTATTACAGGTCAAATTGGGGTATCAGGCGGTGGTGTAAACTATGCAAATAAGACTTTTGCATCTGTTTTAGATACTGATCCGTATAAAAGCTATAATTATGCTAATAATAGATATTTTTATACAAGTCACTTAGCAGACTTTATAAATGATACTATAAATCATAATGATACTTATAGAGAAAATATTTATTCTAAAAATAGTGATGATTTAAGTGAGGAGTATAGAGAATCATTAAAGATGGCTGTAATTACCAAGAGTAATTTATTAAATCAACTACCTGACTTGAATAATCTAAAAAAAGCATTTTCTAAAATAGAGTTTAAAGTTTGTTTTGATATTTTTATGACGGATACTGCTCAAGTATGTGATTTGTTTATTCCTACTACAAGTAGTTTAGAAAGTGAAGACTTATTATTTAGTTCAATGATGAATCCATATATAATTTATAATGAAAAAATTATTGAACCAAAGAATAAATTTATGGATGAGTATTATTTTTTTAGAGAGTTAGCAAAAAAGCTTAATTTGATAGATTATCCTAATGTATCTAAAAAAGAGTATTTAAATAAGGTTATTGCTCCTCTTAAAGAGTATTATAAAGATATTAGCTTAGATAAAATTAAAAATTCATATGTAACCTTACAGGATAGTATACCGTGGAGTGACAATAAATTTTTAACATCTTCAGGAAAGTTCGAAATTGATATAAAACCAGAAGCATTTACAGTTAATAATAAAAATAATTTTAGACTTTTAACAAATCATAGTAAAGAGACGCTTTTTAGCCAGCATATGATGGATAAAAAATCTATTTCTAAAGTATACATAAATAAAAAAATGGCAAATAATATTTTTGTTTATGATAAAGAAGTTGTAAAATTAAAATCTGAAAATGGATCGATAAAAGCAGAAGTAAGTATTGATGAATCTATTGCTGATAACATTGCTATGATGTACGTAGGTTGGTGGGAAAAACATGGTAATCCAAACTTTATAACAGTATCAGAAATCTCTGATATTGGTGGACAAGTTACCTACAATGAAACCTTTATACAAATAGAAAAAATTTAAATTATTTTTATATAATATTACAAACTGTTTATAAATAAATATATATAGATAGAGAGGTGATATTATATGAAATTTAAAAATTTAGTATGGACATTATCAAAAGATGATATATTAAGCATATGTAAGTTATTAGATAAAGTTACTATAAACAAAGTAGAAATTACTGATAATATAATTATTGGTGGGTCATATAGGGTAGTAGGACTAAATGTTGATTTTGAAGCTAAGCTAGCACTATTACCAGTTAATAATAATATAGTTTACATTAAAGTAGTAGATTTTAAACTAGCAAAAAAAGATATTATTAATCCTTTAGTAAAAAAATCTATGAATCTTATTATAAATTCAATAACTTCTATTGATGGAATAACATATGACAGTAACACATTTAAAATTGAACTAGAAAAGATATTAAATAGTATTTGTGATGAAAGTCAAAATGTTCATATAAATGATTTATATATCGAAAGTGTTAAATTAATAAATAAAGAAATTACATTAAATTTAAATTTAGCAAATATAACAATATCAAATTTAAAATAACTATATAATAGTAAAAATAAATCTTTATTTTAATTGAAAATATGGTATAGTATATATAGTAACTATGTAGGTTGGAACACTATATAGTTAAACTACGTTTCAATGCTATTGATTATTAATTAAAAGTTAATTAAGAAATGTGCTATTCAAATTATTGGATAGCACATTTTCTTTTTTATACTTTTGTTAAGTAATTTATGATAAATTATTTTTTCTCTTTTTATTACTCTGAATAACACTATATACATAAGTAGTATAATTGCTACATTTTAATGTATAGCCATTATCAGATATAAATTGTTGATGCAATATTGAATCTACTGTTCTCTTTAAATATTGTTCTAATCCATTATCAAAATAACTATCTATATCAGAATATTCAACAGTAAAATGAAGTAAGTTTAAATGTAAATCTAAACTATTCTCTAAAAAGGTATAAGTAAGATTGTGTAAATTAGGAAATGTTATTGTGAATTCAGGTATAATAATTTTTAAAATACAACAATTTTTAGTTCTTCTATATATTTTAAATATTGGATTTATATTAGAATAAGTAATTTTAATAGGGTCTACTATATTTTGTTTTATTATCATTCCTTCGGGATCTATATACTTTATTTCATCTTTGAAATCAATCCAAATCTCATAGTTTTTGTTTATGGTTTTAATATAATTTATTACATCCATAGGTGATGATGTATATAACAAGTTCTCCATAAAATCACTCCTTATATTTCACTCTATATAATATTTATTAAGTTAAATAAAATTTATGATATAAATTTATTAATTTAATGAGGGATTTATGGAAAAGTTTTTTAGTTTATTTATTTGTAAATTAATGGTAATATATAAGTGTATATATTTGAATTTTATTATCTATATATGCATATAAAACACTATGTAAACGTATCTATTATATTGATGTACATTAAATCTATAGGGAGGATAAAATGAATTTTAATGTTATAGGGGAAATTGTTACTAGGTCAGATGCCATATAAGAAAATAACTAGTAAATCTAAGTACTCTAAAAGTTATTTAGAGTTATTAATATATTTAGGGGGTAAAATTTAAAATGGGAGATAAAATGACACCAATTCCTTTTGAAAAATTATTACATTGGGTTTTGAATGAACATAAATTAAAAGGTACAATATTTGGAATAAATAAAAAGAAGTTTTATAAAAATGTTTCAAAATCATCTATAAATATTTTAGGAGAAAATATTTCAACATGCATAGGCCCAGCTGCAGGACCTCATTCACAATTAACACAAAATATTGTGGCAGCCTACCTAACTGGAAGTAGATTTATAGAGTTAAAAACAGTTCAAATTTTAGATGGTAAAGATTTACCGGTTTCAAAACCTTGCATTTATGCTCAAGATGAATGTTATAATGTAGAATGGTCAACAGAGCTTACTGTTCCTAGTGCTTATGATGAGTATGTAAAAGCTTGGTTCTTACTACATGTATTAATGAAGGAATTAGGTTTAAGCAATACTAGAGATTTTATTTTTAATATGAGCGTAGGATATGACCTAGAGGGAATAAAATCTCCAAAGGTTAATAAATTTATCGATGAAATGATAGATGCCTCTTCAACAGATGTATGGAATGAATGTAAAAATGTCATTATAAATAATTTAGATAAATTTAAAAATTTTAATGTGGACGATTTAGATAATATATCTAGTAGAGTTTGCAGCTCTATTACTTTATCAACATTACATGGATGTCCTCCAGAAGAAATTGAAAGAATAGCTAACTATCTATTAAATGAGAAGAGATTAAATACATTTATTAAGATGAATCCTACTCTTTTAGGAGAAGAGTTTGTTAGAAATACATTTGATACTATGGGTTATAAATATATAACTTTAAACTCTCATCATTTTAAAAACGATTTACAATTTGATGATGCAATTAGTATGCTTAGTAGACTTAAATCAGTAGCAAAAGGATTAAATTTAGAAATTGGAGTAAAGTTAACTAATACGCTGCCTACTAAGATTACCAATAATGAACTACCAGGTGAAGAAATGTACATGTCAGGTAGATCACTATTTGCTCTTTCTATTACGTTAGCTTATAAGCTTGCTAAAGAATTTGATGGAGATTTAAAAATATCGTACTCTGGTGGTGCAGATTTATTTAATATTGCAGAGATATATTCAACAGGAATATTTCCAATAACTTTTGCAACAACTCTGTTAAAACCAGGTGGATATGAAAGAATTCATCAACTTGCAAAAAAGACTGAAGCAATCAACTCCAAAGTGAAAGATAAAATTAATTTAGAATTACTAGAAAGACTATCGACTACTGTAATAAATAATAAACACTATAAAAAAGAATGGAGAGAAGTTAATAATAGAAAAATAAAATCTGATTTACCAATATTTGATTGTGCAATAGCTCCATGTAATAAAGGATGCCCAATAAATCAACAAATACCTCAATACATTTCATTAGTTGGAGAAAAGAAATATGATGAAGCATTTGAAGTTATTGTTAATGATAATGTTTCACCGGCTATAACATCTACTATATGTAATCATAATTGCCAAACTAAATGTACTAGATTAGATTATGATAAATCTGTTTCTATTAGAAATATGAAAAATATTGCTGTAGTTAATGAACAAGATAAATATGTAAGAAAACTAAAAGTATCTTCAATTATTAGTAATAAAAAAGTAGCTGTAATTGGTGCCGGTGTAGCTGGACTTGCTACTGCTGCATATTTAAGAAGAAATGGCGTAGATGTGACCGTATTTGAAAAACGCGAAAAGCCTTATGGAATTATTCAATATGTAATACCTGAATTTAGAATTCAACAAACTATTATAGAGAAAGATTTTAATTTAATTAAAAATTATGGAGTTAATTTTAAATTTGGTGCAAAAGATAATTTTGTAATAGAAGATTTGAAAAAAGATTATGATTATGTAGTATTAGCTATTGGTACTTGGAAGCCTTTAAATGTATCTCTTATAGATAATGATAATAAATCAATTCATGCTTTAGAATTCTTAGAGAATTTTAAAGAAAATAATGATTCTATTAACTTAGGTAAAAATGTTTGTATCATTGGTGGAGGAGATGTAGCTATGGATGCTGCAAGAGCTGCCAAGAGAGTAAATGGAGTAGAGAATGTTTCGGTAATATATAGAAGGACGAAAGATCTTATGCCTGCAAGTAAAGAAGAGATAGAATTATTGATTGAAGAAGGAATAGAAATAAAAGAATTACTTTATCCTAAGGAAATAAAGAATGGAAAATTAATATGCAGTAAAATGAAGCTAGGAGATAAGGATGCTTCTGGAAGAAGAAGACCTATAGAAACTAACAATAATGTAGAAATAGCTGCAGATACTGTAATTCTTGCAGTAGGAGATACTGTTGATACAACACTTCTTGAAAAGAATAATATAACTTTAAATAGTAAGGGATATCCTGTTATTAATGAATACTATGAAACTTCAATAAAAAATGTATATGTTGCAGGTGATATGAAATCAGGGCCATCAACAATTGTTCAAGCTATGGCTGATGGAAAACTAGTTGCAAAAAATATATTAAAAGAAGTAGGTATTAAGAATGATTTTAAGAATAAAGTCGTTCAAGTTGATGAAAGTACGTTATATTTAAGAAAAGGTATTATAAGTGAACCAATTTCAAATGAAGCTGAATCTACTAGATGTTTATCTTGTGATAATATTTGTGAGATTTGTGTAGATGTATGTCCAAATAGAGCAAATCTTTCAATTAAGGTTAATAGTAATACTTTGAATTCACATCAAGTTCTTCATGTAGATGGAATGTGCAATGAATGTGGAAACTGTGGTGTATTCTGTCCTCACAATGGAAATCCTTATAAAGATAAATTAACGCTTTTCTGGAGTGAAGAGGATTTTAATAATAGTAATAATAAAGGATTCTTATTATTAGACAAAACTTCTAACACATTTAAAGTAAGAAAAGAAGATGGTTTAATAGTAAGGTATAGATTAGGAGAAGATGATAAAATTTCAAAAGAATATGAAGAAATGATAAAAGCATGTATTTACAATTATAATTATATAATTTAATGGATTAAGGTGGGGGAAGGTATATATTATTTATCTCCACCTTTTATATATTGAAATAAGTAGCCTAATACTTAGGTTGAAGAATATAGGTGGTAATAATGTCAAATATTTATTGTGTTAAAGGAGATATTTTATATACAAAAAAATTTGGAACTTTTGAAACTATTTATAATGGATATATATTAATTAAAGAAAATAAAGTAAAGAGAGTTTATGAAGAGCTACCAGACGAGTTTTCAAATATAAAAGTAGTAGATTATAGCAATTTATTAATAATACCTGGGTTAGTTGATTTGCACTTACACGCGCCTCAATTTCCTAATATAGGTTTAGGGCTAGATAAAGAGCTTATACCTTGGTTGGAGTCATATACTTTTCCAGAAGAAAGCAAATATAATAATTTAGAATATGCAAAAAAAGTATATTCTAAATTAATTAAAGAGATATGGAAACATGGAACTACAAGATGTTGTGTTTTTGCTACTATTCATAAAGAAAGTAGTAAATTATTGATGGATTTGTTTAATAAATCCGGATTAGGAGCTTATATAGGAAAAGTGAATATGGATTATAAGTCTCCAGATACTTTAATAGAAAATACAAATAAATCTATAAATGATACTGTGGAAATAATTGAAGAGTATAAAGATAAATATGCTCTTGTAAAGCCTATAATTACTCCAAGATTTGTTCCTTCTTGCAGCGATAAGTTATTAAAATCCTTAGGGGAATTAGCTATGAAATATAATATTCCAGTTCAATCTCACCTTTCTGAAAATGTAGGAGAAATTAATATGGTTGCTGATAGATACCCAAGTGAGCCGAATTATGCAAGTGTTTATAATTCATCTAATCTTTTAGGACAAACAAAAACCATTATGGCTCATTGTGTACATTTAACCGAAGAAGAAATATCCTTATTAGCGCAGCAAAATGTTTATGTAGCTCATTGTCCTACTTCTAATGTGAATTTATCGAGTGGTATAGCCCCTATTAGAAAACTTATAGAAAATGGCATTAAAGTTGGATTAGCTACAGATATTTCAGGTGGTCATACTTTATCAATGTTCCAAGTTATGGCTTATGCTATGCAAATATCAAATTTAAAATGGAGTGAAAGTAATCATAAAGATTTACCTTTAACGACCGCTGAAATATTTTATTTAGTCACTAAAGGTGGAGGAGAATTTTTTGGAAATGTAGGTAGTTTTGAAGAAGGATATGATTTTGATGCTCTCGTAATAGATGATAGTAAGGATGATAATTTTAATTATTTAACATTAGAAGAAAGGTTGCAAAAATTTATATATAATAGTGACTATAGGAATATTAAAGTTAGATATGTAAATGGAAATATTGTTAATGAGCCCAATTTATAATTTATTAAGTTCTTAAATATATCTCCTGATGAAGTGTATATGTTTGGGGATAAATAGAGAGATGTATAATGAATATGACTATATTATGCAATAAAAGTTAGTATTTGTTATTTGCTAGCTAGGTAAGGTGCTATTATAAATAAAAATAGATATGCTATTAATATAAACAAGTATAAAAATATACTTAAATAGCATATCTATTTCATTTTCTAAAGTTATAACATATATGAAAAGTCGATCTTTGTAGTTGCTTCCTTTAATTTTTTCATACTTACCCCTAAATATCTCATCGTTGTCTTTATATCTGAGTGATTTAAGGCGTGTCTAACTAATTCAATATCATGACCTGATTCTTCATACAAAGTATGAGCAAATAATTTTCTAAAAGAGTGCGTTCCAATATTTTTGTAGCCTAGATAGTCAGTTATTATTTTTAATTGTTGCTGCATATTTCTAACCTTATTTGGATAAATATAATCGTCTCCATCTAATTTGTTTTCTACTACATATTCTAAAAATTTATTATACATATTTTCACCCAACTCTCTATTTTGCCACTTACCTGTTTTAATTTCCTTTATAGAGAATTTACTTCTATTAAAATCTTCTACTTTTAAATTAACTATATCAGAAGCTCTAAATCCTAAAGTTGCTTGAAGAGCTAATGCGAAAGCTAAAGATGGATTCGCTCTAAATTTTTTTCTTCTCCCTGTCTTTTTATCTCCGTAAATAAATCCACTTTTACATAACTTAATTATTTCTTCATATTCATCTATTTCTAGTGGGCGAGTAGCTCTATAATTTTTCTTTTTAGTGTTTTTTGTTTCTCCCTCTGTTTTATTATGACTATGTACATCTTCTAAATTATTACTTTTAATAGTACTACTATTTGCTCCCTCTGTTTTTAATAAATTTTCTTCTTTATTTGAAGTTAACTCTTCACTTTTTTCTAAGGCTTTCATCTTTTTATAAAATTCATAGAATTTCATCATCTCTATCATTTCATCATTCATTATATTTTAAAAATTCCTTTCTTCTAGAAATCCAAATTTAAACTGCGCCTTTTGCGTTTATAAACTGCGCTTTTTATATTTTACTAATTTCATTATAGCTATAAAACCTTGATTTATCAATACTTTAAACAAAAACTGCGCATATTCAGGAATAAGCGCAGTTTTTATTTGGATATAATTATACTATTTTTGCTTATTTTTTCTAGAAATTTAATGGTATTTATGATACAATAAATTAACCAAGGTTAACTAGGTTAACCTTGGTTAACTCAGTTAACTGTATATAGGAGGATAAAAATGGTTGAAAATAACAAAAATGAAGAAAAAACAATTTGCTTGGATGAAAATATTAAGGAATTTGAAGTTGAAGATGAATTTAATCAAAATAAAACAGATGGAGTAATCCAAAATGAAAAACTTGAGACTAAGGGGTTAAAGCTTAAAAAATCTACAAAAGACAGGTTAAATCAATTGCAAAGTAAATTTGGAGATGCTGAAACATTAATTTCTACACTTTTGAATCAATATGAAGCAATTAAAATTGAAAATAATAGTAAATTTGCTGATAGAAAAGCAGAAATTGATAAATTTAATTATTTATTGGATTCCATTAGAAGTAGCTATTTATCATCTCTTGATATGGCGACTTTTATACAAGAAAAATATAACGAAAAATTTCAGAGTGAAATTAAATCAAGAGAAAATATAATTAAATCATTACAAGAAGAAAATATTAAAATCAAGGATGATTTTAGAAATATTGAAGAAGAATTATCTATAAAAAATAATGAATTAAAAGATTCGAAAGATAACTTCACTAAAGTAAATGATTTAATAAACACTTTTGAAAATGACTCTAAGGAAAAATCATTACAAATTCAAAATCTACAAAAGCATATTAATTCATTAACTGATATAGTTGATCAAAGTAAAGAAGTTAGAGAAAAATACGAATCCCTTCAAGAACTTGTAGAAAACTTACAAAGTCAAATAAGTAATTATAAAATTTTAGATAATGAAGTTTTAAAGCTCAACAAAGAATTAGAGGGAGCTAGAAGTGAGATAGATACTCTAAAGGATGATTTAAGAAGAGAAAGAGAGTATTCAAATAGCTTAAATGAAAAAATGCATAACCTAATTTTAATGAATTCTAATGAAAGTTCTCGCTTAAAGGATCAATACTTAGAAGAAAAGAAAACTATAGAAACAGAAAAAAATAATATAATAGAAGATAATTTAAAAGTAATAACTACATTGAAAGATGAAATTTACAATCTAAAGTTAGAAATTTTAAAAGTTAAAAAGTAAAATAAATAGCCTATTAATGAATAATTCATTATAGGCTATTTATTTATAATTGATGATAATCTAATTTCTCCATTTTCTAATACTCTTATAAACCACTTATACTGTTTATTGTTAGCTATTTTTTCGTTAATAATATTATTATTTTTCATAATAGGATTATATAAATAATATTTCTCATCACTTTTATTAAGTATTTGTATTGCACCTTCGTAATTACTAAATAAATGAAGCAATGAATCTAAAATAATAACTAAATTATTGGCTTTAATTAAATAATCACATATAAATTCTTCTTTTGTTTTTACATTTCGAATTATTACTAATAATTCTTCTTCACATCTAAATTTTATTGTATTTTGTTCAAAAATAAGAGAATTATCTCTTTGAATTAGTTTGTCTATTCTTAATTTTCTTGTTTCTAAAATATTATTATTAGAATAAAAATCTGTATAGTTATTGATATTTATGATTATCACTCCTATATTTTTAAATTAGTTATTTATATTATATTTATTTATGTATAAATTGTGATAACAAAAAAAGATGCTATTTAAGCATCTTTATAATTAAATCTAACGTAGATTTTGTTTTTTCAATATTATTCACATAATCCGCTATATGTGTTTTGTAATAATTTAATCCCTCATCTGTGATAGAATAAAATTTTTTACTTCTTTTATTTAATACTAAATCACCTGTCCAACTACTTACCACATAACCTTTTTCTTCTAAAGAGTATAGCGTTTCATATATTGTACTAGAAGAAACAGGAAAAGGATGGCTGCAATTTTCAAAAACATCTTTAAAGGTTGATAAAATTTTATTTCCAAAAACAACTTCACCTTTTGATAATTCCTTTAATATATAAAATGTATATAGCATCTTTGTGTTAACAATATTTCTTGGAACAACTAATCTATTTCTTTGATCCTTCATAATCCACCTCTTTTTTAGAATATATTGTAATAATAACAGAGGGATATAAATTTGTCTAACAATCTAAATAATTAAGAACATAAAATCTTTGCTTTGAATAATATATATTAATCAACAAATGATAGGAGATGAGAAACATGTCAAGCAGTTGTTCAAAATGCTGTTGTAAGAAAAAATGCTGCTGTAATAATTGCTCAAGTTGTGGTTGCGGAGGATGTAATTACGGATGTGGTTATCCGGGTTACGGATGCTGTGGTGGCGGTAACTGCGGATATGGTGGTAACTTTGGATGTGGTGGCGGCTTCGGAGGCTGTGGCTGCGGAGGCGGTTGCTGGTGGTGGCTAATATTAATATTATTATTTGGTTGTTGGTAAAACAATAGTCGAAGTGTGCTAAAAACTTCCAAGGTTTTTGGCACACTTTGATATATAAAAATAAATAAATAGGTAAAAATAAATATATATTAATATGGAGGTATAAAATATATGATAAATCGAAAAATTCTTTTTGTAATTTATATCTTTTCTCTATTAATAAACTATGATTTTTACGTAAATGCTTATTATGAACCAGGTGAAGAAATTATAGAGAATAATAAACCAGAATACAGAAGTATCGATGACTTATTAAAAGAATTAAAAGAAGAGAGAAAATTAATAAATCAACAAAAATTAGATGAGATAAATCAAAAAAAACTTCAAGAACAAAATAAAAATGGAGAAAGTCAAGATGAAATACATACTCAAGAACCAACAAAACCTAAAAAGGATACTGATAATGAAAATATCCCTAAATTAATAGTAAGATTAAGAGGAAAACATTCTCCTAAATATCTATGCTCTTATGATTTTATAATTTCTGATGATAATAAAGAAATTGAACTTACAAAAGAAATAATAAATAATTACAATCTTTTAATAAAAAAACCATCATTAAAAGTTAGACCAGGAGAAATTATTAATTTTGAATTTGTACCTAACTGCAAATCACTAAAAGCTCATATATGGGATGAAGAAAATGAAACTTTAAAGGAAGTCAAAGTGAAAAGGGGGTGTATAGAAGTTCCTGATTCAGACAAAAAGATTGTCATCGTAATTACTGGAAACTTTTCCAATGGATATATTAAATATGGAATAGTGCTTGACATAAGAAGATAAAGGTAATCATGCTAGGAGGGCTTATTATGAACACAAATGAAGATTTTTATCCATTATATAGTAATGATACTACTATAAAAGAAAGCGATAACGATAAAAATAGCAAAGAAGATGATAGAAGACAAGAAATAAAGGAGTTCGGTACAGATAATAAATCAAGTTCTGATCAAAGTATTCAAGTTTTGCCAATAATAGGACAGATAGAAGGGCATATGGTATTACCACCACAAACTAAAGCTACTAAATATGAGCATATAATACCACAATTAATTGCGATGGAAAGAAATAATGAGGTTAAAGGTATTTTAATTGTACTTAATACAGTAGGTGGGGATGTAGAAGCAGGATTAGCTATTGCAGAAATGATTAGATCTTTATCTAAACCTACAGTATCTATAGTTATTGGTGGTGGACACTCTATAGGCGTACCGCTTGCAACATCAGCAGATTATTCGTTTATTACTCCATCTGCCACAATGATTGTACATCCAGTTAGAATGAATGGATTTGTTATTGGTGTAGCTCAAACATTTCATTATTTCCAAAAAATGCAAGAAAGGATAGACAACTTCATAGTTAAAACTTCTAAAATAAGTAAAGATGAATTAAAGAGAATGATGCTTAAATCTGACGAATTATTAAATGATATGGGAACTATATTAATAGGAGAACAAGCAGTTGCTTGTGGATTGATAGATGAGGTAGGCGGAATTAAAGAAGCATTGGATAAACTTAGAGAAGAAATAGCATTATATGAGAAGAATAATTTGAAGTAAACTAAAAAAGGGATTCAAAAGAATTCCTTTTTTAGTTTAAACATATTTTACACTATGTCATCTTAATTATATAATATAGATATATATGAAAATTTTAACTATATTATAGGAGTGATTTTGTGACTACTAAAAGTAAAAAAAATACTAGAAAGCGAACTAAAAAAAAGAGAACATTAGACAGTGATATAAAAAGTATAGTCTATATTGTTGTAGGATTACTTCTTACAATTGCAATTTATACTAATCTTGCAGGGGTTTTATCACATATTTCTAGAAAATATATATATAACTTTATTGGTATAGGTGCATTTATTTTGCCTTTATACTTGATATACTTTGGTATAAATATAATTATATCGGATGGAAAGATAAGTTATTCAAGAAGATTATTTGGAGTAACGTTAGTTTTAACAACCTGCATCCTTCTTTTCGCAACAATAAAGATACAAGCTTTAGATCAAGAATCATTTAAAATTTCTTTGAAATTAATAATGCAAGAAGACACAATGTCGTTGCATGGTGGATTCTTAGGTCATCTTTTAGCTTATCCATTATCTAAACTTATAGGATATATAGGCTCTTATATTCTATTTTTATCACTATTGTTTATTGGGGTAATGCAGATATTTGATATAACAATATCTAATATATTAGAGTGTACAAAATTATTTGCTAATAAAATTATTCAATATATAAACTCTAAGCCACAAAAAAAAGACAAGCACAAAAAAATTAACAATGATTTCGTTGAAATTGAAAGTGATGAAGAAATAATTGACAAAAACATAGTAAAAGGAATAGATAATAAAATTCAAATACTTGATTTTATGAAAAATTCAAATACTAACGATGTTGATATTTTAGATGAAATTTCTCTAGAATCATTCAATGCTAAAGAGGAAAACAGATTTTTAGATTCAAATAGAGCAGTAAACTCCCAAAAATCAACTGATGAAAGATTACAGAATGACAATGGCACTAAAGAGCTAAAAAGTAAGGATATAGATATTAATAATATTATTAGCACTGAGTCAAAAGAAATCCATTATATATATCCAACTATAGACTTGTTGAAAAATAATGGAAAAGCGAGATTGAAAAGCGAAGATAAAAAAGACCTTATTGATGGGGCTAATAAATTAGAATCAATTTTGGAAAGTTTTGGAGTTGAAGCTAAAGTTACTCAAGTAACTAAAGGTCCTTCAGTTACTCGTTTTGAATTACAACCTAGTCCTGGAGTTAAAGTTTCAAAAATTGTTAATTTAACAGATGATATAGCCTTAGGACTTGCTGCTAGTGGTATAAGAATAGAAGCCCCTATTCCAGGGAAATCTGCTATAGGGATTGAGGTTCCGAATAAAAAGCAAATACCAGTATTTCTAAGAGAAGTATTAGACTCAAAAGAATTTACTAACTCAAATAAAAAATTATCATTTGGTCTAGGAAAAGATATTGCTGGTAAATGTGTTGTAGGTGATTTATCTAAAATGCCCCATATGCTTATTGCTGGTGCAACAGGATCTGGTAAATCTGTATGCATAAATGCTTTGATAATTAGTTTGATATATAAATACTCTCCAGCAGATGTAAAATTATTAATGGTAGATCCTAAAGTTGTAGAATTAAGTGTCTATAATGATATTCCTCATTTGTTAATTCCAGTAGTTACAGATCCTAAAAAAGCTGCTGGAGCATTAAATTGGGCTGTAAATGAAATGAATAAGAGATATAATTTGTTCTACAATAATAAAGTTAAAAATATAGAATCATACAACAATTTATATGAAAAAGGAGAAATTGAAGATAAATTACCATATATAGTTATAATTGTTGATGAGCTAGCAGATTTAATGATGGCTTGCCCTCATGATGTTGAAGATTATATTTGTAGACTAGCCCAAATGGCAAGAGCTGCAGGTATGCATTTAATAATTGCGACACAAAGACCGTCTGTTGACGTAATTACAGGAGTTATTAAAGCAAATATTCCTTCAAGAATATCTTTTGCAGTATCTTCAGGTATTGACTCAAGAACTATCTTAGATCAAGTTGGTGCTGAAAAATTATTAGGAAGAGGAGATATGTTATACTATCCTATAGGAGAAAATAAACCTGTTAGAGTTCAAGGTGCATTTATCTCAGAAGAGGAAGTAGAAAACGTGGTTAACTTTGTTAAGAACTCTCAGGATAGTGTCACTTATCAAGAAGATATTATAAATCATATTAATAGTGAAACTCCAGCTGAGTCGCAACAAAGTGAATACGAGGATGAACTTATTGATGAAGCCATAAAACTTGTAATTGAATATCAACAAGCATCAACTTCATTTTTACAAAGAAAATTAAGAATTGGATTCAATAGGGCCTCGCGAATTATGGATATATTAGAAGAACAAAGAATAATATCTCCAAAGGATGGAAGTAGACCTAGACAGGTATTGGTGATGAATACAGAAGAAAACCCAAATTATCAATAACAAAAATACTTGTAAATAGAAGACTATTCAATTACAATAATTTATGAATTATTAGAAACTTAAACAATGGAGGAATTTACTTTGGAAAAATATAAAGTAGGAATGGTCAGTTTAGGATGTGACAAAAATAGAGTTGATTCTGAACTTATATTAGGAACAATTAATAAATATTATGAAATAACTAATAACCCTAAAGAAGCCGATATAATAATAGTTAATACATGTGGATTTATAGAAAGTGCTAAGCAAGAATCAATAGATACAATTTTAGAGATGGCTAGTTATAAGACTAATTATAAGTGTAAAATGCTTATTGCAACAGGTTGTCTAACTCAAAGATACGGAGATGAACTTTTAGAACAAATGCCTGAAATAGATATTCTTATGGGTGTAAATGACTATATGAAGTTGCATAAGCTTATATTAGAATTTATAAAGGAACAAAAGCAAATCTCATCAGCTAGTTACAGTGACCTAAGTATAAATGAAGGCGAAAGAATATTAACAACAAACAGCCATACTGCTTATGTTAGAATTGCAGAAGGTTGTAATAACTTTTGTACTTACTGTATAATTCCAAAGATAAGAGGAAAATTCAGAAGTAGAACAATGGAAAGTGTTATAAAAGAAGTTGAAAGTTTAGCTTCTCAAGGAGTAAAAGAAATTATTCTAATAGCTCAAGATTTAACAAATTATGGTGTTGATATTTATAATGGAAAGATGCTTCATAAATTAGCTAAAAAGGTTTCTGAAGTAGATAATATAGAGTGGGTTAGACTTCTATATTGTTATCCTGAAGAAATATATGATGAACTAATTGAGGAAATTGCAACAAATAATAAGATTGTTAAGTACTTAGATATTCCTATACAACATATTAGTGATAAGATATTAAAATTAATGGGTAGAAAAACTAATAAAAAAGATATTATTAATATAATAGATAAGCTTAGAAAAAGAATACCTAATATTACTTTAAGAACATCTTTAATAGTTGGGTTCCCAAATGAAAATAATGATGATTTCAATGAGTTAAAACAATTTTTATTAGATTATAGATTAGAAAACGTAGGAGTTTTTAGTTACTCACAAGAAGAGGGAACCCCTGCTGCTATTATGAATGGACAAATTGATGAGTCTACTAAAGAGAAGCGTTTAAAAGAATTAATGTTAACTCAAAGAAAAATTATGTTAGATTTAAATAAATTGAAAATTGGTAATATCTATGATACTATAATAGATGGAAGTAATGGAGAATTTTTCATAGGAAGATCTTATATGATGTCACCGGAAATAGATAATATAATTTTAGTTAGAAAAACAAAAAAAGTAAAAATAGGTGATATTATAAAGGTAAAAATTACTGATGTACAGGAGTATGATTTAATAGGAGATGTTATAGATGAATCTAGCAAATAAGTTAACCATGCTAAGAATTTTCTTAGTACCTATTTTTTTGATTTTTATAGCTATGAAAGGAATTCCTTATGGAACTATAATAGCCACTTTAGTATTTATAATTGCTTCATTAACTGACCAATTAGATGGTTATATAGCAAGAAGTAGAAATCAAGTGACTACTTTTGGTAAATTTATGGATCCTTTAGCAGATAAACTTTTAGTTACTTCAGCATTAATATCTTTAGTTGAACTAGGATTAATTCCTAGTTATGCAGCTATAATAATTATAGCTAGAGAATTTGCTGTATCTGGTCTTAGAACAATAGCTGCATCAGAAGGTAAAATAATAGCTGCTAGTTGGTGGGGAAAAATTAAGACTGTTATACAAATAATATCAATATTATTATTACTTATAAAAGTCAATATAGAAACATCTCCATATTTAGCAAATTTAATAAACAATAATTCTGCAATGAATAAATTCTTTGAATTCGCACCTACTATATTCTTATACTTAGCTGTTATAGTAACTATAATCTCTGGAATAGATTATTTTGTAAAGAATAAAAAAGTGTTTTCAATGACTAAATAAGTTAATCTTGGTTATAATAATAAAAAGTTCCTCCTAAATTAAGGTGGAACTTTTTATTATATGAATAATTTTTTGAAATTTATGTTGACTTAAAATTCAGCATAAATTATAATTTAATTATAAAACAAATGTTCGATAGAGAGAGGATGAGCCTTATGGGAAATATTAATGAAGAAAAATTAAAAGCAATTGAAAATGCTATGAGTCAAATTGAGAAACAATATGGTAAGGGTGCCATAATGAAATTAGGAGAACACAATGCTATGAATGTTGATGCTATATCTACGGGTTGTTTAGATTTAGATATCGCTTTAGGTATTGGTGGTGTTCCAAAGGGAAGAATTATAGAAATTTACGGACCAGAAAGTTCAGGTAAAACAACCGTTGCATTACATATAATTGCTGAAGCACAAAAAACTGGAGGAGTAGTTGGATTTATCGATGCAGAACATGCATTAGATCCAAGTTATGCAAAAAACTTAGGTGTTGATACAGAGAACCTTATAGTTTCTCAACCAGACACTGGTGAGCAAGGTCTTGAAATAGCTGAAGCTCTAGTACGTTCTGGAGCAATTGATGTATTAGTAGTAGACTCAGTTGCAGCATTAGTACCAAGAGCTGAAATAGAAGGTGAGATGGGTGATTCTCACGTTGGATTACATGCAAGATTAATGTCTCAAGCTTTAAGAAAATTAGCTGGAACAATTAACAAATCAAAATGTGTAGCAATTTTTATTAACCAATTAAGAGAAAAAGTTGGAGTTATGTTTGGAAATCCTGAAACTACAACTGGAGGAAGAGCACTTAAGTTCTATGCTTCTGTTAGAATGGATGTTAGAAGAATTGATTCTATAAAGCAAGGTGATGAAATAGTTGGTAATAGAACTAGAGTAAAAATAATGAAAAATAAAGTAGCTCCACCATTTAAACAAGCAGAATTTGACATTATGTATAATGAAGGTATTTCTAGAAATGGTAATATAATAGATGTAGGTGTTAAAGAAAATATAGTTCAAAAAAGCGGTGCATGGTTCTCTTATAATGATATAAGGTTAGGTCAAGGAAGAGAAAATGCTAAACAATATTTAAAGGATAATCCGCATATAGCATTAGAAATTGAAAACAAAATTAGATCTAAGTATAATTTACCTTTAATGGAAGAGAAAAAAGAGAAAACTGAAAAATAATAAATTCAAAAATACGCCATATTGTTATTGTAACAAGGCGTATTTTTTTGCTTTATATCTAGATAAATTAATTAATGTATTTAATTAACTAAACTTGACATATTTTTGTTTTTAAGATAAAATAATAACAAATACTGGTTTATCAAATTCAATTTCCAGTACAGAATAATATGACACCTACCTACTTTCTATTAAATAATAAATTGATTAATGTGCAAGGAGGTGTTAATTTGGATAGTACTATAATTATATTACTAGGAATTATAATACTAGCTATATTAGGAATTATCCAATATATAGCTATTAAAACAGCTACAAAGAAAAAGGTTTTAATTTTAGAAGAGGAAGCTCAAAAATTAGTAGAGAATGCTAAGAAAGAGGCTGAATCTACAAAGAAGGAAGCTATTTTAGAAGCTAAAGAAGAAGTTCACAAGCTTAGAAGTGACTTAGACAGAGATTCTCGTGATAGAAGAAATGAAATTCAAAGACTTGAAAGACGAATTCTTCAAAGAGAAGAAGCATTAGACAAAAAGAGCGATCTTCTTGAAAAGAAAGAAGAAAATATCAACAAAAAAATGCAAGAAATAAGTCAATTGGAGCAAAATGCCCAAGAAATCTATAATCACAGAAGAGAGGAACTTGAAAAAGTTTCAAACCTTTCAACTGAAGAAGCTAAAGAAATTTTATTAGATGAAGTTAAAAAGGAAATTACGCATGAAACAGCTTTAATGATTAAAGAAATTGAATCTAAAGCTAAAGAAGAAGCTGATAAGAAATCTAGAGAGATTATTACAACAGCAATTCAAAGATGTGCGGCAGATCATGTATCTGAATCAACTGTGCATGTAGTGGCATTGCCAAATGATGAAATGAAGGGCAGAATTATTGGTAGAGAAGGAAGAAATATTAGAACTCTTGAAACTTTGACTGGTGTAGATTTAATTATTGATGATACACCAGAAGCAGTAATATTATCTAGCTTTGATCCTATTAGAAGAGAAATAGCTAAGATAGCATTAGAAAAGCTAATCATTGATGGCAGAATACATCCTGCAAGAATAGAAGAAATGGTTGAAAGAGCCACTAAGGATGTAGAAAATGACATTAAAGAAGAAGGAGAGCAAGCAACTCTTGAAACAGGTGTACACGGATTACATCCTGAGATAATGAAGTTACTTGGACGACTAAAATATAGAACTAGTTATGGTCAGAATGTATTAAAACATTCTATCGAAGTTTCATATTTAGCAGGATTAATGGCATCTGAATTAGGGTTAGATGTAAATCTTGCTAAAAGAGCAGGTTTATTACACGATATAGGGAAAGCAGTAGACCAAGAACATGAAGGACCACATGCACTTATCGGTGGAGATTTAGCTAAAAAATATCATGAATCACCTTTAGTAGTAAATGCTATAGCGGCACACCATGGTGATGTAGAAATGATGTCTTTAGAAGCTATTTTAGTTCAATCTGCTGATGCCATATCAGCTGCTAGACCAGGTGCAAGAAGAGAAACACTAGAAGCTTATATTAAGAGATTAGAGAAACTTGAAGAAATTGCAAACTCATACGAAGGTGTAGAGAAGTCATATGCAATTCAGGCTGGAAGAGAGATTAGAATTATGGTTAAACCAGAACTATTAGATGATGCTGGTTCTATTGAATTAGCACGTAGTTTAGCTAAGAGTGTCGAAGAGCAATTAGAGTATCCAGGACAAATTAAAATAAATGTTATTAGAGAAACAAGAGCAGTAGACTATGCTAAATAATTTTTAAAAATACATTTTGATATTTCAAAATGTATTTTTTTTATTGATTATAAAAGAAGGAATTATTTAAAAGATATAGAATATATATACTTATAGAAGTATTAATTTATATAATGTAAACGATTTTTATCAGGAGGTCAAATTAGAAATGGAAGTATTAAAAGTTTCAACAAAATCTAATCCAAATTCAGTTGCAGGAGCGTTAGCCGCTATAATAAAAGAAAAAAACATAGTAGAGATCCAAGCAGTAGGTGCAGGTGCAATTAATCAAGCTATTAAAGCTATAGCAATTGCTAGAGGATTTGTAGCACCAAGTGGAAGAGATATAGTATGTGTCCCAGCTTTTACTGATATAGAAATTGATGGTGAAGAAAGAACTGCTATAAAACTGATTGTTCAACCAAGATAAATATTTACAACTAAGAGAGAAGTCTATTTTAATATAGATTTCTCTTTTTTATCCTATAATATATTTACTATAAATATATTAAAAATACAGTTAACTCTTGAAATTTAATTGATTAACGTATATAATGGAATCGTTAAGATGATTATTATAAAAAGAGGTGTATTTAATGGTATCTAAAGAAGTAGTAGTAAATAACGGAACTGGTTTACATGCTAGACCAGCAACTTTATTAGTAAAAAAAGCTTCATCTTTTAAATCTGATGTAAGCATTGAATTTAACGGAAAGAAAGCTAATGTTAAAAGCTTAATCGGTGTATTATCTTTAGGTGTAACTAAGGGAGCAACTATAACTGTTTCTGCAAACGGTGATGATGAAACTTTAGCAGCTGAAGAAATAGTAAAATTAATTGAAACTTTAGAAGATTAATTTTATTTATACTTATTAAAACTCCTGTTAATTATAACAGGAGTTTTTTTATTTATGTAGAATATTTATGCTTTTATTTTTATAACATTACCTTTTACTAGAAGATATAACAAATCTAATGCGGCTAAAAAGATAAGTACATAAATTATTCTTAATATTATAGATGAACCACCAGCTAAATAATATATAAAATTCTTATTTATTAATCCTATGCTTCCCCAATTTATAGCACCTATAATCACTAGAAAAAAAGATAACTTATCAAATATATTTAGTTTGAACATAATATTTCCCCCTATCATTAATTTCTTTAATATATATTATGAACACAAATATGGAAATATGCTCATAAAAATTTTTATGGTTATAACATCAAAATTTATAATTATAAAACACTTTAAAAAGTACAGTATTTAAGTATAAAAACATATTATATATAAATACCAAAAAATATTGGAGATATATATGAATAAAGAAATTAATATTAATCTAGATACAATTATTAAATTAATTGACAAATTAATTGATAATAAAACATTATACTTAAATACTAAAGATATCGATTTTAATTGTTTAGATAATAAATATACATTTATGAATAATTTCATTAAAGAAATTAGCGGTTATAATTATATTAGTATAAGTTATGATAGCGATAAGCCCTCATATAAAAAAGCTCTAGAACAATATGCACTTATATTGAGAGATATACTAATGAAATATAATAAAGTAAAAAATATAATTGAATCATCAACTTATAGGAAAAATGATAATATTTCATTGGTGGAAATGATTGATATTTTATTAAATTTAAAAATTGACAAGCAATATATAGATATACTTTATGAAAAAATTGAAAACAGTCATTTTACGATAGGAGATTATGGCTGGATAAAGAGTTTTATTGAGAATATAAGAGATACAAATTTAATAAAATCATATCTAAAATATAAAAAGTTTAATAATAGTTATAAGTTTAATGACTTAAAGAATAATATTTCCTGTGATGATATTACAAATGCTCTATATAAACTAGAGTGTTTATTAAATAATGAATATGCACTAATTCCACCAATATATGAAAATGATTTTACTAAATATTTTATTAATGCTAATTTCTCTTTAAGTATAAGTGAAAACGAATTGATAAATTATATTTCAAATTTAAAAATAGACTATAATTGTGAACCTAAAAAACTTAAATGGTATCATTATTTGAATAGAAAGAAATGTACTGAGGTGAAACTGTATAATAAAGCTATAACAGATGAATATAACAATATAAAAAAAACTATGTGTAATCAATATAAAGAAAATATAGAATCACTAAACTTATACGTAAACTCTTTTGATTTTCTAAAAGATTTTCTTAATGAAAGCTATTTTAATAAAATATATAACTATATATATGATGAAAATGATATGTATATTTTTTTGAAAAATATATTTAATACTTTATCCCTTTATAAAGAGATAATATCAATACAAAATCAAATATATACTCTTAATGATAAAGAAAGAGAGTTATTAGATCTTTGTTACGATAAAAATGATACTATTAGTAAATATACAGAAAAGCTATTTACTTTGCCAAGCATTCTAATTTTACTAAATTTCAAAATGATTGAAGAAGATAGTGCTGAAATTACAATAAAAAGAGATTTATTAGATACTTTAATTATACAATTAAATAATGATTTAGATATACTATCAAAATTAATAAATAAGAATAATTATATTTCAATTTTAAAAATAAATACTTTTGAATATATTTCTGAAATTGAAGAAAGTAGCTCTATTACAAATTATATATTAAAAACACTTGAATATGATGATTCTATAAGATATATAGATGAGTTTTTTACCAACAATTTAACATTTAATAAAAAACACGATACAACTTCTAATATGCTTAAATTTCTGAGAGAGAAAATTGAGGGGCTAGGTTATAGAGTTGTAGAAGATTATACTTTTAATTCAATTAATTTAGAGTTTGTAGTTTTTCATCCTAGTAATCCAAATCGAATTATATATATTTTTATGGATAGTTTAGTAAGTAAAACTTATGATATTATAAAAAAACTAAGTTATATAAAACAATTAAATATACCAATTATATACTGTTGGGCAGATGAATTTTTTATAAATCAAAATATTGAAACAGTAAATCTAAAAGAAAAATTGAAATATTTACTTTAATAAATTAATTGCGATTATGTATTTTTATGAATCTATAGAAGCAGTATTAAATAATCATTTTGGTAAAAATTTTGTATTAATTGGAGAATCTTTTTGAATTTTTATATAATATTAATTAATAACCTATATAAATTTATTGTTTATATAGGTTATTTTGTTTTATAATTAAAATATATCTTAAACTTGGAGGTAAATATGGAAATAGAAATTAAACTAAAAAATTCTAAAACACCTTTAATATATAAAGGTGATAGAATTGATATATTAGATTTTGAAATGAATGGAGTAAAATATAAACAAATAAGATGTTTTAAAAAAGGTTTTTCTAAATCTGAATTAGTATTAAATGAATTAATATTAAATATAAAAGAAATTAGAAAATAAATACAAAAAAACACCCAAAAATTAATTTCGCTAAATATCAATTTATAAAATTTCGTATTAAAACGAAAAGAAATTATAACAAAATTTAATATTTTATCGAGCTTGGGGGTAATATTTTGAGGGGTCGTACTAAAACATTTAAGTATAAAAATTATCAATACTCAGATGAAGTAAAAAAACTACTTGCAATTTCTCTTTCTGATTATGATAAAAGAAATATAAATGAAATTAGAAATAATTTAAAACTTTCTAATATGAAACGTGGCTATGAGTATATTATTGAAGATTTATATATATTAGTTATTAAACATAATTTTACATCATCTCAATTAGCAAAAATATATTCTCTTAATGTACGTTCTATTCAAATTTGGCTTAAAGAACTAGGATTAAATAGAACTTTAAAAGATGCTAAAAAAGCATCACTTGAAAGTAATATTTTTAGTGATTCTGATTTAATTCATAATGATCAGATTACCCAAATAACTAAATTTAAAAATAAATCTGCTAAGAATACTTCTGATTTGCCACAGTTAGTATTAGATTTTTTAAATTATCTTGAAACTATTAAAGGTAAATCAAAAAATACTATAAATGGGTATAAAATAGATTTGCAGTTATTTTTTAGATTTATGAAGGTTTATAAAGATAATAAAATAGATGATTCACTAGAATTTGAAGAAATTTCTATAAGCGATATTGATGAGAACTTTATTAATACTATAAAATTAACGGATATTTATGCATTTTTATCTTTTGTTGAAAAAGAAAGACAAAATAGTACATACGCTAGAGCTAGAAAAGTTGCAACATTAAAATCTTTTTATAGATTTTTATTTGGAAAAGCTAAAGTGATTAAAGAAAACCCAACAGTAGAACTAGAATCACCGAAAATAAATAAACGTCATCCAGTATATCTTACTTTAGAACAAAGTTTACATCTACTCTCCTCTTTAGATAAAGGTAATATAAACTATTACAGAGATTATTGTATATTAACACTATTTTTAAATTGTGGATTGAGATTATCTGAGTTATGTTCAATAGAAATTAATAAGATAAAAAATGATACATTAACTATTGTGGGAAAAGGTAATAAAGAACGTACTATTTATTTAAATGATGCATGTATAAAATCCATTAATGATTATTTAAGCAAAAGAGATAATTCAAAAATATCTGAAGAAAATAAGAAATACTTATTTCTATCTATTCGTAATAAACCTATTAATAAAAGAACTGTTGAATTATTAGTAAAAAAGCATATAACTAATGCAGAAATATTGGATAATACTTATACACCTCATAAGCTACGACATACAGCAGCTACTCTAATGTATAAACATGGAAATGTTGATATACGTAGTCTACAAAATATATTAGGTCATGAAAATATATCTACAACTCAAATATATACGCATATAGATGATGATAAACTTAGAGATGCTGTACGTTCAAATCCTTTATCTAAGTTATAGCATAAAAAATTAGCTATCTATTTAAAATAGGTAGCTAATTTTTTATTAAATGTATTATTATTTTCTTTTAAACTTTAGAACTCCTGGATATACTTCCTCGGTTACATCATCTAAAGATAAATCATCATCAAGACCAATTTCATCAAGGTATGTAATATTATCAAAAGCATCAACATATTCTTCATCATCTAAATAGTTTAAAGTATCCTGTACCTCAATTGTCTCTTCTTCTTTTAGAGCTTCTAAAGCTAGCTTTAATTCTTCTTCTAAATATTTATTTTCTTCTACATCTTTTGCTATATCTTCTATATTTATTGCTCTTATATCAATACCATCGATTTCTAAACATTTACCACAATTATCACAAATTTTATTTTCAAAAATATCACATAAATCGTCGTTAGTATATTTCATAAAATCACCTTCCATTTCTGTTAACTTATTTATTTTATCAGAAAGATATAATAAATTCAAATTTTATTATATTACAAGAACATAAGTTTGATATTATTATTATGTTATGTTATAATATCTATAAATAAGTGAGGTGTTATAATGATCGAAAATAGCAACAAACAAATGGAAATATATGAATTTCTTAAAAACTTTACAGAATTAAAAGGATATCCACCATCTGTACGTGAAATATGCGAGGCAGTTAATTTAAAATCTACTTCATCTGTTCATGGGCATTTAAAAAAATTAGAAACTAAAGGCCTAATAAAACGTGATCCAACTAAGCCTAGAGCATTAGAAATTATGGAAAACTCTTTAAATAAAATTGAAATGGTTAATATTCCAATAATAGGGAAAGTTACAGCAGGTATTCCTATATTGGCTAATGAAAATGTTGAAGGTGTTTTCCCTGTTCCTCTAAGTTATATTAAACATGATAAAGAACTTTTTATACTTAACGTTTCAGGGGATAGTATGATAAATGCTGGTATACATCATGGAGATTTAGCTATAATTGAAAGAAATCCTACAGCTTGTAACGGTGATATAGTAGTTGCTTTGATTGAAAACGAAGCTACTATTAAGACATTTTATAAAGAGGATGATTATATAAGATTACAACCTGAAAATGATACTATGGATCCTATAATTGTTAAAGATTGCAGTATTCTTGGTAAATTAGTAGGATTATTTAGAGCATATTAAATATAAATGAGTCATACATTTTAGTATGGCTCATTTATATTTAGTATTTAGTATTTAGGAAAGGTGAAAAAAATGACATTAGAAAAGGGGATATTTCTTAGAGCAAAGGATGAATATGATTGTGAATTTATATTATCACCAATATCCAATTTTAATCGGACTACTTATTTAAACTTAAGGTTACTTATTAGAACTATTTTATCACTTCCACTTGCCTTTTATTTAGGTTATTCACTATATTACACTTGTAATTCAATTGTAGATATAAAATCATTTATATTAAGTTTTATAATTACTTATATCCTATCATTTTACTTAATTCAAATTCCACATGAATTAATACATTATATAATTTATTCTAACTTTTTATCAGATCAAAAGGCTAAAATTAAACTATTTAATCGAAAAAGATTGATTACTTCTACTTATAATGGAGAAATAAACTATACAAGGAGTCTTCTTAGTTTAATTGCTCCTGTATTAATAATATCTTCTATACTAAGTGTAATACTTATTTTAAAAGGATTTAACATCGTTATTTATGGTGTTATGTGGGCTAATTTAATTATATCTGCTGAAGATATCTTAAACATATTTATTTATATTAGCTCTAATGATGTAAGTAAAGGTATCTATGAGTTACCAAATGACTATAATTATTTAATTAACGAAATGCAAAAACAGGATGAGTAATTCATCCTGTTTAAGTTTTAATATTTTAAAGTATATTACTTAATGCAAATAACACACCAATTTTAGCATGATCAAATGTTAATCCACCTTGAAGATAAGCAATATATGGTTCTCTTATTGGAGCATCAGCAGATAATTCAATAGATGAACCTTGTATAAATGCTCCTGCTGCCATTATAACTTGATCGCTATATCCAGGCATATCCCATGGTTCACACTCTACAAAAGAATCTATTGGAGATGCTTTTTGAATTCCCTTACAGAACTTTATTAGCTTATCTTTATCGTTAAATTTAATAGCTTGAATAATATCACTTCTCTTTTCATTATATTTCGGTAATACTTCAAAGCCTGCTAATTCCATAATTCTAGCACAGAAAACAGCACCTTTAACTGCCTCCATAGCTATATGTGGGGCTAAAAATAAACCTTGATAGAACTGTCTCATAACTCCAAATGTAGATCCGCACTCTCCTCCTATTCCAGGAGTTGTTAATCTGTAGCTTGCCTGAAGTACATACTCTTCTTTCCCTGCTATATATCCTCCAGTAGGAGCTATTCCTCCCCCTATATTTTTTATTAATGATCCAGCAATTAAATCTGCACCAACATCAGTAGGTTCTATAGTATCTATAAATTCTCCATAGCAGTTATCAACAAATACTATTACATCATTTCTAATTGATTTAACCTTTGATATTATATCCCCTAATTCTGATACTAAGAATGAATTTCTCCAACCATATCCAGTACTTCTTTGTATATGTACTAATCTTATGCTTTTATCTTCTTTTAAAAGAGTAATTATCTTATCTTCATCAAATTTACCATCTATTAAGTCTACTTGTTTATAATTTACGCCATACTCTTTTAATGAACCTATATTTTTCTCTTCACCAATTCCTATTATATTATGTAATGTATCATAAGGTTTACCGCTTATACAAACCATTGTATCATTAGGTCTTAAATTACCTATTATGGCACAGGCTATTGCATGAGTACCATTAACGAAATGAGGTCTTACTAAAGCACTCTCTGTATTAAATACCTTAGCATATACTTTATCTAATGAATCTCTTCCAATATCCCCGTATCCATATCCAGAAGAGTTTGTAAAGTGTGATTCACTTATTCTTTCCTCCTGAAGAGCATTTAAAACTTTTAATTGATTAAACTCTCTAATTTCATCATATATTTTAAACTCTTCTTCAACATCTTTTAAAGCCTTATTATATAAAGTAAATGTTTCATCATTTATTTTATATTGCTTTTTTAAAAATTCTTCTGTTAAATTTAACATAGCTTTACTCCTTTATAGTTAACATATAATTACTAAAGTTATTATATATAATTTTTTTAGAAATAGAAAGTATTTTATAAATAATTAAGATGAAGGATAAACCTTCATCTTAATTATTATCAATATTATTAAATAAAATTGGAGTTGCAGGAGTAATAGTTGTTACAGCATGTTTATAAACTAACATTTGTTTACCATCTGAATCTAAAATCACTGTGAAATTATCAAATCCTTTTACATAACCTTTAATTAAAAATCCATTTGTTAAATATATAGAAACTGGAATTCTATTCTTTCTGGCATTATTTAAAAATATGTCTTGTAAGTTATTTGTTTGTTTATTCAAAAAAACATCTCCTTTAATAATACTAATTATTTTTAAGGTCTTTAACTATTAAGTTAATTATATCATCTTCAGAATATATATCTTTATCGATAAACTTTACTCTTGGATCTTTCTTAAACCATGTTAATTGTCTTTTAGCATAATTTCTAGATCCTTGTTTAATCATGTCTATAGCCTCTTCTAAGCTTATTTTTTTATCAAGGTAATAAAATACTTCTTTATAGCCTATACCTTGCATAGACTGCATAGAAGTGTTATATCCTAACTCTTTAAGGTTTATACACTCTTGAAGTAATCCATCATCCATCATCTTATCTACTCTTAGATTAATTCGATTATAAAGTTTATCTCTATTCATAGTAAGAACATAGTAATATATATCATACTTTGATTTATAAAATGTATCTAAATCATTAAATGAACTAAATGGCTTCCCAGAAATTTTATATACCTCTAATGCCCTTATAACCCTTTTTAAATTATTTGCATGAATTTTTTCATAACTTATAGGATCAATTTCTTTTAAAAGATTATGAACATATTCATTTCCTTTTTCTTTAGCCAGATCTTCTAAGTATTTTCTATATTCAATATCACTTTCAGCTTCAGTAAAATTCATATTACATGTCAAAGAATTTATGTAAAGACCAGTTCCTCCAACAATTATTGGAAGTTTATTTCTTCTTATTACATCATTAATTTCCTTTTCAGCCATGTTTTTATAATCTACTACAGTAAAGCTTTTATCAGGCATTACAACATCAATCATATGATGTTTAACGCCGTTCATTTCTTCATTTGTTACTTTTGCAGAACCTATATCCATATGTTTATATATTTGCATAGAATCTGCTGATATAACTTCTCCATCTAATAACTTAGCTAACTTAATAGATAATTCAGTTTTACCGACACCAGTAGGCCCTGCGATTATAAGTAATTTTTGTTTCATCTACTTTATTCCTCTTCTATATTATTCTTCTAAACTTCTTATTTAATTCATATTCAGTAAATTTTATTATAATAGGTCTTCCATGAGGACAGTGAAATGGATCATTTATATATCTTAAATCTTCAATTAATTTATCCATTTCCTCATGGTTCAAATAATCATTAGCTTTAACAGCCGATCTACATGCCATAGATGCTATCTTATTTAACTTAACTTCAGATGTTTTTCCAGATCCTAATGCTTTTAGATTATCTAATATCTCCATAAAAAGCTTTTTAGCATCCAACTTACCTAGAAAATAAGGTACTTCTTTTATTGATATAGTTTCACCACCAAAATGATCTATAACGAATCCAGCTTCACTAAAAACTTTATTATTTTCTTCAAAATAAGCATAATCTTCTAAGGATAAATCTAAAATTATAGGAACTAATAACTGTTGAACTATAATAGTACCTTCTTCAATATCCTTAAAATATTTTTCAAATAGAATTTTTTCATGAGCAGCGTGTTGATCCACTATATATAAATCTGTTCCATACTCTGCTAATATATACATTTTACTAAATTGTCCTATAACTCTTAGTTTTGGAAATTTAGCTTCTTTAGTATTTACATCATCTTTTATATTATAAGATTGGCAAATATTATCTTCATTTACAGTAACAACTTCAGTACTATTCTTATCATTATTTATTTCATATGAATCCTCTTCATTTGATTTGTTAAAATTGTTTATATTTATACTCTTTAATTTATTGTATAACTTCTCTTCTCTTTCTATATCTGAAATATCTACTGAGTTATACATATGTTTTATATCAATTTCTTTTTTTACTTCATCTTTAGTTATTTCTGGTTCTATTTTTTTTGTAGGATATTCGTCTTCAGATGAAATATTAAACTCTATTCTTTCTACATTTTCTTCTACAACAAATTTATTATTTTCATTTTTAACTGAATTGAATTTATTTAATGCATCTTCCCTTAGTACTGAATGTATTGTATCAAAAATAACTTTAAATACAGCTCTTTCATCATTAAATTTGATCTCTGCTTTTGTTGGATGAATATTAACATCTACTAGTTCAGGAGGTAGATCAATAAATATAACTACAAACGGAAACTTATTTATTACTGAGAAAGATTTAAATGCATTTTCCACCGCTGCAATAATTGTTTTATTTTTTATATATCTATTATTAACAAATATACTTTGATGATTTCTGCTACCTTTTGCAATTTCTTCTTTTCCTATATAACCATGTACTGAAATATCTCCCCTAGAGCCTTCAAAATACAATATATTGTCATATACATTTTTTCCATATATAGTTCTTATTACATCTTTTAAATTACCTGTACCGTAAGTATTAATTACTTTCTTATCATTATTAAATAACTTTATAGATATCTCTGGATTAGAAAGTGCTATTCTTGTTACTATATCATTTATTAAGCTACTCTCCCGTGAAATAGATTTTAAGAACTTTTTTCTTGCAGGAACATTAAAAAATAAGTCTTTTACTTCCATTATTGTACCATTATTCATTCCTACTTCTTGTAAAGATACCTTTTTCCCAGCTTCTAATATAATTTCACTACCATTATCAGCATCGTTTGTTTTGCTTTTTAAAGATATCTTAGAAATTGATGCTATTGAAGCTAATGCTTCACCTCTAAACCCTAAAGTGCTTATATTGTAGATATCTTCTACCTTAGAGATTTTAGAAGTAGCATGAGGTAAAAAAGCTATTTCAATATCATCTCTATTTATTCCAGATCCATCATCTATTATTTTAATTAATGATAATCCGCCTTCATTTATTTCTATAGTGATATTTTTAGAATTCGCATCTATTGAGTTTTCAACTAACTCTTTTACTACTGATGATGGCCTCTCAACAACTTCACCAGCAGCAATTTTATTAGCAGTATGTTGGTCTAATATATTTATTCTTTTCATATACTCTCACCTTACATTATTTTTTTAGCATCCTGAACAATTTTAAATAGAGTATTCATTGCATCAAGTGGAGTCATTACCATAACATCTAAATCCTTTATGCTATTTAATAAAGCTTCTTTTTCCAACATCGTGAAATCTATTTGAACATTTTCTATTTTATTTTTTTCTTCTTCTATTTTATATTCTTCTAAATTTTTAGAGTTTTCTTTTATAGTACTATCGTCTACTACAGAGTCTAGGGCAACTTCAGCATTTTTAGAAGAGGTATTGTTAATCTCAAATTTTTCTTTACCTTCTAAAGTATTTAAAATATCTTTTGCTCTATTAATTACCTCTTCAGGTAATCCAGCTATTTTTGCAACCTCTATACCATAAGACTGATCTGCTCCACCTTCAACAATTTTCCTTAAAAATATAACTTCATCATTAATTTCTTTAACTGCAACAGAATAATTTCTTACACCAGGTATTTCCCCTTCTAAATTTGTTAATTCATGATAGTGAGTAGCAAATAAAGTGTTACATTTTAATTTAACTTGATTTGATATATATTCTATTACAGACCAAGCTATACTTAGTCCATCATATGTAGAAGTTCCTCTTCCTACTTCATCAAGAAGAACAAGGCTATTATTTGTAGCATTCTTTAATATATTGGAAACTTCCCACATTTCAACCATAAATGTAGATTTACCTCCAGCTAAATCGTCTGAAGCACCTATTCTTGTAAAGATCTTATCGCACACTGATATATTAGCACTTGAAGCAGGCACAAAAGATCCAATCTGAGCCATTAAAGTTATTAATGCTACCTGTCTCATATATGTAGATTTACCGGCCATATTTGGACCAGTTATAAGCAATAACATATTGTCTTTCTTATTAAGCAAAGTATCATTAGAAACAAATTCACCTTTACCAATTACCTTCTCTACTACAGGATGTCTACCATCTTTAATATCGATAATACCATTTTCATTTATATTTGGCCTAACATAATTATTTTCATAAGCTACTAAGGCTAAAGTTGAAATAACATCAAGTGATCCTATTATTTTTGCTGTATCTTTTAATCTTTGAATTTCTTTTTCAACTCTGTCTCTTATATTTACAAATAACTCATATTCAAGGGCTATTAATTTATCTTCTGCACCTAATATTTTTTCTTCCATAACTTTTAACTCTTCTGTTATGTATCTTTCAGCGTTAGAAAGAGTTTGCTTTCTTATATATCTACCTTCTGGGATAGATGCATAATTTGCCTTTGATATTTCTATATAATATCCAAAAACTTTATTATATCCTACTTTTAATGATTTAATTCCTGTATGTTCTCTTTCTGATTGCTCTAAAGATGCTATCCATTGCTTACCATTTAACTTAATATCTCTTAATTCATCAACTTCTACTGAATATCCACTTTTAATTATATTTCCTTCTTTTAATCCAATAGAAGGATCTTCTAACAATGATTCAGCAAGTAACTCTCTTATATCATCTAAAGTATCTAAGTTATCATTCCATTTTACTAATAAGTCTGATTTGCAACTATTAAGCTTTTCTTTGATTCCTGGTAATTTATCTAAAGATCTTTTTAGAGAAACTAAATCTTTTGCATTTACATTTTTATTAGAAATTTTACCTGTTATTCTTTCTATATCATATATTTCTTTTAGACTATCTCTTAATTCTTCATTAAAGAACATATTATTATATAATTCTTCTACAGCAGCACTTCTATTTTCAATCTGAGATTTATTTATTAAAGGCTGTTCTATAAAGCTTCTTAATGTTCTTCCACCCATTGAAGTAGAAGTTTTATCTAATACCCAGATAAGACTTCCTTTTTTAGATTTTTCTTTAAGACTTTCTGTTAATTCTAAATTACGTCTAGAATTACTATCAATAGTCATAAAGTCAATTATATTATACTGTTCTAGTATATCTATATTAGATAAACTTATCTTTTGAGTATCAAATATATATTTAAGTAATACAGATACTGCTATTTTACTGTTAATATTAATTGAGTCTACATCTATATTTATAAATTGTTTCTTTAATTCTTCATCGGTACAATAAAATTTAGAGTAATCTTTTTTAGTTATTAACACTGGTAAAGTCTCATGAATTCTAATTATAATATTTTCATTTAAAGTGTTATCTACAATTATTTCTTTAGGTGAGAATCTAGAAATTTCTCCTAATAGATTATCTATTGTATCTGAAAAATACGTTGTTTTGAATTCACCTGTAGAAATATCTGATATTGCTATTCCATACAAACCATTACTTTCATATATAGACATCATATAAAGATTTTTATAATCATTATCACCATTTCCATCTATAAAAGTCCCAGGGGTAACTACCTTAACTACATCTCTTTTAACAATACCTTTTGCTACTGATGGATCTTCTACCTGTTCACATATAGCTACTTTATATCCTTTCGATACTAATCTTGATATATATGCGGCTGATGCATGAAATGGAATTCCACACATAGGTGCTCTCTCTTCTAACCCACAGTCTCTTCCTGTAAGTACTAGTTCGAGTTCTCTTGATGCTGTTTTAGCATCTTCAAAAAACATTTCATAGAAGTCTCCTAATCTAAAAAATAATATACAATCAGTATATCTCTCTTTAACTTCCATATATTGTCTCATCATAGGAGTTAACGCCATTTTCTTATCCTCCGTTATTTTAAATTTTATAGTAATATATTATCATATTTTTATTGCTAGAGTATATAACATAATAAAAAAGGACAGTCTATTGAGCTGCCCTCTTTTAATAGTTTATTTCATTTTACCTAGTAATGAGAATGGTTGGGCTCTAGTAATTTCAACATTAACTAAATCACCTATCTTTACATTTTCTCCTTCAAAGTTAACTAATCTACCATTTCTTGTTCTACCTGAGAACTTTGTTTCATCGTTTTTGCTCATACCTTCAACTAAAACTTCAACAACTTGATTTTCAAATTCTTTGTTTAGCTTTATAACATTATCATTTACAGCTTTAACTAATCTATCAAATCTATGATGTTTATCTGCATCATCTACTTGATTTAACATCATATCAGCTGGAGTATTATTTCTTCTTGAATAAATAAATGTAAATGCTGCAGAATATCCAACCTCTTTAACTAATTCTAATGTTTCAAGGAAATCTTCTTCTGTTTCACCTGGGAAACCAACAATTATATCAGTAGTTAAAGATACACCTGGTATTTCTTTCTTTATCTTATTTACTAGTTCCATATAATACTCTCTAGTATAATGACGATTCATCTTCTTTAAAATATTATTTGAACCACTTTGTACTGGTAAATGTATTTGCTCACATAATTTATCACATTCCTTAATAGCTAAAATAACATCATCAGTTAAATCTTTTGGATGTGATGTCATAAATCTAACTCTTTCTAGTCCTTCAACTTCGTTTATCATTCTTAGAAGTTTAGCAAAGTTAATATCCTCATCTAAGCCTTTACCATATGAGTTAACATTTTGACCTAAAAGTGTTATTTCTTTATATCCAGCTTTAACTAATTCTTTTACCTCATTTAGTATATCTTCAGACTTTCTTGATCTCTCTCTTCCTCTAACATAAGGAACAATGCAATAAGTACAGAAGTTATTACATCCATACATTATAGTTACAAAAGCTTTTACATCACTTTTTCTATCTATAGGTAGTCCTTCAACTATTTCTTCTTCCTTATTAAATATCTCTTTTATTTGCACGCCTTCAGTTTTAACTCTATTTAAGTATTCTGGGAATTTATAAGCATTATGAGTTCCAAAAACAATATTTACATAAGGGAATGTGCTAAGTATTTTATCTGCCATACCCTCTTGTTGCATCATACAACCACATATTCCTATAATTAAATCTGGATTTTTTTTCTTTAAAGCCTTAAGTTGTCCAAGGTTACCAAATACTTTATTTTCAGCATTTTCTCTAACACAACAAGTATTAAATAAAATTATTCCAGCTTCTTCTTTATTTTCTGTTCTTGAATACCCAATATTTTTTAACATTCCTGAAAGCTTTTCTGAATCTTCTTCATTCATTTGACAGCCCCAAGTTTCTATATAATATTTCAAATTCGTCTCTTGCATCTTTAAATCTCCTTTGTACAAATTTCTTAACCTTTGTATATTATAATAAATTTTTTATTCATTTTAAATAGAATATTATAATTTATTATAAGTAAATTATAGTATTCTATTATCTTTCCCATCTTGCTATATCATATCTATTATTAAACCCAATCCATTTATATAGAGAAATTGCATTAACATTATCTTTATCAACGCCTAAAGCAAGTTCTGATATATTCTTTTCTCTAGCCTTACTAATTAGGTTATCTAAAAGTAATTTACCTAGTCCCTTCCCCCTAAAAATATCGACTACCCCGAAATTAACAACAGTATACATTTTTCTAATATAGATTATTTGACCATACGCAACTACAACATTATTTATTTTCATAAAAATTGCTAAATCTTCAATGTAATAATCTTGCTTAAAATCATTTTCAATATCTTCTACTTCAATAGGTACACGATCAATATTTTTAAAAACATTATTTTGTATTTCACATCTTAATAAAGCATCGTTTTTTATATCTACTTTTTGAAATGAAATGAGAATATCATCATATTTTTCATTGCTATAAATATTAAGTAATTTTAATAATTTCATATCGTACTTTAAAGTAGATTTCAAATTCGTTATTTCATTTGTTTTATTATATTCATTTAATTTTAAATTCATAATAATAGATGGTCTTGCTTTCCTAAAACCTAAATTACTTAACAATTTGTTGCTATTTCTATTTTCAATAGATTCATAAACCAAATATTTCTCGTTAAATCTTTTTAAAATATCATTAGTAATAATATCAATATAGTTGTCTTCTACATACAAAGAAAAAACCTTAATTTGTGAATCAATAGGTATTTCATACCATATATATCCTATAAATTCTTCATTATACATAAAAAGCTTAACAAATTTCTTTAAAAATATCTTTGGAATAAAGGATTGATTATAATAATACTCAAAAAAGTCTTTATCATAGGTCTCTCTTTGAAAATTTTCTTCGTATAGTTTCTTAAATTCATCTAAATTACTAGACGATAATCTAACCAACGAAACCATATAAAACCTCATAAAATAAATTATTATATAATTTTAATATATATTAGAAGAGATTACATCTATACGATGTAATCTCCTTAGTAACTTTAACCTACGTTTTATTAATTATTCTGTATCTCTTATGCTAAGTGCTATTTTTTTAGCATCTTTATTAACTTCTAAGATTATACATTTAACATCTTGACCTACAGTTAATACTTCAGAAGGATGATTAATGTGGTTATGGCTTATTTTAGATATATGCACTAACCCATCTAATCCAGGTTCTAATTCTACAAATGCCCCAAAATCATTTATTCTTACAACTTTACCAAGAACTGCTGATCCAACAGGATATTTTTCTTCCACATTTGTCCATGGTTCTGGTGTTAATTCCTTAATGCTAAGTGATAATTTTTTATTTTCTTTATCTAAACCAATGATTTTAGCATTAACTACTTGACCTATTTTTAAAACTTCATCACAAGATCTTACTAATTTCCATGAAATTTGAGAAATATGAATTAATCCATCAACTCCATCAACTTCAGCAAAAGCTCCAAAGTTTGTAAATCTTTTAATTTCAGCAGATACTACATCACCTAAATTAAATTTCTCCCAAGCTTTTGATTCTTTTTCTTCTATTTGTTCTTCTAGAATTACTCTTCTAGATGCAACAATTTTAGAAGGATTTTTTCTAGAGAAATCAATTAATCTAACTTCCATTTCAGTGTTTACAAATTCACTTGTATCTTTTATAAATCTTACATCAATATGAGAAGCAGGAATAAATATTCTTACTCCGTTAAAGTTTGCAACTAACCCTTTTTCTCTTGCCTCTTTTACAAGTACTTTAAATGTTTCTTTTCTATCAAATAATCCTTCTAATAATTCTAAAGTTTCTTCTTTTTTATACTCTAATCTAGATAAAACAACGTAATTATCTTCATTTCTTAACTTAATTACTTTAGCTTTTATGCTATCGCCTTGTTTTAAATTTCTTAAAGTTTCTTCTAAATCTTCAGCATACGTTAATTCATTAAACGGGATTACTCCATCTGTCTTATACCCTACTAAAGAAACAAATACCTCTGAAGAACCTATCTTAAGGATTTCCCCCTGTACTTCATCTCCTATTCTAAATCTTAAATCCATTTGATCCATCAATTGTAATTGATCTTCCATCTATATATCCCCTTCCATTAATTCAACTACTTCATTTATAATCCAATCTGGAGTTGAAGCTCCAGCTGTAATACCTATTTTATTTATTGTACTATCATTAATTATCTCTGTTGATAATTCAGATGAATTTTCTATATGAATCGCACGTTTGCAATTCATCTTTGCAATTTGATATAATTTTGTTGTATTTGAACTATTCTTTCCTCCTACAACAATCATTAAATCTACTGTTTTTGATAATTCAAAAACACCCTTTTGTCTTATTTCAGTTGCTGCACAGATTGTATTAAATGCTAAAAGTTCCTTAGTTCTAACAGATAAATTTCTTATTGTGTTTACCCAATTTTCTTCTTTTTCAGTAGTTTGAGATACTACACATATCTTATTAGGTATTCTCTCAGGAAGCTCTCCATCTTTAGTTATTATGGCCTTATTATCACACCATCCATTTATACCTATTACTTCTGGATGATCTTTATCTCCTAAAATAACTATTTGATAACCTTCTTTAGAATATTTATTGACTTTCTTTTGGATATTAGTTACAAACGGACAAGTTGCATCTATTGTTATTATTCCTTTAGATTCTAATAAGTCCATTACAGCCTTTGAAACACCATGAGATCGTATTATAACTGCATCCCCTTTTGATAATTCATCTATGTTATCTATTGAAATTGAAAAAACATCATTATTTTCTAGATATTTTACAACATCATTATTATGAATTAGTGGTCCTAATGTATAAATTTTTTTACCGTAGTCTTTCTGAATTTTTACTGTCTGATCTACCGCTCTTTGAACCCCAAAACAAAAACCTGCACTCTCAGCTAAAATTACTTTTCTTTTCATGCTGTTTATCTCCTGTTGTTAAATTTTACTACCCAACAATATTATTGTAATTTATTTTTTATATAATTACAAATAAATTCTGTAACTTCTTCTATAGATAAATTAGAACTATCTATTTCAATTGCGTCATCTGCCATTCTTAATGGATCTACTTCTCTATTACTATCTATATAATCTCTTTTTATAATATCGCTTAATAAAGTATCGTAATTAACTTCTATTCCTCTACTAACTAATTCATTAAATCTTCTTTTTGCCCTCTCTTCTGCTGTTGCAGTTAAGAAAAACTTAAATGGTGCATTTTTTAATACTACTGTACCAATATCTCTACCATCCATTAAAACATTATATTTTTCAGACATATTCCTTTGTAAATTTACAAGCTTTTGTCTTACTTCAGGAATTGAAGCGTAATTTGATACTATTGAGCTAATTTCTGGCATTGTAATTTTTTCTTGAACATTTTTTCCGTTTAATATCAAATCATCATTTTCAAAATGCATTTCTAATGTATCTATTAACTCCATTAGCCTTTTTATATCTGATGGCGCTATATTATTTTCCTTTGCCATTAAAGATACAGCTCTATACATTGCACCTGTATTTATATACATTAAATTAAATTCTTTACTTACTAACTTTGCTATAGTACTCTTTCCAGCACCTGCTGGTCCGTCTATCGCTACAGATATTCTCATTTATTTGCCACCTTTCTTGCTGCTAACCATTTATTTATCATTAAGATTATATTATGAATTTGTTAAGTAAACAAGATTTTATATATTTATTCCTGCTATATATCCTGTGGATAAAGCTATTTGAACATTATATCCACCTGTAAATGCATCTACATCAATTACTTCCCCTGCAAATGATAAATTTTCAATTATCTTTGATTTCATTGTAGATGGGTCGATTTCATTTGTAGATACTCCACCTGCTGTAACAATAGCTTCTGATAGAGGTCTTAATCCTTTTACAGTAATCTCAAAACTTTTTAATAAATCTACTAATCTTTTTCTCTCTTCCCTAGTTATTTCATTAACTTTTTTGTTCGGATCTATATTTGATAATTCAATTATTATTGGTATTGTCTTTTGTGGTAATAAATCATTTAATGAGTTTTTAAAATCGTTGTTTATATACTTTTTAAAATCTCTTTGTATTCTTTTGTCCAACTCTTGGTGATCTAAAGCTGGTTTAAAATCTATTAATATCTTAAAATTTTCATTTTCTTTTATATATCTTGAACCACTTAATGTTAAAGGTCCCGAAATACCGTAATATGTAAATTTAATTTCACCTTGCTCTTTATACAATACCTTATTATTAGATTTTATAACCAATCCTATATTTCTTAAAGATAATCCTGCTAATTCTTTTATAAATTCTTCTTTAATTTCTATAGGAACTAAAGAAGGTTTTAATTTTACTATTGTATGCCCTATATTTTCAAGTAGTTTAAAACACTCACCAGTTGATCCTGTCAACGGATATGATGCTCCTCCAGTGGCAAATATAAAGTTATCAGCATATATTTTTTTTGAATTATTAATTTCTACAGCAACAATTTTTGATTTATTCATTAAAATATTAGTTACCTTTGAATTTAATTTCACTTTAACGTTAGCTTCTTCAAGCCCATTATTTAATCCTTTAATAATATCAGATGATTTATCAGAGTATGGAAATATTCTTCCTCCTCTTTCTGTTTTTAATTTTATTCCTTGTGACTCAAAAAAATTTATTGTGTCCTCATTAGTAAATGTATATAAAGAACTATATAAAAAATATGGATTTCCAGGAATATAATCAAAAAATTCACTTATATCCTTTGCATTTGTTACATTACATCTACCTTTTCCAGTTATGAATAATTTTTTACCTATCCTATCATTTCCTTCTAGTAATGTAACATTATTATTTTTTGCAGCACTAATAGCAGCCATAATTCCTGCTGGCCCACCACCTATAACAACAACATCAGCCATATAAATCCTCCTAAAAACTAATTAATAAAAATTAAAGGAATTAACAAATGCTAATCCCCTTAATTGATTCTATTCTAATATCCTGAATTTCTCCCGTTATAAGAATAAACATTAAAATCATGCCAAATCTTTTCTAGATCATTAAAAATATTAGAAATTGTTTCTTTCTCTCTTAATCCAACAGCAACTATTAAAGCATTAATTACTGATAAAGGAGCAACAAGAGAATCAACAAATGATGCCATATTACTTTGAGCAACTAAAGTATAATCTGCTTTTGCATCTAATGGTGATAAATAACTATCTGTTATAGCTACCACTTTTGCTCCTCTATCTTGTGCTATTCCTAATGCATCTATCGTCTTTGAAGAGTATCTAGGGAATCCTATCCCTATAACTAAATCTCCTTCTCTAATACTTACCATTTGTTCAAATATATCTGAAATTCCATTACCTACAGTTTTTACATTCTGTAAAATTAGATTTAGATAAAATTCTAAAAATTCAGCTAATGCCATAGAACTTCTTAATCCTATAATAAATATTCTTTTGGCTTCGAAAATGCTATTAACAACAGCATCGAAAGTTTCGTAATCAATCTTTTCCATAGTTGCTCTTATATTCTCCATGTCAGATTTTAATACACCTTTCAATGTATATCCATTGCTTATATAATCATTTGATAGCTCTAATCTCTGAACAGTAGTCAATTTCGTTTTTATTAATTCATGAAGGGATTTTTGTAATTTTGGATAACCTGAGAAACCTAATTCTATTGCAAATCTAACAACAGTTGATTCAGAAACTCCTACAGCCTCTCCTAGCTTTGAAGCAGTCATAAAGGCAGCTTTATCGTAGTTCTTTAATATATAATCTGCTATTAGTTTTTGTCCCTTACTAAGTCTTGTAAACTTTGTTTGTATTAATCTCATAAGATCATTTGATTCACAATTATTATTTTTCTCCATAACTACCTCTTCTTATAATATATATAGATAAATAATTTTAGCATTATTTATCTTTTTAATCAATTAATTATTTTTTCTCAATTACAAATAAAACTGGTGATTTATTGCTTCTATTTATAATTTCATGTTTCATAACTGCATATCTATTTTTAGGTAAATTATCTAAATACTCTTTTATATAAATATACTCACTCATACCTTCATCATGGCCTCTATACGATGTAATTAACATCATTCCCTCTGATTCTAGAATATCTAATCCTAATTTTATACTTTCTAAAGATGAGTTATAGCAAGTAGTAATAGATTTATCACCACCTGGTAAAAATCCTAGATTGTATACAATGCAATTAACATTTTCTTTTATATATTCTAAAAATTTATGATGAGAATCATTAATTACTAGAACATTTTGCTTTTCCTTCTGTTTGTAAGTCTCACAAGCAATCTTTTGGATATCAAATGCATATACTAATTTAAAGTTATCAGCTAAAAAGTCTGTGTCAAATCCATTTCCTAATGTACCATCAATTGCTACGCTCTTTTCTTTTACAAAATTTTTTATAATATAATGTGTTAATGAACTAAAATCTGCTGTATAAGTAAACATAATCTATACCCTATAATCCTTTTATATAATTAACTTCTTCTTGAGTTAACAATCTCCAACTTCCTTTTTTTAAGTTACCTAATTTTATATTGCCCACAGATACTCTCTTTAATTTTAATACATTATGATTTAAAGAAGAGCACATTCTTCTAATCTGACGATTCTTTCCTTCATGAATAGTTATTTCAACAGTAGATCTTATAATATTTTCACCTGTCTTTTTAAGCGTAACTGTTTCTTCATCTATAATTTCTATATTAGCGCTAGATGTAACATATCCACCTATATCTACACCATTTTTAAATTTTTCTATTTCTTTTTCTGTAAATTTTCCTTCACATACAGCTATATATTTTTTATCAATAGCCACTCTTGGATGTATTATTTTATTGTAAATATCACCATCATTAGTAAGTAGTAAAAGACCTGAACTATCATAATCCAATCTACCAATTGGATAAATTCTTTCATTAACATCTATTAAATCTAATACAGTTTTTCTTCCTTTTTCATCACTTACTGATGTAATATATCCCTCTGGTTTATTTAACATTATATATATCTTTTCTTCTTCAGGTTTTATAACTTTATTACCGTACTCTACTATATCTGTATCTACATTTACTTTAGTACCTAGCTCAGTTATAACATTACCATTAACCTTAATTTGACCTGATAAAATCAGTTCTTCGCTTTTTCTTCTAGAAGCTACTCCACATCTAGCTATGTACTTTTGTAATCTTTCTTCCATTAAGTTCACTCCATTTTTAAATCTATTACTTTGTAATTATATCTTTATATATTTAGATATACAATAAAATTACGAGCAAAAATATAATAATTATACATTTTTCTTTATTAGTTAGATTTTATTTTAAATATATGCTAAAGTATATATTGTATAAATTATACCAAATCTATTTAAAACTACAATGGGGTGAAACTTATGTATATTGAGAATGTAAAAAAAGCAAGAGAAAATATCAAAGATGTAATCGTTAAGACTCCAATTCTTCATAGTAAAATATTTAGCGATTTATGCAATAATATAGTATATATGAAATGTGAAAATCTACAACTTACAGGTGCTTATAAGTTAAGAGGAGCTCTTAATAAAATAAAAGGGTTAACTGATTATGAAAAATCTCAAGGAGTGGTATGCTCCTCTGCTGGTAATCATGCCCAAGGTGTTGCATATGCTTCAAGTTTAATTGGTGTAGATGCAACTATAGTTATGCCAAAAACTACACCTTATCTTAAAGTACAATCAACAAAAAATTATGGTGGTAACGTTGTGTTAGAAGGTACTTGCTATGATGATGCATATAATGAAGCAAAAAGAATTGAAGCAAAAGAAAATAAGGTGTTCATTCATCCATTTAATGATATTGATATAATATATGGTCAAGGAACAATAGCATTAGAAATATTAGAAGATATTCCTAACATAGATTGTATAATTTGTCCAATTGGAGGCGGTGGTCTTATAAGCGGTATTTCATTAGTCGCAAAGGAAATTAATCCTTCTATTAAGATAATAGGAGTGCAATCTGAAGGAGCTGCTGCTATGGCTAATAGCTTTAAAAATAATAGATTAACTCCGCTAACTACTGTTAATACAATTGCTGATGGTATAGCTGTAAAAACTCCAGGAGATAAAACATTCGAAATAATAAAAGACCATGTTGATGAAATTATTACTGTTTCTGATGCCGAAATTGTAGATGCATTTTTATTACTTACTGAAAAACACAAGTTAATTGCTGAAGCTTCAGGAGTAGTATCATTAGCAGCATTAAAGAAATTAAATTTTACTGGTAAAAGAGTTTGTTCAGTTATTAGTGGAGGTAATATAGATATGCTAACTATTTCTACTCTAATAAATAATGGATTGGTTTCAGGTGGAAGGTTATTCTGTTTTTCAACTGAAGTTCCAAATACTCCTGGACAACTTCTAAAACTATCACAATTATTAGTTAAAGAAAATGCAAATATAGTCAGCTTAGATCATGATAAGTTTAAAGCAATAAATAGAATAAATAACGTTCTTGTAGAAATTACTGTTGAAACAAATGGAGATTCACATATTGAAAGAATAGTAAATGCTCTTGAAAACGAAGGTTATTCTATTCGAGTTATGTATTAATATTTAGAGGTTAATGTATTTTTTTACATTAACCTCATTTTTTTATTTTAAGAAAACTAACTAATTTTTGTATATTATTTTATATTTTGTGTTAATAATTATAATATTAATTTTTAGTTGGTGATAAATTTGTTTAAATATATGAAAAAAATTATACTTCCATTATTTTTATTATTAATATTTTTTATTACATTAAGTTATGATTCCATAAGATTTTATTTTAATATAACAAAAGAAATAATCAATCTAAATAGTAACTTAGCTGTAATTGCTAGCAACTTTTATACAGAACCTACATCAGAAGTATCATATAAAGATGTAGTATATAAAAGTAGAGGAAATCTAGATTTAACCTTAGATATTTATAGTCCCAAAAAGACTAATAAGGGCGCATCCCCTGTTATAATATATGTTTTCGGTGATTCCTGGATGTATGGTAATAAAAATCTACCATCTGAATTATCGCCAATAATCGAAATACTAAGAAATGAAGGGTTTACAATAATATCTACTTCTTATGAATTATTAAAAACAGATGCAATTTTTGATAAACAAATATCAGATATTAAGGATACTATAAGATGGATATATAAAAATAAAGATATTTATAACTTTGATACTGATAATATAGGAATAGTATCCCCATCAGCAGGTTCACAACTTTCTATGATTGCCGCTTTTTCTGATAATAATATGTTTATAGATGATTTAAGTTTAGCCTCTTATCCATCTAATATATCTTACGTTGTAGATTTATTTGGCCCTACAGAATTATCAAAAATAAATATCTCTCTAGCTCCAACAGAAGTAGCAGAAAAATTTGACACATATGATATAGAAAATATTTCCGAATTATACAGTCCTATTAATTACGTAAAAGAAGATTTACCTAATACACTTATTATTCATAGTATAGTAGATACCATTGTTCCATATAGTAGTTCTTTAAAACTTTTTAATGAATCTAAAAATAACAATAACAACTTTGAACTTCTATCATTAGAAACTTGTACACACTATTTGGAGAATCTATCTACTAAGGAAGCTATTACACTATATTTTAAAATTCTAAGTTTTATATATAAAAACTCAAAAAATTAGGAGATAAATAAAATCTCCTAATTTTCTTATTATACTATATACTTAAATACTCATACTTATTGGTACTACTAATAGAGTTTTTCCTTCTACTTTAACTCTCGGCTCTGTAGGAATAATTAATCCATTGCTCTTTAGGCTATTATTTAATATACTATGTGAAGCAAGCAATTTTTCGTAAAACTCTGGTTGACCTGTTTTTCTTAACAAATGTATATATTCACCTTCTTCACAAACTCTTATGACCTTTCCTATTATTTTACAAGGACATCCAGCCCTTTCGTAAATATTACCATAATTATTAAATAAATATTGATTATTCATCATTACCACTACATCATTATTATTAGTATTAATAATTACATCTTGAGTATTATTTACATTTAAATAATCTCTAAGAGTTATTAAAGAACTAGATAGAACATTATAATTATATATATTACTAGATGTACTTTTAGCTAAAGAATTTAGAGTATCGCATCCTATACAATTAATTAAATTACAACAAACATCTACATAGGATAATATTGAATCTTCTCCAATAACTCCATTAAGCTGTATATAGTCTCCAACAGATATATCATCACTCATCCATTCATCGGAAACATTTTTTAATATGTTAGAATCATTTAATCCATTTACTAATTGATTATGAAGTTCGAATACAGTATAAATTCTTGTAAGTTCCTCTTCTCTTCTTATAAATCTTCTCCCATCTAATCCTTCAGCTTTTTCTTTAGTATTTGTTAAAGAATCTGCACTATTATAATTTTTACCTTTATATCCATCTCGTTCATCTCTTATACATCTATCCTCTTCAAAATATTGCTCTCTATCTTGAAATCTAATATTTCCTGAAATAGTTCTATCTTCGATCCACCTAGAAGTTCTTTTTTCTATATATCCCTTTATAACTAGGGAGTTTAAATTTTTTGTTAATTCTTCATCAAGATAAATTAATAAATCAGTAAGACCTATCAAGCTTTTCGCCCCTAACATAATCTTTATAGTAGATATCTTATTCCATTACAATAAAAAGTTTCATATTTAAAATTCAATTATAATAGCTCTAAATTATCAGTAGTTAACTTATATGTTACATCTTTTCTCTCAACAATTATGTTAATCTTATCATTTATTTCTTTATCATTGGTTATTTTATGTAATAGTTCCTTTGTAGGATTTATCGCATACGGTGTTCCAACTAACTTAAACATGGTATAATCTCCAGCTGTATCTCCATATGCATAGCTAGCTGATAAATCTATATTATACTTTTCTTTCATTTCCAAGAGAGCCTTTTCCTTACTTTCTGAATCCCACATAGGAATAACATCACCAGTATAGTTATTATTTTTATCACTTATATAAATTGTACCTTTAAAATCATCCATATTATATTTTTGTGACATCTCTTTTACTAATTCATATGGGGATCCGGATATTGCAATAACTATGTGTCCTTGCTCTTGATGCCATTTTATTCTTTCTCTTGAAAAAGTATATACTCTATCACCTTTTTGTTCTATAACTTTTTTAGCTACATGCTCTATTTGCTCTTTGCTAATTCCTTTAATCGCTTCTACATAAATATCCACCATCTTTAAAAGATATGTATCATAATCTCCTTGCCTTTTATCCCATAATAAATATGCTGGACGTACTTCTTTATACCACTTCTCCTCGTCTACTAATTCATATTTAATTATTTTTTTAAATACTTCTGTAATTAAACCTTCTCTATAAATTGTTCCATCAATATCAAAAAAAGCTGCAATTTTTTTCATATTATCCTCCTTTGTTTAAGTTACTTTTATTTATTCTAATATACCCCTAATCAATAATCAACGAAAATAATATACTAAAAAGCAAAATAATAAATATTATCAATAGAGATATAAGCGTTGGTATAACTATATTAAAATATAAAATAATTAACTTAATACCAGTAAACATTAAAATAAATCCTACTCCATATCTCATACATTTAAACATCGAATCGAGTTTGACAAGTAAAAAATATAAACTTCTTAAACCTAAAATCGCTAAAATATTTGAACTATAAACTATTAATGGATTGGTAGTTATAGAAAAAATTGCTGGAATGGAATCTAGAGCAAATATAATGTCAGAACTCTCTATTAAAATCAAAATTAGCATTAATGGTGTTGCCAAAAGATGCCCATTTATTCTTACAAAAAACTTTTGACCATATATTTTATTAGTTACTGGTATTATTTTTTGAATAAATCTCATAAAAAGATTACTTTTAAATTCTTCTGTTTCATTATGATTGGTAAATAGCTTAATGCTGCTTATTACAAGAATAAATCCAAAAATATATAGTAACCAGTGAAATCTATTTACTACAGCAATTCCTAAAAATATGAATATAAATCTTAATATCATTGCCCCAAATATACCGTAAGCTAAAACTCTATGTTGATAATTAATTGGAATTCCGAAGCTTGAAAATATAACAAGGAATAAAAATAAGTTATCTACACTTAAACTTAATTCGATAACATACCCACCTAAAAATTCTAATGCATCACCTGCTCCATATAGATAATAAATAATAATATTTACTGCTATAGCAAGACTAACCCAAAACAAAAAATTTCTTAAAGCACTTCTAGTATACAACATAACTCTCCTTATAAATTACTACAAGTTATTTATATGTGATTTGAGTTAAATATATATCTACAACATAATATTATTATTTTAAATACATAAACGCCAGAAATACTCTAATTGTATTTCTGGCGTAATATAATTATTTTTGTGTCATTTTAACTACTAGTTTTGCTAACACATGCTTATCATGTTGATTTCCTACATCCCAAAGTTCTTTCAGTAATCTTTCTTCATCATTTGCAGGTTCAACATGATTAGCTAGAAAACCTCCAACTTTTTCAGCTATATTATTTATACTATTATTTGATAGTCCAATATTTTCTCCTAAATCCACAGCTTTTCCTAGAGCCTCTTTCCAGTTATTCCATTCATTTGAATTATCCATGTGTTACCCTCCTAAAACTTTATAAGCTTAGTATTATCCTTATAGAAAATACTATTCAGTTTAGAATTACATTTAATTTAAAATTCTAATGTATAAGTTTTCCTGAGTCACTAACATGAATTAACTCTTCTGGATAAGGCATAAAAAAACTTTGGTTTAGTAAATACTCTAAATCAAATCTTACTATGTATCCCTTTACTAAATATAAAGGTACTGAAAAAGGAACTAATCCCTTCTTATATTTATCTATTGTATTCCAAATAAACTGCATTTCGTCCTGCGTAATATTATCTTTAAAACTATCAACAGATTTTAATAATACATTTATATTTGATGTATATCTTGGAGCTCTCTCTAATAATTTATTAAGATATTTTTCATATTCAATAAATACGGTGTTACTATTAAAAGATTCATCATTATAGATTAACGAATCTAATAATTTTGAGTACTTTTGACTATAAGCTAAAAATAATAGTGTATTTTGCAAATGAAAGTTTCTTAACATATCTTTATCATTACTTTTTTTAGCATTCCTAAAATTAGCTAATACAAATATTCTAGTTAAAAAATGTTCTCTAATTTTAAAGTTTGTTAGTCTTCCTTCATCTTCAATTATTATATTAGGATATTTATTACTTACTTTTTGAACAAAAATTCCTTTTCCTCTTCTAATAGCAGCCCCTTTATCTACTGACGTATATATCTTAGCATCTTTTAATCCACATGTTGGAGATTTATTTTTTAAAATAAATCCATCAACATCTCCTAAATCAGTCAAAAACTTTTCTATAAAATCACATAATTTCCCTGTAACGTCTTCTCCTGTTTTTGATACAACTATCTCTAATTTATCATTTTTTTGAACTATTCTTAAAATATCCCTTGGAGTAGATAACCCTGAATCTGACTCTGGGCACACTGTTATAAATTCTACATATTTTTTTAAATTTTCTATAAAACTATTATTTTCAATTCCACCATTATATCTACAAGCATCAAAGCCTAAACATTTACTAATAACTAATATTGGCTTAACATCATAAGTCATAGAAATCTTCCTTCCTACATAGTTCTTATGATATTTTCTGTAGTTTAATGCTTATTTATTCAACATAAGGTTGTTTCTATAATTATTCAACTTGTTTTAATAATCTCTTTATTAGATCCATTGCTTTTCTTTCACCTAATTCTTCATGAACTATAACTATTATAGCTTTCACATCATTATCTGATGGATCCCATTTATAAGCTTGAAATTTTACTATTGCATCTTCAGGTAAATATTCTTCTATTTCATATCCTATTTCTTCAGATATAGTCATATACTCTTCAAATAGTGTATCTTCATCTAGGTCTTCTATTTTATAATTTTCTGATATAACTTCATTTAATTCTGATATATCTATACTTAAATTTAAAGCAACTATATCTTCTCTTTTTGAACCTTTACTCATGTCCTTTATTACTTTAAACTCTGTATTTTCTTCTATCACCTTTATAAAATCTTTACTATCAACAACTCTATTTCCAAATGCAATATACATTTTAATTCCTCCTAAGTATTATTATTTTATTGTTATATTACTACTTTTCGGGAATAGACTATCGTAAAATTTGTCAAACCCATCATCATTAATCATTACTTCTTCACTATCATTCACATAAAACTTACTCATAGTATTTACTATTAAATCAAATTTTTTTAAGTTATTCTCTTCAAGTAAAACTGTATATAAATACGCTAAATGATCATCCATATATTTTTGAATTACTTTTAAATCTTCTTCTGATAATTTATTATCTTTTAACATTTCTTTTATTGGACCATTCTTAAAAGCAAAATATGTTGATGCCTTTGCTATTTTTGAAATATATTCTTTTGGTACTCTATCTGTCATTATATAAAACTCCCTAACTTATCTAATCTATTTTATATTATTATATTCATCTTCTTTAAAACCAACTAGAACCATATCATCTTTAATTAATATTGGTCTTTTAACAAGCATCCCATTTGTTGCTAGTAATTCTATTTTTTCTTCATCTGTCATAGATTTAAGCTTATCTTTTAATGCCATCTCTTTATATAGTTTACCTGATGTATTAAAGAATTTTTTTACTTCTAAATTACTTTGTTTTATCCACTTTGCTAATTCTTCTTTAGTTGGATTCTCTTCAACTATATGTCTTTCGACAAAGTCAATATTATTGTTTTGTAAATTTTTTTTAGCTTTTATACAAGTTGTGCATTTAGGATAAGATATAAATAATGTCATAATTTCAATCTCCAATCTTTAGTTTTTTAATAATTTTATCATACTTGTCTATTTATGATAAGTAAAATTTAATTTATCTTCGTACTTTTTTAATATTTTCATCTAACTTTGTGTATAATTAATACTATAAACTATGTGGAGGGATATTATGAATTATGCTTTAATTCAAAATCTAATAAACATAAATGATTATACTACTGCAGAACTTTTATTAAAAAGTAATCCATGTAACGATTCAATTTGGCATTATTTGTATAGCAAAGTACTGCTTTCAAAACAATGGTTTGATGAAGCGTTAAATCATCTTAAAATTGCTAATGATTTATCTCCAAATAATTCAATATATAAAGATGATTTAGTTAATTTCTTTGGAAGAGGAAAACGTTATAGCGATGATTACAATAGATCCGGATACAGACACCATAATAGAGGCTGTTCTTGCTGTTGTTGTGATGATTGCTGTTGTGATTGTAATTTTAGTTGCTGCGATTTAATTTGTTTAGATACATGTTGTGAATGTATGGGCGGTGATTTAATAGACTGTATTTAAAAATATATATCATAAAAGATACGTAATTTTTTAAAAGTGACAAAAGGCGAAGATTTATTAATCTTTAATCGCTATTTGTCACTTTTAAATTACTATTAACTCTTATTTACCAGCTAAAAAAATTCGCTTCTTATATACACTTTTTTAAACTTATATCTTCCTATTTTACACATTTTATTATTTCAAATATTAAATATTTATATAAAAATTTGATTCATTCATTCAATCACTCTTTCTTTAACTTAAGAATATATTATAATAATTCAATAGTTAATAAAGGAGCTATATATATATGAATCCTTATAAGGTTTTAGGTATTAGACCTAATGCATCTAAAGATGAAATTGAAGTTGCTTACAAAAATATAATAGAATCTAATAACCTTAATGCTAATTCAGATAATCCGGTAGAATTTTTAACCGAAGAAAAGCTTTCAAAAGTTAATGAGGCCTTTCATACATTAACAAATGATATAAAATTAAAAGAAATAAGAGATTTAATAGAATCTGAACAATTCCTTGCTGCTGAAACAGAGTTAAATTTAATTACTGATAAAAAAAATGCAGAATGGAATTATTTAAAAGGCTTTGTTTTATTAAAAAAAGGTTGGTTCAGTGCTGGTGTTAATCATTTAAAAACTGCTGTAGAATTAAATCCAGATAATGATGAATATCAAGAAACTATGCGCCTATTAACAAGAAAAATATCTCAAATTAGAGCCAATTACGCTAGAGTAGCTGCACAAAATAATTCTCAAAATGATATGGATCTCTGCGGTGGTGGAGCTGGACAAGGAATGGGTAATGGCGGAGACATGTGTGGAGGTAATCAAGCTAATGCCGCTAATATACTAAATAATATGGCAGGTGGCGCAAATCCTCTAGCAGGTGGTGGAAATCCTTTAGCTGGAGGTGGTAATATGCAAAACGGAAATCCACTTCAAAGTATGTTAATGCAAAACTTAATGTCACCAAATAATATGAATATGTGTGGCAATGGCGGTGGCGGTATGTGCTAATTTCTAACTAAAGGAGCATCTTAATGTTTGGATATATTACACCATTAAAAATTGAGCTTAAGGTAAAAGAATTTGAATACTTTCGTAGCTACTACCATGGTTTATGTTATTCAATAAAAAATAACTTTGGGAATATACCAAGATTAACTTTGAACTACGATATGACTTTTATTGGTTTTATATTAGAAGGGTTGAGTAATGAATCCATTATTATTGAGAATAAACGATGTATTAAGCATCCTACTTATGATATTCAAGTAATAAAAGATACAAATGCATTAAAATATGCTGCAAATTTAAGTGTTACTTTTTTTGATTATAAGCTAAAAGATAATATTAATGATGATAATAATAAGAAAAGCAAAGTTTTTAATATCTTTCTATCTCCATATAGTAAAAAGGCAGAGTTAAATTATGCTGATATTAATAAAATTATAAAAACTAATCTAGTTACTTTATCAAGTATGGAAATAAATAAAAATTTTGATACCTTTGACGAAGTTTGTCATCCTTTTAGTGATATAATGGCTTCTATTCTTAAAAATTATCCTCATACCCTTTATAACGATTCTTCTACCTTAAGGGAGATGTTATATAAATTAGGATATTATATCGGTAAATATATTTATCTTATGGATGCTTTTGATGACTTAGAGGACGATATTTTATCTAATCAATTTAATCCACTTATAGTAATTCATAAATTAAATAAAGAAAACTATAAGGATAATCTTGAAAATATAATAGCTGAAATGGATTTTTTGATTTTAAGTTGTATATCATATTGCAAGGATATTCTTGATTCAATTCCTCTTATAAAGCATAAAGAAATATTAGAGAACATTGTTACCTTAGGAATGCCTAATGAGTTTTACAAAATATGCAATGAAATGTACAAAAAAATACCTCCTAAATAATACAACGGGTTCCGTTTTGAGGTGCAAAACGTATAAATAGCATATATAATAGCATTCAAAATAGCATATAAAAATCCAGTGAAATAATCTATTTTCACTGGATTTTTAACATTTAATATCTAAATTTTTATTAGCACTATTATTTTAATTGTTAACATCAACAATTCGCTCTTTTTTAGTTGAGTTTTTTGTAATTATTACTGCAATTATAGCTAAAGTTAAGTATATAACTAATGCTAAATACTTAGGCATATATAATATAAATAAATTATTTAATAAGATTCCTACGGTTAATCCACCAATTATAAATAAAGTTGGTACTTGTATACCTATACTTGATATATAATTATTAACTTTATTAGATATAAACATGCTTACAAATGCAGTTATTGTGCTTATAATATATATCCCTACAACAGTTAAAATTATATATTGAATAAATGTAATATTAAACCAAAAGCTGTTATTAAATACAGAATTTATATTGCTCTCAAAGAACATAGTTGTATTATTTCCATTATATAGAACAAAATAAATTACAAGCTCTATTGTTGTAATAATCAGTGCTGATATAATTCCAGCTATCAACTTGCTTTTAAATAATTTTCTTCCATGCTTACTTGAATATTGTAGATAATTTAGTTTATCTTTTTTATCTCTTAAGAATATTGGTGTTAACATAAATGCTATTCCTATTACTATGCCTAATCCAACGTACATTATTATATTATTGTAGTTACCAAATACTATATTAGGTAATATAGCTTCATTTTCATCATTTGAAATTATCTCATTTATTCTTTGTTTATACTTTTCTTCGTCTAAACTTACCGAATAATAGTCGTCTCTATCTTCATAAAATGCTATAAGATTAGGAAACTCTTGTAACTCCCAAAAAATTGTTCCTTCCTCTTTATTAAGATAATCCCACTTAACATTTTCAAATTTTTCATTTCCTTCTTCTGAAAAAACTTTACTATCTTCATTTAAAAAATCTTCATAGGAATATACGCCTACTGCATTAAAATCCTTATTTGTATTTAAAAAGTTATTGGCTTCTATTAACTTTTTTTCATAGATATTTTTAAAATTCTGAAATTCTATTTCATCCATTTCATGACCATAATTATCAATCATTTGTACCATAATATTATAAATATCTAATTTAGGTCTTCCATTTGGGAAAAATTCTATCTCGAAAGATATAAATAATTGATAAAATATAGCACTACCTATTATTAATAAAGTTATCATCTTTAGATTAAATATTTTCTTTATCTCATTTATAATAATTTTCAATTAGTTCACCTCTATTTAATACTTTCTTTTTTAAAATTCTTCAAACATAATACCCCTGTTGACAATGTACCTATTAACCATATAACTAAAGTGATAATTTCATAATACTTATTAGTTTGTAAGCTTCCCTTAAACATAAACAACCATGATGGATTTAAAATCAATGTAAATGGAGTATATACTGAAGCAATAGTTATATTAAGAGAATTTGGTATAAGTTTCGGTAATAATATTCCACAACCTACCACTATTACAAAGCTACCGAATACAATATAAGTATTTTTCATTAATAATGATAAAATAAATGTTAGTCCACAAAATATAATTCCAAGCACATAAACTACAGAGATAACAGCTAATAAATACTTCAATATGGACATTCTCCACCAAGTCATGTAAGGCATATTATATTCTTGTCCAAAGAAATTATTTACTGAAGCACCCCAAAGTCCTGAATAATCAAAGACACTAAAATATATTAAAAGAGTTATTCCGATGATTATAGTTGTTACTAAAACCGTAGAACCTAAAGCTACCATCAGCTTATCCCTAGTTATATCTCGTCCTCTTTTTGTAGAATAAACTACTAATGATGTCTTGCTTTCAAATTCATAATTTAAAATAAACGCAGTAGTCAATACTATTAAAATCATTATTTCATAAATCATAACTGTAAAAATATCTTTGAATAAGAAGGAATGCATTTTATATGTTTTACCATGAAAGAATAAGTTTTTATGTTCTCCATTTGTTTTTAGCTCTTGAAATCTTGTAGCAAACTCTTCGTAATTTCTCATCATAATATTTTTTACATTGTCATTATAAGGACTTATAGATAAATCTTTTTCCGCCATTTTATAAATATCTATATTTTCATAAGTCTGTTCTAAATCTATTGATAAAAAATAATAAGCTTCAATACTAGATACTTTATTTAAAAATACAATTTCATCACTATTAAATTTAGAATCTTCACTAACATAGATATGATTTTCTTCAAAAAATTTATTTATAGTGTCATAGGAACTATATCCTTTTTGATTTAAAAGTTTATTAGCCTCCATTAACTGACTTTCATAATAATGCTTAAAGTCTAACATCATATCATCATCTATTACATATCCAACTTCATCAACTATTTCATTTAATACTTTTAAATCATTTCTCATATATGATTTATCAAAAATAACCATAGTATTATAAGCTAAAAATATTAATATAAGAACTATAAATATAGGTGAAGATATTATCTTTTTAAATTCATACTTTTTTATATTCATCTATTATCCCACCGTTACATATTCATTATATTCATATAAAAATACGTCTTCTAAATTAGGAGTAACTGGTTTCCATATAGGACTAATATCCCCCTCACTTATAAATCTTATTATCATTTTTCCATTCTCTTGTTTTTCTGAAAGAGCAATAAATTTATCTCTAAACTCTTTTGCATCTTTAAAATCTATTTCAGTTTCATAAACCTTATCTTTGATTTTGTTACATATTTTTTCAACACTATCTTTGTATAAAACCTTATGGTCTTTTAACATAACTATCTCATTAGCTATAAACTCAATATCTGATACTATATGAGTTGATATAATTACTATTCTATCTCTAGATAAATCACTTAAAAGATTTCTAAACCTAACCCTTTCTTTTGGGTCTAATCCTGCCGTTGGTTCATCTAAAATAAGTATCTTAGGGTCATTTAACAATGCTTGAGCTATTCCAACTCTTTGAATCATTCCACCTGAAAAACCTTTCATCTTTTTATTTGCTACTTCTTCTAAAGCAACCATTTTTAAAAGTTCATTTATTCTCTTCTTAGCCACTTTTTCTTCTATACCCTTTAAAGCAGCTAAGTATAATAAGAATTTGGTTGGAGTATAATTTTTATAATATCCAAAATCTTGTGGTAAATATCCTATTATATCCCTATATTCTTCATCTAGAGTAACTATATCTTCTCCACCATATAATATTTCTCCCTTAGTTGGGAAAATCAGAGTAGTCAACATTTTAATCAATGTAGTTTTACCTGCACCATTTGGAGCAAGCAGTGCGTATACTCCATTAGTAAATTCTAAATTTATATTTTCAAGAGCTACAAACTTTCCATAAGTTTTTGTAACATTATTAACAACTAACATTTAAATCTCTCCCTTTTTATATCTATAATTTATTAATTTATTAAGATTTTTAATATATAAAACTATGCAAATACCTGAAATTATTAAATGAATTAATAATGGAGCTTTTATTAGAAACTCCTTATACGCCTCATTATTGGATTTACTTAAGAATAAGTTAATAATAATCCAAGAACTTACAACAAAATATTTAGATACAGTCAATTTTAATTTCAATAATGAATATAAAAATATAACAGAGAACAAGAATAAACCTGTTATAGATATTACAATCATTCTTATTACATCAATCTGTCTTCCAATAAACCATATAATTATTATTGAAAGCGTATTAATAAGGATACCAGCTAAACTAAATATAAACATTCTTAATGCTGATAATTGATATAGATTATATTTACATGTCATCTCTATATCAAAAGCCCCTTTTTCTTTTGAATTATAAAAAGAAAATAATACTGCTACTAAATACATTATTGGAGACATACCAAATGTAAACTGATATAAACCTTGTATATTTAAATTGTTTAAATTAATCATAAAAGGCAATAACGTTAAAATACAAATTAAAAATATAATAACTAATTCGGTTTTATCATGAAATATATTTCTAAATCCAAGCTCCTTAAAACAATTAATTAAATAACGTATGAATGATATTTTAGATTTAACTCCTTTATTCACTATCGAATCAATTTTTTCAAAATCTATATCAGGTACATCTATATTCATTTCTTTTTTCTTATTGTCCATTATTTTTCACCACCAATAACTTTTTAATCTTTCTAATAGTAGAATAGTACCTAGTTTTAACTGTAGACTCTGACATTTCAAGCAAAGAACCTATATCAGAAAAAGTCATATCACCAAAAACTTTTAACCTAAAAATTTGCTGATAATTAGTATTAAAGGTTTTTACTATATCTAAAATTTCATTTATATCTTCTTTTAACTCCAATGATTCTTCTAATCCGCTTTCATTGACAAGCGTATCTTCATATACCTCTTCAACTACGGTAACATATTTATAATATGTTGACCTATAACTATCAATAATCTTATTGCTTGCTATTTTGTATAACCACGTCTTAAATGAGGCTTTTTTATCATCAAACCTATCTATAGACTTTAACATAGCTATAAATATCTCTTGTGTTAAATCCTTAGAAAGTTCTTCATTTTGAGTTTGTCTAAAAACATAGGTAAAAATATCTTTATAATACAATTGTACTAAATCTCCAGCAGCCGATTTATTCCCTTTATTTTTAACAAGCTTTATTAATCTCTTTTCATTAATTTAAATACACCTCCATCTTTTCCGCTTCAAACTCAATAATTTTACTTCTTCATTTATATATTCGTATGAAGTGTAGGAATAGTTTTAATTATTTTAAAAAATATTAACTTATTTAAATATAAATTATATTATACGTTTTATAGTAAATTTTGTCATAAAAATAAAAAAGATAAGCCCTATTTTACTTATTAATATATAGCTTACCTTTTTGTTTATTATTAAAAAAATTATTTTAAATAAATTATATCTTCAAATGTATAAGGTCTATTGGTCAACCCTAATGCCATAGCTGGAGTTACATACCCCTTATTGTATTTAAAAGTATCACAAAAGTTAAGATAAGTTCTTAATATAGTTAATATGTAATTTGCATACTTTGGATTGAAGTTTGAATATATAAAGCTTTTTCCTTCTCCACGTCCTGATACAAGGGGTCTTTCCAAGATAGAAGCTCTTCGCCTTATTTGATTGAAATAAGTATTTACAGCCCTCATATTCACTTTATATAGTACTTCAGCTAGATTTTGCGTTGATAATTGTGAAAGATTGGTAATACAGTCCACATACCTAATTCCCTCATCCTTATTGGGGTATGGATGTTCAATAGGATTATGTAAGTAGTATGGATAGGATTTATCATCAACAGTCTTTATACCATATAGTTTATGGGTTTCTAAGTCACTAGCTAATTTACTTATTGCAGCTTCTCTCATTGAACATTTAAGTCCATTGGAATCTTTCCACTCATGTAATCTTTCAGTGGCTTCTTTATAGCAAAAGTAAGCTTCTTTTTTCTTTAAAGATTTATCTATTCTACAGGTGAAAATATTTGCATTTCCATTTTTGATTTCATTACTAAATACCCTCATTAATGCTGTTATTATGGAATTATCTTCATCAGACACATAATTAATCTTATCGACGTTCAATATATCTCTAATAAGCCAAAAGTGAGCATATGATGTATAGGTAGTATTAACATGAAAACCATCGATATAATCTTTTCTAAGATGTAAACTGCGTTGGTCAATATAATTATCTACCTCATTCTCTTTAACGGTAGTATCGTCAGTAGTTGCTCCATAATATGAGTATCTATATCTAGCATTTTTTTGAGCAAAATTATAAACATGATTATCTTTTAAGATTTCTATATCGCTTTCGATATCATCAGCAGTAACATTGTAATCAAAAGCTAAATCAGTTCTAAAAGCATATCTTGAGTGAGAATCTACTGTAGCTACAATATATGTTGGGAATAGTGGTCTTTCTTGAGTTGAATAATCTTTGCCGTGACCTTTTTTTCTAATATTATTTAATGAGTAGCTAAACTTATCTGTTGTAAGCCATAACTCATTAAAATGCATTTTGCTTAATTTCTTAGTTTCATGTTTATCAAGGAATTCAAGACATCTTTGATAAAGTTGCTCTAACTTTTTATAGTATGTACTAACACCAATACCTAACAACTCGACTGTTCTTGTAACAGGGGTTCTACTTACTACTTGCAAAGCGAACCTAGGAAGTATATCATCTCTTTGTTGATGATATGTAAAACATTCTCTCTGGTTAGGTAATATATTAGTCATTTTGCCACAACTCTTGCATTTATATTTTTGAGAGTTACTGCTGCTTTTTCCCTTCTTATGAAATTCTTTAGGATTATCTATAGGATTTACTTCTGGGGTATCACAACCCTCTTTATGGAATGAATATGGGGGTTCTATAGGTGATACAGTGTTAATATCTATCAATCTTTTAATTTCAAGAGCTACTGACCAATTTGAAAGAGGGGTAACGTAGTTTTTAATTACAATACCGTCTATTTCTTTAGTCGATACTTCATTACAGTTTATTCTTTTAAGGTTTTTTTCGCCTACAAGTTTGTATCTAGAAGGTTTATTTTTAACGTCAGCGAACTTGTGTTGAGGTAATCCAAACCATTTGCAAAATGGATTAGTACAAAAATTGCTCTGGATTTTAGTTGATTTAGAACCAATAATAAGCTCAACTTCTCTAAATAACAAATCTCTGTATTTTTTAGCAAATTCAACTTCTCCTAATACAGGATAATCAATCTGTCTATTGTGAATCTCCTCGTCGCTTATAGGATAAATAACTGTGACTTTACTTTCAGTATTATTTATCAACTTCTGTAACTTCTTCATCTTCCATTTCACCTTCCAACCATGTTATAAGCTCACAATCATTTAAGATTGATTCAATCTTTTTGCGATTTCTTTGTTTTTTAATCCATTGAACAAAACCTTGGTCTGTCAATAAATTTTCCAAGAACATATCAACAACTTCTTCCTCTTTATATTGAGTGTATTTAGCATATTGAGATAATATAGTTAGTGTTTTTTCAGAGATATTCCAGGAAACTTTCTTTTTTATAGTCTTCGGTTTTATGTACTTCATCAATTATTAACTCCTTTTATCTTATATCTAAATTTTAACCAAAAAATAGCATGATTATTCGCATATAAAATAGCATAAAAAATATAGTAATGTAAACATAAAAAATGTAATGGAATAAACTTATTCCATTACATTTTTATAAAATATTAATGTTAAAACATCTGCTATTTTTAGTGCTATTTTAACTACAAAATATATGTTAAGATAGTTATATCAACAAAAAATGACTTGCTATTTTATATGCTAAAATACAAGTCATTTTTACTGCTATTTTGTTGTTTTGCACCCTAAAACGGAACCCGTTGTAAATAATAGGAGGTATTTTTCTTATTTTTGATAGGCAATTATATCTTTTTTACTATCTTCTATGATATTTTCATCTTTATCTAATTCATATATATTAGTAACTGTAACTTTATTTATTTCACCATCTAATTCTGTGATTCTAGCTAAGAAATAACTATTTACTTTTTTATCTAACATTGTTGGTTCATCCATAGTTGTTACATATTTCCCTGTTGATGTTTCAACAATTATTTCACATTTATTAGCTTCTGATCCAAACATAAATTTATTTTTAGAATCATTATAAACTTTAACTCTTAATATACCGCCTTCAAACAATTTAATATTTTTAGCTAAATTTAGAGTTAATTCACCTTTATTGTACATAGGAATATCAAAATTTTCACATGCTATAATCCCGTCTGGAGATATAGCCCATCCATCTTCTTCTTTTATTAGCGCATACTCATAGTCAGTAGTAGTCTCTTCATCATTAGCTTTTGAAGTTATTTTTATAGTAGCTCTTTTTATTGTGTCACTATAATCTTCCATACTAACTAACTCAGAATTTACTATTTCATATTCTTTTTTAGATTTCTCTAATATTTTTTCAATTGTAGATAAATCATATCCTGTTGAATCTACATATACATCTGAATATAATTTCACCATTTCACTTACATTTTTTTCTTCATTATCTTTAATAAATGTTTCTACTAATTCTTCTGGAGTTCCTAATCTAACAGGTTCTACTTCAGCTTTAGCACCACACCCTACTAAAGATAAGCTGACTAATCCTGCTACCAATAATATTTTTAAAAACCTTTTACCTTTAAACATTTTCATTCTCCTTTGTAAAATATGTTTTATTATTCTTACTTATTATAAATCAATTTCCTACCATTATAAATATTTTTTTCTAAAATTAATAAAAGATTCATTAATTTTAATGAATCTTTTATTAATACTTAATTTATTATAAACCAAATTTTTCATGCAATAAATTCATAGCTTGTGCTAATTTGCTTGTATAAATTAAACACCAGATAGTTATATTAGAATCTGTAGTTTGAAGTACTTCAATATTATTTTCTGTTAAAGTATTAATTATTTTAGCCATCACTCCAGGTACTCCAGTCATTCCGCTTCCAACTATTGCAATAGTACTGCAGCCTTCAACTGTAGTAAAGTTTATATTAGCTTTAGTTAATACTTGATTTAATTTTTCTTTTTCATCTGCATTTATTGTGAAAATTTGATGAGCTGGAAAAATATTGATTAAATCTAAACTAATATTATTTTTTGCTAGACTATCTAATAAACTTCTATATGCTGCATGATTTGGATTTTCTGATAATCTTACTCTTACCTGAATTCTATTATCTAAATGAGTAATTCCAGTTATAAAGCGCTTATTTTCCTCTGAAACGTCTCTAATAATTAAGGTTCCTTTACTATCTGACATAGTGTTTTTTATTATAAGTGGTATATTAGCTTTTTTAGCTAAGTCTACAGCTTTAGGATGAATAACTTTAGCACCTTGATCGGCCAATTGATAAACTTCATTATAAGTTACTTCGTCTATTAACGACACATCATCTACTAATCTTGGATCTGCTGTCATAATTCCGTCAACATCTGTATAAATTTCAATCTCTTTTGCCTTTAAAGCTACCCCTAGAATACACGCTGAAGTATCACTTCCTCCACGGCCTAACGTTGTGATTAAGCCATCTTTAGTAATACCTTGGAATCCTGTTACTACTGGAACTATTCCATTTTTCACAAGTTCTAAAACTTTACTTGGATCTGTATTAATAAAGCTAGCATTAGTAAAATTATCGTCAGTTAATATACCAGCTTGGCCACCTGTCAATGGAGCAGCTTTTATTCCGTAATTATAAAGAGTATTACATACAACAACCGAACTAATTATTTCCCCACAACTCATTAATAAATCTTGAGCATTTTTATTATCACTCATAAACTTTTTTCCTACAAGTGATAATAGTGTATCAGTTGAATATGGATCACCTTTTCTCCCCATGGCAGATACTACAACAACAGGACTCATTCCGTTATCAATAGCAGCTTTAACTTTAGTAGCTAATTGTTTTCTTCTTTCCTCTGTAGATACAGATGTTCCCCCAAATTTTTGCACTATAATTTCCAAGGATTGTTCCCCCTTAAAATTTAAGCAGTGCATAACTGTTTTTAAGCTCGTGCACGCCTAATTTTTGTTTCATCTGCAGAGATTACTATTACATTAGCTCCAACCTTTGTAACACAGTCCCATGGAATTTCTACATATTCACGGCTAGATAAAAAACTAAATTTACTACCATTTACTCCTACGATCATATATTTTATATAACCATTTTCATCTATAATAAAATCAATGTTCTGAGCATTGTCATATTTCTCAGCTGATTCTAAATTAAATATTTCAAATCTTTCTAATTCACTAAGCATTTTTAAGCTATTATCTGCTTTTTTTTCATAATATTCATAATCTTTCATAAGAACTACCCCCTTATCTATACATAAGTTTATGCGTTTAGGAGGTAGTTTAGTACACTTCATAATTCAATTATTGTTATATTATAAAATTATTTTATTATTGAGTTTAATTTAGTAATATCTACACTTTGCCCAACATATGCGGAGCTAATAATTCCTGGTTTAAAGCATCTCTCCAATACACAGTTTATGTCTTCATTACTAATTTTGTTAATTTTATTTATAACATCTTCTTGAGTCTTTATTTTGTTTTGTAATAAAACTGATTTTGCATTTGCAAACATTCTAGACGAAGTGCTTTCTAATCCCAAAATATAAGATGCCTTTATTTTTTCCTTATTAATTTTAAGTGTTTCTTCACATATACCATTCTTACTAAACATTTTTAATTCTCTATCTATTACTTCTAAAGCATTATCAGCAAATTGTTTGCTTAATCCAGTATATATATTTAAAGTACCAACACCTAAATATGTTTGAGGGTATGAATATACTGTATAGCATAACCCTAGTTCTTCTCTAACCTTTTGAAAAAGTATTGAAGACGCTCCTCCACCAAATACGTTATTTAATAATAATAACGAATAAGATTTATCATCAGCATAAGGTAGCCCTTGTAATCCAAGATTAATATGAAGTTGTTCTATTTGCTTCTCTGTAAAAGCACTATCATTATGAAGTGTTGGAATTGTATATTGAGGTGTATATTTATCAGTTGTTTTCCAGCCACCAAAATAATGCTCGATTTTCTTTTTAAGTTCATCTATATCAAATTTTCCACAAATACTTATTACAGAGTTAGAAGGTGTATAATGTCTATCTATATAGTTTTTTATTTTCTCTCTATCAAATGATTTAATTCTATCTATTGTTCCTAATATTGGATATGCTAAAGTACTATCTCCAAATATAGCTTTAGAATGTATATCATCTAAAACATCTTCTGGATTATCTTCACTCATATTTATCTCTTCAATGACTACGCCTTTTTCTTTTTCTATTTCTTCTGCATCAAATTTAGAATTTAATAACATATCAGATAAAACATCTAAACACAAATCCATTTGGGTATTTAAAGATTTTAAATAATAACAAGTAGTTTCTTTACTTGTAAATGCATTTATTTGTCCACCAATATTTTCTATTTCCTGCACTATATCTTTAGATGTTCTTTTTTCTGTTCCTTTAAAGAACATATGCTCAATAAAATGAGATATCCCATTCTCATCTTTAGTCTCATTTCTTGATCCATTTTGGACCATTACACCAATACTTATTGAATTAACATGTTCAATATACTCTGTTACTACTCTTAGTCCATTATCTAATGTATATAAAGTAAACATAATTTCCTCCCTCACTTTGTTGCTTTGCTTTTAGTTTATTTTAATATAGTAATAATTATTCTCTATATTAAAAAAAGAGAATTTAATAATTCTCTTTCATTAGTATATTATTCACTTTTTTCTTCTTCATCAGGTAAAGCATCTTTTCTTGATAGATTAATTCTGCCTTGTTGATCTATTTCAGTTACCTTAACTAAAATTTCGTCTCCTACAGAAACAACGTCTTCAACTTTATTTACTCTAGCCTTATCTAATTTTGAAATGTGACAAAGTCCTTCTTTATTTGGTAATATTTCAATAAATGCACCGAATGTAGCTATTTTAGTTACCTTTCCTAAGTAAACTTCACCTGGTTGCACCTCTTTTGTTAATCCTTCTATAATCTTAATAGCAGCATTAACACCATCATGATCAGGAGAAGATACAAATACAGTTCCATCTTCTTTTATATCAATCTTAACACCAGTATCTGCAATTATTTTATTAATTACCTTTCCACCAGCACCGATTACATCTCTGATCTTTTCTGGATCGATTGTAATAGTAGAAGTCTTAGGAGCAAATTTAGAAACTTCTTTTCTTGCTTCTGGTAAGCATTCATTTATTTTATCTAAAATAAATAATCTAGCTTTTCTTGCATCATTTATAGCCTTAGTTATTACATTAAAGCTTAATCCTGCAATCTTTGTATCTACTTGAATTGATGTAATACCTTCAGTAGTACCAGCAACTTTAAAGTCCATATCTCCAAAGAAATCTTCAATTCCTTGGATATCAGTTAATACTTCTTCTTTAGTTAAATCTTCTGAAGTTATTAATCCCATAGCTATACCAGCAGCTGGTCTTTTTATTGGAACCCCTGCATCTAATAATGCTAATGTTGAACCACAAACTGATGCTTGTGAAGTTGATCCATTAGAACTTAATACTTCTGATACTAATCTAATAGTATATGGGAATTCTTCTTCAGATGGTATTAGTGGCTCTAATGCTCTTTCAGCTAAAGCACCATGCCCAATTTCTCTTCTACCTGGACCTCTTAATGGTTTTACTTCTCCAACTGAATATGCAGGGAAGTTGTAGTGATGCATGTATCTCTTAGATTCTGTTTCACCTATACCATCAATTATCTGGATATCACCAACTGCTCCTAAAGTAGCAACAGTCATTACTTGAGTTAATCCTCTTGTAAATAATCCAGTTCCGTGTGTTCTTGGAAGTAATCCAACTTCACAACTTATTTTTCTTATTTGGTCGAAGTCTCTTCCATCTGGTCTTCTCTTATGATTTAAAAGCATATCTCTAACAACTTCTTTTTGCATGTTATATACGATTTCTTTTATATCAGCTACATTATCAGGATATTTTTCAGCAAACTCCTCATTAATCTTATCGTTTACTAAATCCATTGCAGCATTTCTTTCATCTTTATCTGTAATCCACATTGCTTCTTTTATCATTTCACCAGCAAATGTAGCTATTTCAGATTTTAATTCACTATTTGGTTTATAAAGTACAGGTTCATCCTTTGTTTTACCAAACTTACTCATAGCTTCTTCTTGGAATTGAATTATATCTTGACACTTATCAAATCCATATTCAATTGCTTTTATCATTACATCTTCAGGTATTTCATCTCCACCTGCTTCAATCATCATAACTCTATCTTTTGTAGCACAAACAGTTAATTGAAGAATACTTTCTTCTCTCTCAGTTGAAGTTGGATTTAAAACAAAGTTTCCATCGATAAGTCCCACTTGCACCGCAGCAACAGGAGTTGTGAAAGGTATACTTGATACGCATAATGCCATAGAAGCAGCATTTATTGCTAGAATTTCTGGTAAGTTATCTTGTTCTACAGATACTACTGTACAAACCACTTGAACATCATTTCTATATCCCTTTGGGAATAAAGGTCTAAGAGGTCTATCTACTGCTCTACCAAAAAGTATTGCATTTTCAGAAGGTCTTCCCTCTCTTTTAATAAATCCACCTGGAATTTTCCCAACAGCATATAATCTTTCTTCATACTCAACGCTTAATGGGAAAAAATCTATACCTTCTCTTGGTTTTTCTGAAGCATTAACATTAGTTAGTATTACTGTATCTCCATAGCTCATAAAAATAGCTGCATTTGATAACATTCCAACTCTACCAAATTCAACTTTCATATTTCTACCTGCTATATTTTTTTCAAGCACATTAATCATTTAATAACCTCCTTTCAGGTCTATCATACAAATATAATTTTTTAAAATAATAGAGCGGAAAAACCCGCTCTAAAGATTATCTTCTTAAGCCTAATTTTGAAACGATAGCTCTGTATCTTTCGATATCTTGAGCAGCTAAGTAGTTTAAGAATCCTCTTCTTTGTCCAACCATCATTAAAAGACCTCTTCTTGAGTGGTGGTCTTTCTTGTGCATCTTTAAGTGAGCTGTTAAAGAGTTGATTCTTTCTGTTAATAATGCGATTTGAACTTCTGGTGAACCTGTATCACCTTCATGTCTTCCGAATTCGTTGATTATTTCTTGCTTTCTGATTTTATCCATTTTTCTTACCTCCGTAAATATATCCCCTAGCTCCATGAAATGAGAAATCACCCTCAAATCTTAGAAATAGGTTTTCCATAAAGAATTATAACAAACTAATTATGTCTTGTAAATACAAATTAATTATTTCCTATAATTTTGTTATATTTATAATTACAATAAACTTATAAGTCTATTTTTGTCTTATTGTTTCTTTACCTTCAGCCAAGATTTTATCTTTTTTTAATTGACATACTAATTCATCAATTCCACTGAATTTCATTTCATCTCTTATTCTATCAATAAAATATAATTTTATTTCTTCATCATATATATACTTATCAAAATCTAGAATATAGGTTTCTATAGTTAATTCTTTCCCATTTACTGTAGGATTATTCCCAATTGATGTAATTCCTTTATAAATTTTACCATTTACTTCAACATTAGTATAATAAACCCCTACTTTAGGTATTAATTTATCTTCTGTTAAATTAATATTAGCTGTTGGAAACCCTATTTGTCTTCCAAGTTTTTTACCATGAACTACATTACCGTTAATTGTATATGGTCTTGATAACATCTTATTAGCTATAGCTACATTTCCGTTTAATATTTCTTTTCTTATTCGTGTAGAGCTAACAACATCACCTTCATATATATATGGCTCCATTACATAAAGTTCATAATTATATTTTTCTTTAAGTTCATTTAAAAGATCAATATCCCCTAGATTTTTATAACCAAACCTAAAATTGAACCCAACAACAATTCCTCGTATAGAATAGTCATTACATAGCCATTTTATAAATTCTTCTGGATCCATTTTCATTACTTCTTTATCAAAAGTTTTTAACGCTAGAATATCAACATTTTCATTTAGTAATATATCGATTTTCTCTCTATTAGTCATTAGCAAATCTAGATTATTTTCAGCCATTATTACTGTTCTAGGATGATTCTTAAAAGTAAATACCATCGATTTACCTTCATTATCCTTAGCTAATTCTTTAACCTTATTAATTAAAGATAGATGTCCAATATGAAGACCATCGAAGCTGCCTAAAGCAACATAATTGCTTCTTTTTGGTTCTAATAAATTAACATTATCTAATACTAACATTATCTTCTCCTAAGTAATTAATAACTTCTCTATCTTAAATCCATTATTGTTCTTACTTCCAATTCCTAATAAATTATTATTTTCATCATATACTCTATATAATTTATTAGCAATTAATTTCTCATTTGCAACTCTCGAATCAAATACATTAACTCCATTAACTAAAAGCTTAGCAAATTTATTATTCACAACTATCTTGTCAAATTCATTTAAAGCTTCTTCTATCGAAATTAAATTTTGAGTTAAGTTATCTTTAGTTAGTTCATTTATATTAACTGAATTTTCTATTAAAAATCTAGAAGTTTTTACTCTACACAACTCTGTCATAGCTGCATAAACTCCAAGTTTCTCTCCAATATCGTAACATAAGCTCCTTATATATGTTCCTTTTGAGCAAGTTACTTTCATAGATATATATGGATTGTCAATTTTAATATCTTCTATATTATATATAGTTATATTTCTCCCTGGTCTTTCAACTTCTATTCCTTTTCTAGCTAATTCGTATAATCTTACTCCATTTTGCTTTAACGCTGAATACATTGGTGGAACCTGACAATATTCTCCTTTAAAAGAGTTTATTGTATTTAATATTTCCTCATATTTTAAGAAAGAGCTATCTCTTTCTTCAAGAATTTCACCTTCTAAATCATAAGTAGTTGTTTTTAATCCTAGTTTAAAGGTAACTTCATAAATTTTTTCTGAATCCATTATGTAATCAATAATTTTTGTGGCCTTACCGATACATACAGGTAGAACCCCTGTAGCCTCAGGATCAAGAGTACCAGTATGTCCAACCTTTTTGATTTTGCATACCTTTTTGACTTCTCTAACTACATCAAAAGAGGTCATTCCCTTTGGTTTAAAAATATTTAAAACACCATTCATATTCTACAACTCTTTCTCTATTTCTTTTAAAAGAATTTCTTTTGCTTCATTTATAGATTTCTCTTTAATAGCTATCCCAGCAGCTTTAGTATGACCTCCACCACCGAAAATCTCAGCAATCTTTCTTACATCTACATTATTTTTTGAACGTAAACTACATTTTACGCCATTCTCAACTTCTTTAATTAAAAGTGTAACTTCTACACCTTTAATTTGTAACCCATAAGATATAATGTCAGACGTATCACCAATTTCTATACTAAATTCATCAGCAAAGCTATTTGGTAATTCAATTAAAGCTACTTTCCCATCTAATACTAATTTCATATTACTTATTACTTTACCAATGAACCTTACTCTATCAAATTCCTTATTATCGAAAAGACTTTGATAAATATAAGTATTATTTACACCAATCTTTTTTAAATTACTAGCAATTAGTAAAGTTCTATCTGTTACATTTGAATGTCTAAAACAACCTGTATCTGTAACTAAAGAAGTATACAAGCATGTAGCAACACTTAATGTTTTTTCATTACTTATAGATAAATCTACTCCTAATAACCCTAGAAGCTCATATACTATTTCAGCTGTAGCAGATGCTGATGTATCTACATAATTACTATCTCCGTAAAAATCATTAGAAAGGTGATGATCTACATTTAATAAAACACCATTAAAATTATTTAAATTAGCACAAACTCTTTCTAAGTTTCCACAATCTAAAACTATTACAACATCTGTGTCTTCAGTTGGTTCTGTTATATTTCCTGTTACTTCATTTGATGTAGGAAGATAATTAAGATTTTCACTTAACTTATCTTTTGATATGATGTAAGCATCTTTATTAATAATACGTAATCCTTGTAGAAGTGCAAGGACACTACCTACAGCATCACCGTCTGGTGATACATGGTAGGTAATGCCTATCTTTTTTGCACCTAATAATATTTCACTAATAGACTTTAAGTCCATTTTTATTTATCCTTAACCTTTGCAATTAGTTCTTCAATATGCATTCCATAATTAATTGAATCGTCTAATTCAAATAATATTTGTGGATTATATCTTAAATTAATTCTTTGACCAATTTCTCTTCTAATATATCCACTTGCATTCTTTAAGGCTAAAAACGTATTATTTTTTTCTTCTTCATCTTTTCCAAATATACTTACATAAACTTTTGCGTATCTTAGGTCTTTAGTAACTTTTACATCAGTAACAGAAACCATTGCAGTAAGTCTTGGATCTTTAATTTCATTTCTTATAATATTACTTATTTCTCTTTTTACTTCTTCGTTTATTCTTCCGCCTCTATAGTTAGCCATTTAAATCACCTCTTAAAGCTCTTTTCTTTTAATAGCTTCCATTGAATATGACTCGATTACGTCACCTTCTTTAAGATCATTGAATTTTTCAACGCTTAATCCACATTCATATCCTCTTGCAACTTCTTTAGCGTCATCTTTAAATCTCTTTAAAGAAGCAAGCTTTGATTCAAATATAACTATTCCATCTCTAATAACTCTTATTTCAGAATTTCTAACTATTTTACCATCTGTTACATAACATCCAGCTATAGTTCCTACATTAGAAATCTTATATGTCATTCTTACTTCTGCTTTACCATTAACAACTTCTTTATATTCTGGATCAAGCATACCTATCATAGCTGATTTAACATCTTCTATAGCATCGTAGATAATTCTATAAGTTTTAATTTCAACGCCATCTCTATCAGCTTGAGCGATTGCATTGTTATCAGGTCTTACATTGAATCCTATAACTATTGCATTAGAAGCAGCTCCTAAAGTTACGTCTGTCTCTGTTATTGCACCAACAGCTCCATGAATAACTCTTACTTTAACATCATCAGTTGATAGTTTTTCTAATGATTGCTTAATAGCTTCTACTGAACCTTGAACGTCAGCCTTAACAACTATTGATAATTCTTTTACTTTTCCTTCTTGAATTTGGCTATATAAATCTTCTAGAGATACTCTATTAGATGATTGATGACTAGCAGTTCTTATCTTTTCTTTTCTAGCTTCAGCCATATTTCTAGCAGTCTTTTCATCTTTAACAACTACAAATCTATCACCTGCTGCTGGAACTTCAGATAAACCTAATACCTCTACTGGAATTGATGGACCAGCTGATTTTATCTTCTTTCCTCTATCATCAAACATAGCTCTTATTCTACCATAAGTAGAACCAACTAAAATTGAATCACCAACATTTAAAGTACCATTTTGAATAAGTAAAGATGCTACAGCTCCTCTACCTTTATCTAACTTAGCTTCTATAACAGTTCCTTTTCCTTTTCTATTAGGATCAGCTTGTAATTCTTGCATTTCAGCAGTTAAGATAACCATTTCTAGAAGACTTTCAAGATTTTCACCTGTCTTTGCAGAAACAGGAACACATATAGTATCTCCACCCCAGTCTTCTGATACTAATCCATGCTCTGTTAATTCTTGCTTAACTCTGTCAATGTTAGCACCTGGTCTATCTATCTTATTTATAGCTACTATCATTGGAACTCCAGCAGCTTTACAGTGGTTTATAGCTTCTTTAGTTTGAGGCATTATTCCATCATCTGCAGCAACAACTAATATTACTATATCAGTAACTTGTGCACCTCTTGCTCTCATTGCTGTAAAAGCTTCGTGACCTGGAGTATCTAAGAATGTAATTTTTTCACCATTTAAAGTTACAGTATAAGCACCTATATGTTGAGTGATTCCACCTGCTTCTGATGCTGTAACCTTTGCATGTCTTATAGCATCTAATAATGATGTCTTACCATGGTCAACGTGTCCCATTACAGTAACTATTGGAGGTCTCTTTTCTAAGTTTTCTTCTGAAACTTCTGAATCATCTTCAAACTTTTCTAGTTCATTAGTTTCTTCTTTTCTTGCAACTAAAACTTCATATTTTTCACATACTTTTTCAGCTGTATTGAAATCTATTTCTTGATTTAATGCAGCCATAACTCCTGTAAATATTAAAGTTCTAATTACGTCGTTACTAGGCTTACCAAGTTTTTCAGCTAATTCTTTAACTGTTATAGTGTCACCTATTTCAATAACTCCTGAAGCAGCTTCAGCATTTCTTTCAATTTCTTCTTGCTCTAATTGCTTCTTAGTTTTTTTCTTTTTTCTTACACCTTTGTTTAATTCTTCAGCTAATTGCTCTTCATATTCGTCAACGATAGTTTTCTTTTCTCCATCTTCTGAATTACTATCTGAAGATCCACCTAATAATTCTTTTATAAGCTCTGCATCTTCATCTTCAATAACGCTCATATGGTTTTTTACTTCTATGCTAAATTCGTCCATTAATAAATTTATTAAATCTTTAGAGCTAACATTAAGCTCTTTTGCCAATTCATATACTCTAATCTTTGACAATAAAATCACCCCCGGTTAATTTGTTACTTTTTCTGTTTGGTACAATGCTAATAGCTTTTCTGCCATATTTTTATCTTTTAAAGCTAAAATTTTAATTTCAGCTCTTCCAATAGCAATTCCAAGCTCTTCTTTTGAAAAATCTTCAATTAAAGGTATTTGTTTTTCTGCACAATGATTTCTAAACTTTCTTTTTGTACTATCTGATGCATCATTAGATAGTATTACAAGATATAAATTAACTTTATTTCTTTGTTCATCACACTTGCTATAACCTTCAATTAAATTTCCAGATCTTTTTGCTAAACCTAGAAAGTTAAAAAATCTATTCATTTTCTATCTCATTCCTTAGTCTGTTGTATATCTCTTCATCTATAACAACATCTAGATTTCTACTTAATCTCTTTGCTTTAAAAGCTTTTTCAAGACATTCAGAATTTTTGCATACATAAGCGCCTCTTCCAGATTTTTTACCAGTTAAATCTACTGAAACTTCTCCATCTGGGCTCTTAACGACTCTTATAAGCTCTTTTTTGGGTTTCATCTCCATGCAACCAGTACACATTCGTAAAGGTATTTTTTTTACTTTCATAAAAAATCACCTCTATTCTGCTGATGCTTCCGCTTGAGATTTGCTCTTTATGTCTATCTTCCATCCTGTTAATTTCGCAGCCAATCTAACATTTTGACCTTCTTTACCTATAGCTAACGAAAGTTGGTTATCTTCTACAACGACCTTAGCTGACTTGTTTTCTTCATCTACATCTACACTTAATACTTTTGCAGGACTTAAAGCACTAGCTATAAATTCTTCTGGATCTTTACTCCATTTAATTATATCTAATTTCTCACCTTTAAGTTCATTTACTATATTTTGAACACGAGCACCCTTAGGTCCAACGCAAGCTCCCATTGGATCAACATTTTCATCGTGAGAAACTACAGCAACTTTACTTCTTGATCCTGCTTCTCTTGATATACTCTTGATCTCTACTACACCTTCATGAATTTCTGGAACCTCTAGTTCAAATAATCTTTTAACTAATCCTGGATGAGTTCTTGATACAACAACTTGAGCTCCTTTTGGTGTATTTTTAACTTCTACAACATATAACTTAACTTTTTCTGGGAATTTATAGATTTCTCCAGGCATTTGCTCATTTGGTCCTATTGCTGTTTCAAGTTTTCCTATATTAACGAATACATTACCTTTATCTTTTCTTAATATTGTACCAGTGATGATATCATATTCTTTTTCTTTATACTCGTTATATATAATGCTTCTTTCAGCTTCTCTAATTCTTTGTGTAACAACACCTTTTGCAAGTTGTGCTGCAACTCTACCAAAGTTTTTAGGTGTAACCTCGAAATCAACTACATCGTTTAAATCATATTTAGGATTTAATTCTTTTGCCTCTTCTATACTTATTTCAGTTACGTTGTCAAAAATCTCTTCAACAACAATTTTTTGAGAGTAGACATGAATTTCTCCGTTATCTCTATTAATTGTAACTTTTACATTTGCAGCTGCTGAATTAGGTCCTGCATAATTCTTTTTGTATGCTGCCTCTAATGCATCTTCTATAGTTTCAAATAATAAATCCTCACTTATACCTTTTTCTTTAACAATTTCTCTAAGAGCTCCTATAAACTCCTCATTCATTTTAATTGCCCTCCTTGCTATATTTCCCCTTCTAAGTTTGTAGATTTTATCTTATCTTTAGGAATAGTTTGTAATTTTTCATCTTCTAGTTGAATAACAATGTTATCTTCATTTACTTCTTTTAACGTACCTTTAAAGTTCTTATTTCCATCTAATGCTTTAGTTAATCTAACTAAAACTTCTCTACCAACAAATTTTACATAGTGATCATTAGTAAATAATCTTCTGTTTAATCCTGGTGAAGAAACTTCTAAGAAATAAGCTTCTTTTATAGGATCTACTTCATCAAGCACATCACTAACTCTTCTTGAAAGAGCTTCACAGTCAGATAGGAAGATTCCCCCATCCTTATCTATATATATTCTTAAATAATACTCTCCATTTTCCTTAACATATTCAATATGATAGATTTCTAAGTTAAGTTCCTTAGCCATAGGCTCAACAATTCCGTAAATCTCTTTAATTAAAGACTCAACTTTCATATTAACCCTCCTTTACAATATTCAGTTTTTAAGTAATTTAAAAATGTACGTAAAAACGCAACTAGGTAAAGTAGTTGCGTTCAAATAGAAAAAGCGGGAATTTATACCCCACTTTGTTTTTAAGCTATTAGTAAATTACTTCTTTTTAAATGTTAACATACTTCACTATAAAATACAAGGGGTATATATTACATTTATCCCCCCTATTTTAAATTTGCCCAATTTAACTCATTTTATTCAAAGTAAAACACATTTTAAATACTATATAATTAAATCTTTTAATAATGGCTCAAAGAATATACCATTTCTTTCATCGGCATTTTCTAAACTCGTCATATATACAGCATTTTTAATAAAGTCACACGCTTTATTTACAGCTATTTTAAAATCAAACCCTCTAACTAACATACCACAAATTATAGATGCAAATATATCCCCTGTTCCACTGTAGGATTTATTATTATACGGATTAGAAAAACTGAAACTTTCATCTCGCTCTTTATCATATGCAAATGTTATTACTTCATCATCTTTTATAACACCAGTTATAACTACCTTCTCAGGGCCAAGTTCAGAAATTTCTCTTGCTATTTCAAAAAGAGTCTCTTCATTAATAACATCAACAACATCTTCATATTTTCTATCTGTTAAAATACAACATTCAGTTAAATTAGGAGTTACAATATTAGCATGTTTAACTAAATCTTTTACTTTATTACACATTTCTATTGTATAAGTTTTATATTTTTCACCGTTATCTCCCATAACTGGATCAACTACAATTAAAGCTTCTCGATATCTCTCTATTAATTCTATAACAATATTAATTTGATCTTCTGAACCTAAGAAACCACTATATATACCATCGAAACTTAAATTCATACTAGTCCATGAATCTATATAATCTCTCATTTCATTAGTAAAATCATAAAAATGAAAATTAGGATATTCTGTTTGACAAGATAAAATAGCTGTTGGAAGAGGGCACGGTTGCACTCCTAACACAGATAATATAGGAATCGCTGCAGTTAATGAACATCTACCTATCCCTGCTATATCTTGAACTGTCGCAACTTTTTTTACCACTTTTGACACTACAACACCACCTATACATATTCTGCAACTAAACAAAAACTTTCTTATAAATAATCACTATATAATTTTGCTACCTTATCAAAGGCTTTTAAAGAATTTTCTATCTTTTCATACTTAATACAATAGGAAAGTCTAAAATGGCCATTACAACCAAATACCGATCCTGGTACTGCTAATATATTAAATTTCTTTAATTCATTACAAAATTTATTGTCATCTTCTATTGGAGACTTAGGAAATAAATAAAAAGCTCCATTAGGTTTTAAGCATTTAAATCCTAAGCTAACAAGGTGATTATATAATAAATCCCTATTTTTCTTATATATATTAACATCAACTTCTAAATCTAAAGATCTTCCTACAACTTTTTGAAAAAGCGATGGTGCATTAACAAAACCTAATACTCTATTTGCAATATTTAATGCAGCTAAAATTTTTGATATATTATTCATCTTAGGATTAACTACAATATAACCAATTCTTTCTCCTGGTAATGATAAAGACTTACTGTACGAATATACAATTAAAGAGTTATGATAATACTTAAGAATAAAAGGCACCTCGACTCCATCATATACAATTTCTCTATATGGTTCATCTGATATTAAACAAATTTCAGTACCTAATTTCTCCGAACTTTCTCTTAATATATTACTAATAGCTTTAATAATCTCCTCAGAATAAATAACCCCTGAAGGATTATTTGGAGAATTAATAATTACAGCTTTAGTTTTAGCAGTAATTTTTTCTTTTAGCTCATCTAAGTTTGGTTCAAAATTATTTTTATCACAAGAAACAATTACAGTTTTACCATTATAGTTATTGATATAATTTATATACTCTCCAAAATATGGAGCAAAGATTATAACTTCATCATCTGGATTTACTAAGGTCTTCATAATAATATTAAGTCCACCTGCAGCCCCACAGGTCATAATAATATTTTTATCTTCTAATTGTATTCCTTTAGTTTTAGTTAAATGCTCCGCTATATTTTCTCTTACAGAAAAATAACCTGAATTATTCATGTATCCATGTACCTCTAACGGATTTTCTTCATTTAAAATTTTAATTATATTTTCTTTAATTTCGTTTGGAGGAGTTACATTTGGATTACCTATACTAAAATCAAAAACATTCTCTTCTCCATATAATTGTTCTAATCTCTTACCTTCATCAAACATCTCTCTAATGACAGAGTTATTTTTCATTAAGGTTTCCATACTCTTTGATACCATATTAAATGCCCCCTTTTAATGATGGTGTTTTATTATACCTATTGCTACACCTAAAATACTTACCTCTTTATCTACTAAACTTATCTCACTATATCTATTGTTCGCTGGTATAAGTTTAGGATATTTACCATTAGTATTTAATATTTTTAATGTTGCTTCACCATCTAATGAAGCAGCTACAATATCATTATTGTAAGCTGTATGTTGTTTCTTTATAACAACTAAATCACCACTAAAGATATTTTTATCTATCATACTATCACCCTTAACTTCAAGGATAAATGTATCTTTACCACGTTCAAGCCAACCAGCTGGCAAGTAGAAGGTTTCTCTCATCTCATCATTTATTTCAATTGGATTACCAGCAGCAATCTGATTAAATACAGGTATCTCCTTTAACTCATTTTCTTTAAATACTAAATTATCCTCTAAATAAATTTCTTTAGTTCCACCTAAACTATCTATATTAAAATCAAATTCATTTTTATGCTTTAAATTAATATATTTAAACTTCTCCATATAGTCTACCTTTTTAGCTTCATTATTAATTGGTAATCCCTTTAATATATAAGTTTTATTTTTGTACTCTTCTTCTAAATAAGTTGTCTTTTTTCCTTTAACAAACCAAGAATCTATCTCTGTAGTTTCTTCTGTATTTATTGTAAATGTTAATGAAGAAGTACTAGATATGTTATATAATGATGAAATAAATTGAAGCTCACATCTAGTAATCTTCTCTCCACCATCAATTATTATATGCTTAAACTTTTCATTTACATTCTTGCTAAATTCTTTAGCAAATTTAACACGATCATACTTGTCCATAAATTTATTTTGAAGCATCTTTTTATTATACATTTCCATAAGGTTATATAATAATTTTCTTGATATAGAGTTTTTTCGTAATCTTTTTATAGCTCCTGTTCTGCTACAATTCATATACTCTTCAAATGTAAAGTCACATGATTTAATCCAAAGAATTTCCTCTAATAAAGATTCCAAAGGGAGATTTTTAATCAACTTAGATTTCTTTCCGTAGGCAGTGATAATATCATTAAAATCTTCATCTTTAATCAATTGAATTAAAGACTCCTTATTCTTATACACTAACTTCATATCATTATACATTTTATATTTATTAGAATATTCTAGTATAAGTTCTGGCAACGAAAGAATTGTCACCTTCTCATCTATTGAAGAAAATAATGAATAAAAATAATTTTTATCTTTTATCTCATTATATTTAGACTTGATATTATTAGCACTATCATTATTTAAAGCTAAATACAATATTCTATCTTCATTATATATACAATAATTATTTTCAAGATTTATTGTTCTATATAATGAAGCAGTTGTTTTACCACTATTATTTTTACCTTTTAAAAATGATACTCCCATAGACTTATTATTTATAAATCTATTTTGACCTTTAGTTAACTTCATAAATCCACCTACTGACAATATGTATATGATAAAAACTCCAAAGAAAACTACTTTGGAGTCTACATTATAATTTTATTAATCCATTACTGAATTGTCAACCAAATTTTATTAATTATATTAATAAATAGCTTTAATGTATTTTATTTATTTAAATATTCTTTGCAATTATCATCAAACTCTTTAATCATTTTATCTGCAATATCAAAATTTGCTATAGAAGCACCAGCAGCTAGCATATGTCCGCCACCGCCAAATTTTGCAGCTATATCATTTACTCTAGGTCCATTTGATCTAAATTCACAGAACACTCCACCATCTGGCTTTTCAACAAAGAACATCCAGTTTATAATTCCTGCTGTATCTTGAAGAGCATTAACCATTCTTACAGCTTTCATTGTTTCAAGCCCAAAGTTAGCTACATCTTCTTTTGGAACCTTTAAATACGCAACTCCATTTTCAGTCTTTTTATAGTTTGAATATATATATCCTAAGAATTTCAATTCTTCTTCTTCTCTTCTATACATATTTGCATAAATCTCTTTTGTTTCTAAGTCAAATGTTATTTCCGATAATTTTTTAAAGATATCTGTAGGATTTTCAACATAAAGGAATCTTCCTGTATCCCCTATAATTCCTGTAAATAAAGCTTTTCTTCCTTGCTTTTCAATCTTAAGTTTATCTTTATTGCTTAAATATAAATCTAAAATCATTTCACAAGTAGATGTATAATTTGTATCTACCCATGTAAGATTTTCAAAAGGTGCATCAAAAGGCTTGTGGTGATCAATCTTTAAAATATATCCACAGTTATTAAATTCTTGGTTATCTACTCTAGGTGCATTTGCAACATCTAAAATAATTGCAAGTGTATCTTTATCAAGTTCTTTTGATTCATCCATCTTTCCTATGTATTCAAGATTTTTAGAATGTTCCCCAAATAATAATACTTTTTTATCTGGATATGTACATTCAATTATATTTTTAAGAGCATTTTGTGCTCCATATGAATCTGGATCCGGAAACACGTGTCTAAATAATACTATCTTATCAAATTCTTCGATTTTTTCTATAATTTCTTTCATTGGTGCGTATATCATTATTTTCCTCCTATAATTTACGATAATATATATCTGTAAAAAAAATCCCTACATAGCTATATATTATAACTAAGTAGGGACTTTAAATCAATTAATTGTTAGTATCCTCAATATTAACTTTCGCTAATACGCCTATACTCTAATAACTTCAAATTATTAAATTAAATGTTTTATTTCAAACTATTGTCTGCTTATTGAAGTTTCAACTTCTGATAATAAATCTTTAACAAAAGTATCTAAATCAGTAATGTTTCCTGTAACGAATGCTGCATACTTTTCTTCAACTGATGTTCTTGCTGATTGAGCATTGTTAACAGCTGGAGTGTAGTAAGCATATTCTAAAGCTTTTTGAGCTACATTGTAAATTTGACCATAAAGGTTAGTTTCATCTTCAATTAATGCTTTAACTGAATCTAAATCTTGAGCAGACTTTCTAACTGGTAAGTAACCTGTTGAAGTTGCAAATTTAGCTGTATTTTCAGTGCTAGTTAAGAATTTCATAAATTCATATGAAGCGTATTGTTGTTCAGCTGAAACAGTAGATGTAGCAAATAAAGAAGCACCTTGTTGGATAACAGCTTTGTCTTTTCCTTCAAATACTGGAACTTCAACTACACCTATTTCGAAAGCACCATTTGTATTGATATGAGCAAATCCTGCTGAAGAACCTTGGTAAGTTAACATCTTTTGGTTAGAGAATGGACCTGAAAGGAACTTATCCTCTCCAGCAATTCTAAAGTATCCTTTAGTAGTTTGTTCTTGTAAGAATGGCATAAATTCTCTTACCCATTCATTATCAACATTGATTGTACCATCTAATTCAACAAAGTTCATTCCACCCATTTTTAAAGTTGAAATGTAAGCATTTGAAGAAGAGTCAAATCCAAATCCAGCTATTCCTAATTCATCATAAGCTTTCTTTGAAATTTCAGCTAATTTTTCCATAGTTAAGTTTTCCATGTCAGCCATAGTATAACCTAACTTTTCAAGTAAAGTTTTGTTTACGTATAATACTTCAGTTGATTTAGTCATTGGTAAACCATAAACTTTTCCTTCTTCCCATTGAGATAGCTCTGCAATGAATGCGTCTACGAAATCATTTTTCATATCATCAGCCATACCAACGTTTTCGTCGTTTATGTATGTAGCTAAATCTACTATTTTACCTTCATTTATTAATCCTGTAGCTAAATCAGGATAAACATTTATGATTGCTGGTAATGTATTAGATTGAGAAGCTGCTATAACCTTCTTGTTAAGATCTGCAACACTTCCTTGAGCAACAGCATTTACAGTTATCCCCTTATCGTTTGTAGTATTGAACTCTTCAACGATTTCTTGTAATGTTTCAGCTTGTTTACCAGTCATGTAGTGCCACATTTCTATAGTTACAGGCTCTTGTAGTTCTGTTACTATATCAGCATTTGAAGAAGCTCCTTTAGAACATCCAACGAAAGCTGAAGTAGCAACTGCTGCAGTCATTAATACTGCTAATAGTCTTTTTTTCATTAGTACCACCTCTTGTAAAAATTTTAATTTATATATCAAGAATTCCATTTATCCCATTTTAATGAATAAAAAAAGATTAAAATTTTTTGAGCTAAGAAGTTACCTTGATTAAATCAAGGTTCCTTCATGCTCTAAAACTTTTTTAAATCATTAAATAAAATTATGTTATTCCTAATAAACTATCCTTTAATTCCCCCGATAGAAATACCACTCATTATCTTCTTATGAAGGAAAATATAAACTGCAATTATTGGCATTGTAATTATAGTTGAAGCTGCCATAATTAACTCATATTGATTTCCTGCATCAGATTGGAATGCTGTTAATCCTGTTGCTAACAGTCTCATGTTTTCTTTATTAGTAACTAATAATGGCCATAAGAATGCATTCCATGAATTTATTCCTACTAGTATACAAATTGTAATTATTGAAGGCTTGGCCATTGGAACAACGATTCTCCATAAGAATTTCCAATCACTTGAACCATCAACCTTAGCTGCATAATATAATTGTTTTGGTATCTTTAAGAAGAATTCTCTAAGCATATAGATGTACAGAACGTTTGCCATGTAAGGAACAAATAGTGCTGTATAAGTATCCATAAGACCTAATTGAGATATTGTCTTAAAGTTTGTAACTATTAAAACTTCACCTGGTATCATCATTGAAGCTAAGAAAATTGAGAATATTAAATCTCTTCCCTTAAATTCTAGATGAGAGAAAGCGAAAGCTGATAATATTGCTATTATAACTGTACTAATTATACTTAAAATCGTAACTATAATAGTATTTATAAAATATCTTCCAAATGGAGCCATTGATAATGCTGTGCTGTAATTTTCCCATAATATTTTATTAGGAACCATTGTTGGAGGTGTTTGGATAACCTCAAAACTATCCTTAAAAGATGATGCTATCATCCAGTAAAATGGGAATAAAGTAATTATAGCAAAAGCAACTAATATAAAATACTTTAAAGCTACTTTTATATTTAATTTATTCTTCATGTCCGCACTCCTTAATAATGAACTTTATTACGTGAAATTGTTCTTTGAACAAACGTAACAGTTAAAATTATTATTAATAATACTACTGCTGCAGCAAATGCTAATGGGAAATCTTGGTCCCCATAGAATCTATCAATAATATATCTAACTACTGTAGATACTGCACCATCTAGTGTACGTCCTCCAAATAGAACATAAACTTCTGTATAAACCTTAAATGCTGCTATTAAGCTGATTATATATGTATATACTATCATAGGAGAAACTAATTTAATTGTTATCTTTCTAAATATAGTTCCATCAGTAGCTTGGTCTATTTTAGCTGCTTGATAGTATTGCGGATTAATTGAAGCTATTCCTGTAGTTAAAATTAGTGTATTAAACGCTAAACTCTTCCATACTGCAAAGATTATTAATGCAAGCATTGCATATTTAGGATCATTAAGCCAGTTTACTGGATTAATTCCTACTAACCCTAACAGGTAGTTTATAATACCATACTCACTATTAAATAACCAAGACCATACTACACCAATTGCAACTAAAGAAGTTACGTATGGTAAGAAGTAAATACTTTGGAAAACCCCTCTTACTTTTTCATTTTTTATATTTACTAATGAATTTGCAAGTAATAGTGAAATACCAACAGATAATGCTGGAACTACTGCTGCATAAATACATGTATTAATAAGTGATTGTATAAATCTCTTATCTTGGAATAAGTATCTGTAACTATCAAATCCAAATACAAATCCCGGAGCTTTAGTTTCATCAAAACTTCCTACTATAGTAGTTATAATTGGATAGAAAACAAATACACCTAATATAATTAATGCTGGTAATAAATATATATATCCTTTACGCCCTTTTTTTAGCATTTTGTTACGAACGCCTCACTTTCAGCGTCAAACACATAACTCTTACCAGTTTTAGGTCTAACTATTAATTCTTCACCTTCATTGATATAGAACTCTTTATCAACTAACATCTTATAAGTTCTATCATTATGTTCTAAAGTTAATAATCTTTCTCTACCAAGTATTTCTACTGTCATAACTTTTGTTTTAAGACCTTCTGTAGCAACTTCAAAATCTTCTGCTCTAACACCTAAAGTACCTTTAGACATATCTTTTGGTAGATTGTCTATTTTTAAAGTATCAATAGTGCATTCTCCGTTGTTTATTGTTAGGTCAATGAAGTTCATTTCAGGACTTCCTATGAATGACGCAACAAACTTGTTACAAGGGTTCATATAAATATCACTTGGAGAAGATATTTGTTGTATTGCTCCATCTTTCATTAAAACTATTTCGTCTGAAATACTCATAGCCTCTTCTTGGTCGTGAGTAACGAATATAGCAGTAACCCCTGTTTCTTTTTGAATTCTTCTTATTTCTTGTCTAGTTTCAACTCTTAACTTAGTATCTAAGTTTGAAAGTGGTTCATCTAGTAATAAGATATCTGGATTCTTTGCAATAGCTCTTGCTATAGCAACTCTTTGCTGTTGTCCTCCAGAAAGTTGTGCTGGCTTCTTATCTAATTGATCTTGAATTTTTACTATCTTAGCAACTTCAAGAACTCTTGCTTCAGCCTTAGCCTTGTCCCATTTTAAGTTCTTTAAAGGGAACATTATGTTTTCTCTTACAGTCATGTGAGGATATAGTGCATAGTTTTGGAAAATTAAACCTATTCCTAATTTTTCTGGATCTAATCCAGTAACATCTCTGTCTCCAAAGAATATCTTACCACTGTGTGGCTTATGTATTCCTGAAATAGTAAATAATGTTGTTGACTTACCAGATCCTGAAGGTCCTAATAATGAAACAAGCTTACCTTTTGGTATTTGTAATGTTACATCATTAATTGCCTTAAAATCTCCAAACTTTACAACTAGATTTTCTAGTTTTATACCCATTTGTAATTCACCTCATGCCTAATTTTATACAAATATTAATTACTAAATGCAAAAAAGCTTTCGCACATCTAACAGAATACGATAAATTTCGACCTTTTGTCAACGCTTTTTAATCAAATACAAGATATTGTATTTTTAATATATTTTTATTTTCCAATATAAGTATTATTATCCCACTATTATCCTTTTAAGCTTTGATATTTTGTCATAAATTACAAAAAAAGTTGTGAGCATTTTATAGTTCACAACTTTTTATTTTTAATGTCTTGTAATTTTAATTCAATTATCTTTTCATTATTTTTAAACTTTGATATCTCTTTCATAGCATCATTTTCTATACATTCCCAATACAAATTCATCTTAAAAGAAATATCATTAAAGCTATTCTTAATTTTATTAATATCTATTTCTTTAATAATGCTATTAAAATTTTCCTCATCCCACCTATTAAAATCAAGAGATATATTATTTACTATTTCTTTGCTCCATTTTTCATTGATACGAGGACCATTTAAATCTCCTTCTAATTTTCTTAAAGTCTCACTATTGGTGCCTCCATCAAGAATTATAAAATATCCATAATCATATATACTCCTTACTAATCGTCCATATCCCTGTTTAACTTTGATACACACTTTAGGGTAATTGTATCCACTATAATAAATATTCGTATACGCTTTTAAAGCTTTATATAAAGGATCAGTAGGATTTATATTAGGAATTTTATCTATTATTACACAATTTAAAGAATCACCTGGAATGTCTATTCCTTCAAAGAATCCTTTACTACCTAAGATTACAACCTGTCTATTTTTATCTTTTAAATATTGTATAGCCTTTTTATTATCGTATACCTCTAAAGCAGTACCTTTAGCATATTGAATTAATCTATTCATTACACTTTGTCTTCTTAAGTTATTACTAAATAAAACTAGCATATGCCCTTTTGTTTTTACAGCTAATTCATAAATGAATTTTGCAGTATTATTAGCAAATATATCCTCATTCTTATAAGAACCTATGTCTTTTACTGTAAAAATTTTAGTTCTATCTTTTAAATTAAATACTGGCTTTATGAAAAAGGTATTCGCTTCTTGTTGACCTAATATTTTTTTAACTTCATTAAATGAATTATTAATTCTTAAAGTAGCCGAAATAAAAACTGTGCTTTTAACTTCCTTTAACATATTTTCATTAATTAACTTAGCTATGTTTAACGGTATATTCTTGATTATAAAATACCTATATTCCTTATCTATTTCTAACACTTTTGCATAATCTTTTGAAAACTCTAAAAAGTTATCAATTATCTCAAAAGAATCTCTAAGTTTCATAACATAATTACTCAGCACTCTATATTCGTTTCCAGAATCTTTTTCATCTTCATCTAGTATACTTTTCATGTAGTCATCTAAAACTTTATAAAGTCTATAGATACTTAATTTGATATTACTTAATAGTTCTTTAATACTAGATAACGATTTTTTCAATATTTCTTCAGAATTAAAAAATTCATCACTAAAGTTGTACTGTCCATTTTTTAGGCCTAGTCTTCTAAACTCATTTAGTATAAAAGCTAAATTAATTTCTACATCTTTTGATTTATTAATTATATCATCTGTATCAATATGATTCTTATAGTTATATAATCCATTCAACCTTTTTAATAAAAATATAATAGATGGAGTTGTTTCATTTATTTGCTTTAATAACTCTAAAAACTCAAATGAATTAAATTCTTCCGAAAAGAAATCATATGCTTTTTCCATTAAATTATGAGCCTCATCTATAATTAAATGATTAATTTTTCTTTTTTCTGAATATGGCCAACTAGCTAATAGGGAGTGATTAACAACTGTAATGTTCTCTTTTTGCAATTCATTATATCTATTCTTTAAATAGCATGTAGTTTTACATCTATCTAAATTACAATTTTCACTATCACAATTAATATGTATCTTATATTTATCAATTTTAAAATGATTTAAGGCCCAAAAATTAATATTTTCTAAATCACCACTAATACCATCTTCTCCATATCTCTTTAAAAATATAAAAGCAAGCAAACTCATATCATCATTGTCAAATTCTTTAGATTTTTTAAGTCTTTCCATACAAATGTAGTTTCCTTTGCCTTTCATAGCTCCAAAGTTTATTTTATTATATAAATTTAATTTTCTAAGCATATTAGGGATATCTTTGTCAATTAATTGATTCTGCAATTCTTTTGTATCTGTTGAAATTACAAAATTACTATCTTCATAATTTTTATTTTGCTTATTTAAATAAGCTGTAATAATAGCAATTAAAAGATATGCAAATGTCTTTCCACTCCCTGTTGGTGCTTCAATAAATATTCTTTTACTTTTCTCATAGTTATTTCTTATCTGTAAAGAAATAGACTCTTGATCTGCTCTATACTGATATTTAAAATCTCCACCGTTATTCCATATTTCATTATCTCTTAAAAGTTTTTCATATCTTTCATAATCTATATCAATTTTGTTCATTCTTAAAGGTTTAAATAAACGCTCCTTAAATAAAACATAAGGATAATCAATAAAATCAAACATAATTGGTTTTAATAAGTACTCTTCCCATTCCCACGAAGGTCTGTTATTAAACAATTTCTTTATGTCATTATATAAAGCATTAACTTTATTATTCTCTTCTTCTTTTTGCCACAATCTGCACAATAACGAATTAACAATTAACATAGTATGAATTGAATCACTAAGTCCTCGATGTCTTTCCTTTTCTCTTATTGTAGTAATCTCACTTAGAAGATCTTGAATATTGTAAGACTTTCGATTTGGTTCTAATATACATGCTAATTCCATTGAATCTAACATGTTATTGTTTATATCTGGAAAGTAATATGAGAAAAAAGATTTTTCAAAAGATTTATTATGACAAATTAAAGGCAACTCCTCAATAAACTCTTTCAATATACTCTTGGCTTCTTGTAGTTCATACCCATTATCTAAATCTTCTTTTCTAAGTCCTTCACATAGATGATATATACCTTTGGGAACATCTTTTAGGGGTTTAATCAAAATACTTATTTCACTTTGTATAAAATCCTTAATCTTTATAGCTCCAATCTCAATAATTTCAGAACTAAGAGGATCTAATCCGGTGGTTTCTATATCTAGATACACTAAATTATTTAAAACACTTTTATAATTCATAAAAAACCACCTCCTTTATTTTATTTGAATAGTCTTTTAAGTATATCTTTTGCTTCATATTTTAAATTTTTATAAAAGTAATTAGAAAACAACTTGAAATTCTCTGTGTTCTCAATTATTACATCACATGCAATAAAAGTTACCATAGCCAAGTCATCCCATTTATTCATATTTTCACTCCCATAGTATATTCATTATACTATATTATGAAAGTTAAATTTTCTTTGTTACATTTAAATTTTCAACTCTAAACCCAATTTCTCTATTTATCTTTCTATAACTGTCTATAAGTTTCTCTTCTCTACTTTTTTCACCGTTTAATAATAAATCCATAGTAATTTGTTCTTCATTAGGATAATATCGTTCTAACAACCTTTCTTCTAAATCTAATTGGGATGAAATAGTTAAATCATCTTCTATATGTTTAACATTAAAACCTCTTTTATATAAATCTCTTCCAACAAGAGCAAATCTATGACAATTAACAGGATCTTGTTTAGCACCTAATAATGCTATAGTATATCCCTTTGCTAAACCGTTCTTTAGTCTTTCAATCCCTTCTATAAAACTTGGTTCATTAATAACCTTTTCAAAATCTGAATATCCTTCCCACGTATAAATTATTTTATTATCTCTTTGTGCAGCAAACTCTCTCCCCATATAAATATATTTAAATCCTAGCTCTTTCAATGTAATGCCTAACGCTTCTTTATTATATTGAGTATTATATTTTGAATAAGGAGTTCCTCTAATATCAACTACTACATCTATTTTAAACTTTTTTAACATTTCAACAAATCTCTCTATAGAATAATTAGAATGTCCTATTGTATAAATATCTATCATAAACTTATCCTTTCTTTAACTAACAAATCTAATCTTTTTATCTTGTTAAAATATAGTCTTAATTTAATTTTTACTATAAATTCTTATATTATTTATAATATCGAGTAGATTTTAAAGTTATAATATTATGTTTCTCTTGCATATTTTCAATATCTAAAATAATATTATATTTATAAAGATATCATATTATTTTATTTTTATTAATATTTAGAATTAACAAAGGAGTTTAACATGCTAGCATTATTAATTATTTTTAGTTATCTTATGGGATCTATACCTAGTGGATACATTATAGTTAAGAAAAAGTTAAATAAAGATGTAAGAGATTATGGAAGTGGAAATATTGGCGCTACTAACGTTGGAAGAGTTGCTGGTAAAAAAATAGGTAAAATAACAGCTATACTAGATATGTTAAAAGCTATTGTCCCTGTCGTTTTAACACAAATACTTTTAGCTAATAATATATTAACAACTAATAAAAGTTTAAGCTTAGGGTTAGTTGCATTAGCAGCAATACTTGGACATAACTACACTATTTTCTTAAAATTTAAAGGTGGTAAGGGAGTTGCAACTTCAGCTGCAGCATTTATGTTTATAGTTCCTAAAGCTTTCATAGTTACAGCGATAGTTTTCTTTGGCTTAAAACTTTTTACAAAAATAGTTTCTATTAGATCATTAACTGCTGCAGTAGTTTTATGTACTTCTACATGGCTTTTTGGTTATGATAAATACTTGATTATATCAACATTTATAGCTGCTGCACTTTGTTTTTGGAGACATAGAGCTAATATAAAAAGATTAATAGATGGAACTGAAAAATAATAATACTTTTAAAAATTCTTAAGTTACTTTATACTTAAGAATTTTTCTTTATAACCAGTTATATATAATTATTAGAAGAGGTGAATAATTTGATTAAGTATTTTACTATATATTTTATTATAATAAATTTCGTATCTTTTATATTAATGTACATAGATAAGAGACGCGCTATAAAAAAAGAATGGAGAATAAGTGAACATACACTTATATTGATATCTTTATTAGGAGGTTCAATAGGCTCTCTTATAGGAATGTATACTTTTAGACACAAAACTAAGCACCTAAAATTCAAAGTAGGAATTCCTATAATTCTAGTAATTCAGCTATTTGTAATAGCTAATATAATTAGATAATTTAAACTTTCGTAGTATATGAAAAAAAGAGCTGCTATTATGCAACTCTTTTTTTATCTTTATTTTTTTCTTTTCTTTCAAAATTCGAAATTAATATAAATGCTATCAATCCAAATACTATAGGCCCTGCTAATTGGAATATTGTTGAAACGTAGTCTTTAGTTTCAATAGCTGGTTGAATTATTGTGAAGAAGTTTGCAAATCCAACTGTTATTGTAACTATTATCGCCCAAACTGTAGCCATTGTTTTACTCTTGAATATAACAAATGGTTTTTTAATATTATCATTTTTCTTAAAGTAAATAAAAGCTATAGCTAAGAACATAGTTGGTATTGTCATAGACACGTTACCCATAAGTATTAAGTAATCTAAGAATTTATCTGAATTACGTCCCCCAAATGATGCAATAAGTATTATAGCTATAACTGCTATACCTTGAACATACATAGCTTTAACTGGCATTCCATTCTTATCTAATTCAGTCCAGCTTTTTGGCCAAATTCCCTTTGGAGCTCCTTCAATTAATTGCTTTAACGGTGCATAAATTAATGTAAAGAATGCTCCAAGTAATGCTAGGAACATTGCAAGCCCTATATATCTAGCAAACCATGTACCCATTATTTCTATTCCATTCGGTGACAAGCCGAAAACCTTACCTAATTCTATTCCTAAGTTTTTAATAACAACATAAGAAACATTTGCCATTGTAACATTAGGATTATTTAATACTGCATCCCAATTTGTAAAGAATCCAACTGTAAGTATTGCTAAAGAATATCCAACTCCAATAACTATTGCTGAAATCTTAATCCCTTTCGGAAATGTTACTTGAGAGTTTTCAGTTTGGTCAACTAATCCTCCAACTGCTTCTAATCCGCCATAAGCAAAAATAGCGAAAACTAAGAATCCTAACACACCAAGAATTGATCCATATGCTGGATTTGGTGAATGTGTAAATTGTTCTAAAGTTATAGGTTGTGCAAATTTAAATTTGTTTGCACAAAGAACAATAATTGAACCAACAATCAGTACAACATTAGCACTTGTTACAAAAGCTCCTCCAACTGAAGCTACTTTTGAAATACTGTTCATTCCCTTTGATGATAGGAATGTTATTACTATAATAAAACATATTCCTAGAATTCCAAGTGTTTGTGCTGAGTTTAGGCCAAATAATGACCAAGTAGATGTTTTATCTGCACCAAATATTAGGTTTGATAAAGGTACCCATATAGAAGATGATACACTTACCATCCATACTATATAAGAAGAAAACCACATAAATGTCCCAATAAATGCAAATTTACGTCCTACAGAGCTTTCCATCCATGAATATATTCCACCTTTTTCATCTTTGTAAGCAGCACCAAACTCTGCCATCATAAATGCATAAGGAATAAAAAAGGCAATTGCCCCAAAAATATACCATGGAATAGCTGAATATCCCATAAGGTAAAATGCTCTTGGAATATTGTTAAAACCAAATACTGATGTAAAAATCATAAGTATAAGAGCCATTAAAGTTAATTTAGATGTACTTTTTTTACTTCCCATATCTTATCTCCTCTTTTGTTTATTAAAGTGTAATTCCACAGAATTATACTTTAAATTTAATAATAGCAAACTTAATCATTATATTCCATCTGATACATTAGCAAATATCTAATGAATTAACGTTTTCATTAAAATTATTTACTATTATCTTTATCAGAAGTCTATTTTTTATTCATAGTATAGATATCAAAATTTTTACGATAATAATTTTGACAAATTTTAATAATTAAAATGTTTTGTTACAACACTTTCAATAAGTTCATTTGATGATAAAATAGGTAAGGTTATATGATCTTTATTTTTATTATTAATATTATAATCAATGCTAGTAGTTATAGAGTTTTCATTTCTAGCCCAAGCTCTTCTAGCTACACCTCCCATAACATCCCAAAGGATAGCTGAATTTATTACTTCATCCACATAGAAACTACCATCTAAAACTAATCCAAATCCACCATTTATAGCTTTGCCTATACCAACTCCACCACCATTATGAAGAGCTACTAAACTCATACCTCTCGAAGCATTTCCTACATAGCATTGAACAGCCATATCAGCCATAATGTTACTACCATCTTTAATATTAGACGTTTCTCTAAAAGGTGAATCTGTTCCACTTACATCATGATGATCACGGCCTATCATTATTGGACCTATTTCACCATTCCTTATCATTTCATTAAACTTTAAGGCTATGTCTCTACGACCATAAGCATCTTGATATAGAATTCTTGCTTTTGTTCCAACTACCAAATTATTTTTCTGAGCATTTTTTATCCAAACATAATTATCTCTATCTTGTGCTCTCCTATTAGGATTAATACATTCCATTGCTGCCTTATCAGTTTTTATTAAATCCTCTTCTTTTCCACTTAAACATACCCATCTAAAAGGGCCATAACCATAATCAAAAAGTTCTGGTCCCATTATATCTTCTACATAAGACGGAAAAATAAAGCCATCCTTTTCATCTATTCCATTTTTAGATATTTCTTTAACACCTGCATCAAATATAGCTTTCATAAATGAATTTCCATAATCAAAGAAATATATCCCTCTGTTACATAATTCTTTTATTAATTTGAAGTGGTCTTTTAGTGTACAATCAACTAATCTTTCAAACTCTGCTCTTTCTTCTTTTAAAAGTCTAGTTCTCTCTGCAAAATCAATTCCTCTTGGGCAGTATCCACCATCATATACAGCATGACAAGATGTTTGGTCAGATAAAAGGTCTATGTTTTTATTATTTTTCACGACATATTCTAGTAAGTTTACTATATTTCCATGATAAGCTATTGAAATAGGTTCTTTTCTAAATTTATATTCTTCTGCAATCTTAAATACTTCATCTAGATTATTAGATACAATCTTAATCCACCCCTGGTTGTATCTTGTTTCAATTCTTGAATAATCAACTTCTGCAATTATACCAACTGCTCCAGCTATTTCTGCGGCTTTACCTTGAGCTCCACTCATTCCACCTAAACCAGATGATACAAAAATATAACCACTTAAATCTTCATCCTCTTTAATTCCAAGCTTTAATCTTCCTGCATTTAATATGGTATTAAAGGTTCCATGCACTATTCCTTGAGGACCAATATACATCCATCCACCTGCTGTCATTTGTCCATAGTTTGCTACACCTAATTGCATAGCTCTATGCCAATCTTTTAAATTATCGAATTGTCCTATCATAATAGCATTAGTAATTATTACTCTTGGTGCTTCTTTTCTTGATTTAAAGAGACCTACAGGATGACCTGATTCAATAACTAAAGTTTGCTCGTTTGTAAGTTCTTCTAGATATTTTTTAACTAAACAATACTGCATCCAATTCTGAAACACTTGTCCAGTTTCTCCGTAAGTAACAAGTTCATATGGATATAAAGCTATGTCAAAACTTAAATTATTATCTATCATAACTTGAAATGCTTTTCCCTCTATACATTTACCTTTATATTGATCTATAGGCTTACCATAAATCCTTTCCTTCGGCCTAAATCTATATCCATATATCCTTCCTCTAGTAGTAAGCTCTTCTAAAAATTCTGGTGCTATTTCTTCATGCAATTCTTCAGGAATATATCTCAAAGCATTTCTAAGAGCTAACTCTGTTTCTTCTTTTGTCAAATTAAATCCTCTATCAGGGGCTCTTCTTATACCTTCTTTAAATATAGTCTTATCTGGCAATACATTATCTAATTTTATATTCATTGAATTATATATATCTTTATTATTCATAAATCTCAACCTTCCATTAACATTCTAATTCCATTTGCACCTTCTTCAATATATCATCTCTTTTATCTCTACCATTTTTTATAGTTTCATTACATTCATAAATAATTAAAGATACATATTCTCTGTCTTCTATATATTTTGCATTTATCTTTACATTTAGTGCAGCTCCTTCTATAGCTGACTGTAATGATAATGCAGCTACCCCAACATCAGTTATAGCATTCTTATTTCCATATAAACATGCCAAATATATATAATCATATAGCTTATAGCTTTCTCTAAGAGTTTGAAGAGGTATATATAGAGCCTCTTTATAGCTATCTTGAATTTTATTATTTCTAAAACTAATCTCATCTTCATTAGACTTAGGTAGTTTATACGCTATCATCACTTTATTGAAGGCAACAGCATCGTCCTCCATAAGTTTTAAAAATAATCTTGTTATATTACCTATCCTATCTTGTGCTAATAATATTTCACTCTTTACACTTTTATCTAAATTTAAAAACATGCTTTTATTACTTGTAATATCATAAACCATACTTACTAAAGATGATGATAGTGCTGCTAATAATGCCGCTACAGTTCCCCCTCCTGGTGTTGGTTCTGAGGAAGATACATTTTCTAAAAAGTCTTCTATTTTACTATTTGCAAACATTTGTTCATACCCCCTAAAATTTTAACTTTCCACTTTCAACTACTATTTTTCCATTTTTTATAACTTTATCTACTGCATTACTTCCAATATGATATATTAAATATTCTAAACTATTACTATTAAAAACTGTTATATCAGCCCTTTTACCTACTTCTATACTTCCTATTTCTTTTTCTCTATTTATTGCACAAGCAGCGTTTATAGTAACTGCATTTATAATCTCTTCTGGTAATAATCTCATTCCATAGCATGCTAAAGTCATAGTAAATTGTAATGATTCATTAGGTGATGTTCCTGGATTACAATCTGTAGATAATGCTATCTTCACTCCATTATCTATCATCTTCCTAGCGTCAGCATAGTGATTCAGCATTAAATAAAATGATGTAGATGGTAATAAAACTGCAATCACATTATTTTCGCATAAAGATACTATTCCTTTGTCTGATATAGCTACTAAGTGTTCAGCAGAAGTTGCTTTTAACTCACCAGCTAATTCACCTCCCCCTATACTTTCTATTTCATCACCATGAATCTTAGCTTTCAATCCTTTACTTATCCCAGCTTCTAAAATCCTTTTTGATTCTTCTACAGTAAATACTCCTCTCTCACAAAATACATCTATATATTCTGCTAAGTTATTATCTACTATATATGGAATATGATTATTAATTATTTCCTCAATATATTTTTCTCTATTGTATTTATACTCTTCTGGAATAGCATGAGCTCCAAGATAAGTTGATATTATATCTATTGGGTGAGTATCATTTAATTTTTTATTAACTTTTAGTATTTTAACTTCATCTTTAAGATTCAATCCATAGCCTGATTTACTTTCAATAGTTGTTGTACCATGCAAAAGCATATTATTTAATCTAATTTCACTTTCTTTTATTAATTGTTCTAATGATGCATTTCTTGTACTTCTTACTGTACTTAATATACCTCCACCAGCTTTAAGAATATCTATATAGCTTTTATTATTTAACTTTAACTTAAGCTCCTTTTCTCGTGACCCACTATATACTATATGAGTATGACAATCTATTAGACCTGGAGTTACAGTTTTACCATTACAGTCTATAGATACAGCCTCATTATTAAGATATTTTAAATATCCATCTCCCTCACCAATTTCTTTGATATATTCATTTTCTATTACTATATATCCATTAGCAATTATTCCTGCATCTTTCATCTCATCTTTAGTTTTTCCATAACTTCCTCTACAGGTAACAAGAGAGCTTATATTTTTTAATATTAAAAACATACTATAGCCTCGTTTCTAATATTTGTTCTTTAGAAAAATTTTCAATTTGGAGATAATATTCTGCACATTGTATTAATGCAGCCATTGGCACTAATCCAATAACTTCACTACCTATTACATTAACTCCATATCTTTTAGCTTCCATCTTTATCATCTCAAAAGCTCTATATATTGCAGTCTTCTCATAATTAACTAAATTCATAGATACTTGAACTATATTTCTCTCCTTTAGCTCTACTGGCATAGCTTTAACATACCTTAATCCACCACCTATGTGTCTAACAACCTTTGCTATATTTTGAGCTATCTCTATATTATTTGTATCTAAATTAACATTAAAGGCAACCAAAGGTACTCTTGCTCCAATAGCAGCACATCCTAACTTGGCATTCATTACACTAGGTCCATAATCTGGTTTCCATTCTGGATTATTTATTTTTTCAAAAAACCCTTCATATTGCCCTTTTCTAACTGTTGCTAAATTTCTTCTTTCCTCTTTAGTAGCAGCATCTTCATATAAATATACAGGTACTTTATATTTATCCCCTATCTCTTTAGCAACTTTATTAGCTAAGCTTATACATTCTTCCATAGTTACATCATTAACAGGCACAAAGGGAACAACATCTAAAGCTCCCATCCTCGGATGCTCACCATTATGTTTTCTCATATCTATATATTCATATACCTTATCTGCCATATTTAGTATTCCTTCATATACCTTTTCTGGTGAACCTACAAATGTCACTACAGTTCGATTATGATCTTTATCACTAGAATAGTCTAAAAGCTTTATACCTTCTTTTCCTCTAAGGGTATCTATTATTTTATCTATGATTACAGGATCTCTACCTTCACTAAAATTAGGTATACATTCAATTATTTTTGCCATATTTAGTATATCTCCTTACTAATATTTTAACTCTACCACTTTTTCAACCTCTCTTAATAGTTCCTCTGATGTTATTAACTCAGTAATTTTTTCTAAATCTTTATACATAATCTTATCTTCTTTTACAAAGTCTACATGTCGCCTTACAATATCATAAGCAACCTTTGTTCCTTTTCCTAATATTAATCCTTCTCTAAAGTCAATAGCTTGACATGCCGCCATAATTTCTGTGGCAATTACCCTCTTTACATTTTCTAATATTTCTCTACTCTTTCTAGCAGCAATTGTTCCCATACTTACATGGTCTTCTTGATTACCTGAAGAGGGAATTGAATCAACTGAGGCTGGATGAGCTAAAACCTTATTCTCTGAAACTAATGAAGCTGCTGCATATTGAGTTATCATAAATCCTGAATTCAATCCTCCATTTTCTATTAAAAATGATGGTAAATCATTCAATTGATTATTAATTAATCTTTCAAGACGTCTTTCAGATATATTAGCTAATTCAGCTAAAGCTATTCCTAAAAAATCAAAACTTAATGCCATAGGTTGTCCATGAAAGTTACCACCTGATATTACATCACTATCTTCTAATATAGTTGGATTATCTGTTACAGAATTCATCTCTATTAAAACTTTTTCTTCTACATAAGATATTGCATCTTTACTTGCTCCATGCACCTGTGGTATGCACCTTAAAGAATAAGCATCTTGTACTCTTAGTTCTCCCTGTCTAGTAATATAAGTACTTCCTTCAGTTAAATTCAAAATATTTTCGGCAGTTTTTAATTGTCCCTTATGAGGTCTTACTTTATGAGCTCTTATATCAAAAGCATCCTTTATGCCTCTTAAAGCTTCTAAAGTTAATGCTGCTGCAATATCACTTACCTTTATTAAATTAATGGCGTCATAAACTGTTAATGCCCCTATTGCTGTCATTACTTGAGTACCATTAATTAAGGCTAACCCTTCTTTGGAAGTTAATTCTACGATATTAACATCTGCTTTTATCATAGCTTCTCTTCCTGACATAATCTCCCCTTTATACTCTGCTTCACCTTCACCTATCATTGGTAAAACCATATGTGATAGTGGAGCTAAATCTCCTGAAGCACCTAAAGAACCTTTTTCAAATATTATTGGATTAATATTCTCATTTACCATCTTTATTAAAGTTTCTAATGTACTAAGTCTTATACCTGAATAACCAATTGATAGAGCATTAGCTCTTAAAACCATAATAGCTCTTACAACATCTGTAGGAAGAGGCCTCCCTGCTCCGCATGCATGTGAAAGTATTAAATTACGTTGTAGCTTTTTGCAATCCTCTGTTGATATAGTCACATTAGCAAACTTTCCAAATCCAGTCGTAATCCCATAGACTACTTTTTTCTCATTTTCAATTTTCTCTACTATAGCTCGTGATTTTTTAACCTTATCTTTAGCAGCATCATCAATCTTCACCTTTCGATTAAATCTAGATATATTAATAAGTTTCTGTAAAGTAAGTTCTTTCCCATTAATTATTATTTCTTCCATATACCTCTCCTTATTATCTTATAGTATTTATAGAAAATTCTGATAATTATATATAATAAAAAGAGAGGATTTGCCTCTCTTTTTACTGTCACTATATTTTAATTTTATATCTTTATCCATTATTTGTAAATAATTTAAATGCTAATTGTCATCACTAATGATAGACATAAATCTTAATAAATCAAGTAATAAATTTAGAAAACTAATAAATATAGAGTATGATAGTTGTACTACCTCACCTTCAGATAGTCTTCCGTATCTACACCTACTTTGTATAGACTTCATTATATAAATAGCGTAAAGCGAGTATATTAAAATTCCAGCAGTAGATAAAAGTAAATCAAATATCCCAAATCTAAAAAAGAAAATATTAATAAACTCTAGTATAATCAATGCAAGAATTCCACCCCAAATTATTGGTGAAAGTTTCATAATCTTTTCTTCTGATGTTCTTAATGCCAAAAAATAAGCAAAAGCAAATACTAATAATACTCCTACAATACATGAAATAAAAATCTCTGGCCCTAATCTTGCAAAATAATAAACATACGTAGAACCAGTAAGAATTCCTAAAATAAATGCATATGTGTACATGCTAGCTTTATTTCTTATAAGTCCACCTCTTTTAGAAAATGCTGAAAATAATACTACTACAAAAAAAGCTATATTTAACATATATCTAAATGTAGCAGGTATAAATTTCACGCCTATTATACCACCGATAACTAAAAATATAAGAGCTATAAAAAAAGTTTTTAATATGGATAAATAGTTTTCCTTAACCATCTTTACTCCTCCTTAATCTTTTAATTAACATTACCACTTTCATATATATTATTCAAATGATATAGGATAATTTTACAAAATATTAATATAATATCCATATTAAATTTCCATTACTTCTTAACCAATACATTTATATATTACTTTTCTATATAAGTTTCAATTAATTCTTGTATCATTTTTTTATTTATAGATGAACTTTTAATATTACTTCCTGATAAAATATCTTGAATCAATTCTTTTTTATCTTCTTGTAAAGTAACTATACTTTCTTCTATAGTTTCTTTAGCAATTAATTTAATTACTTCTACATCTTTTTCTTGTCCTATCCTATGAGCTCTATCACTTGCTTGAGATTCTACAGCAGGGTTCCACCAAGGGTCAAAATGTATAACTAAATTCGCTGAAGTTAAATTCAATCCAGTTCCTCCAGCTTTTAAAGATATTAAAAACACTTTCACATCATCACTATTGTTAAAATCATTAACCAATTTAATTCTCTCTTTAGATAAAGTATCACCACTTAATTTGAAAAATTTAATATTATCCTCTTCTAATTCAGCTCCGAACATATCTAAAACAGATGTAAATTGAGAAAAAATTAAAATCTTTCTATCATTTTTTATTGCTGTATTAATTAACTTATGAGCGATTATAAATTTGCCACTATTCCCAATATACTCTGGAAATACCAATGCAGGATGGAGACAAATCTGTCTTAATCTAGTTAAATGAGATAATACTTGAATATTAGAATCTGTTTTAATTTTCTCACGTACGTTATTAAGATAATTTTTATACATAAATCTTTGATTTTCGTCTAATTCTACTATAATTCTCTTTTCGCTTTTACCTGGTAAATCTTTAGCTACTTCTTCCTTTGTTCTCCTCAAAATAAAAGGATTTATTAAGGTCTTAAGTAACATCATGCTCTTTTCATCATCCTTGCTAAATTTACTTTCAAATTCTTTTGTAGAATATAAAAATCCTGGCATTACAAAATCAAATATACTCCAAAGTTCTTTTAAGCTGTTTTCAATAGGAGTACCAGTTAAAGCTAATTTAAACTTTGATTTAATCTTTTTTACAGATTCTGCATTTTGTGATTTATAATTTTTAATATTCTGAGCTTCATCAATAATGCAAATATCAAATTCTTTATCAATAAATTTATCTAAATCATTTTTTAATATTCCATAAGTAGTAATCAGACCATTAAATTTTTTATAATCTTTTAGTACATCATCTCTCTTATCTCCATATACAATTCCTACTTTTAAACTAGGAGCAAACTTTAAAAACTCATCTCTCCAATTAAAGATAAGTGAAGTTGGTACTATAATAAGAAACTTCTCCTTCTTCTTCATTGATAAGAATGCTATTGTTTGTAAGGTCTTACCCAACCCCATATCATCTGCTAAAATTCCACCAAAATCTAATTCATATAAATTATCTATCCACTTAACGCCTTCATATTGATATGGCCTTAAAATTGACATTAGCATTTTACTAATTTTTATTTCTTTAGATTTTAAAGCTTCAAGCTTATCTTCTACAGATTTTAAACTTCCATTATTATATATAAAAGATAAATCACATTTATTTATAATACCTTGAACTAAAGATGATTTAGATTTATTAATATATGATATACCTTTATCTAAATCTTTCTCTAAATTCAAAAGGTTTATCATATTAAATAGTTCTCTAATCTTATCATCTAATAAATCAATAAAATTATTTTTCTTAGTTTTATAAAAATTCTTATTATTTTTAAATGCTAAATAAGCCTCTTTAAATTCCTCTTGCGTGATATCCTTAATTCCATATGATAATTTTATTGCCCAATCCTCTTCATATACTGTTCCATATAAATCTTTAGAAGTATAAACATTAAATTCATTCAAGTCCTTAGGTATAATTATTTCCCCTGAAGTTAAAAGTTCATTTTCTCTAGAATGTAAAAATGAATAGAGCTTTTCATCATCACCAACGAATTTCATTCTTGCATTATTTTTTATGAATCCATATCTTTCAAAAGTCATTATTACTCTTTCTTCATACTTTAAATCTCTAATCCATCCTAGTTTAACCTTATTATCCTTTAATACGTTTATTACTTTATCACCATAGATAACCTTAATATCACAAAATATATTATCTTTTTCTTTATATATAAAATATTTACCCATCAAAAACTTTCTCATATAATTTCTTAGATCATCACTTACATTTACCTTCTTAGTAATACTAGAAAGTGTGGAAATTATATTAATAAAACTCTGATTATTTCCTGGAAAATATTTGAAGTTATTTTTCTTCAATTCATTATATATAGGTATAAAAGCCTTAGAAATTTCTTTTTTCAATAAATAAATCTCTCTATTAAACAAAAAAACTCTTTTCTCATTATCTAAAGGAACAGGCAAATTTTTTTCAGACCATAATACAAATTGCCCATTTTCTTCTTTCAAATTAAAAGCTATATCAATAGTACCTTTATTAATTTTAGTTTTATACTCTAGGTATATATCTTTAAATAGTATTTCTTCATTAGGTATTTTACCTAATAGTAGTGGTAATTGCTTTTGCTCGATTTTAATTTTAGCACCATTGGTACTATTATTTAGAATATTTCCTTTAATATAATCTAAGTATTTTAAGTCACTTTCATTTATTTTATGCTTTAGAGGTGAATACTTAAAAGTATCAGTCAGCTTTATCTCTTTATCATTAAAAACTGAATAAATAAATTCTTTTATATTACTAATTAAATATTTTGATTTATTTCCTACTTTTAGCTCTAAAAAAAATTGATTTAAATTATTTACCTTATAATAGTAAATCTTACTTTCTATATGTAGTATCTCTCTTACATCTTTCTTTGGTACACTTTGCGAGTTTTCCTTACTATCTTTAATCTTACTCTTTAGTGAATCTAAAAATCTTAAAGATGTAGCTGCTATATGTTCACAATAATATGAGTACCCTTGCTCTAAGTAATCTTTATACTTACTGCATGTACATTTATAGCCACATAATCTCTCTTTATTTAAGTCATATTTAAGGTGTGTATTAATAACTTTATTATCATTTTCTAGTTTACCGTATATATGATAAACACCATCTACTTTTTTCCCTTGAATACTTTTAACAGCTTTATTTAATATTAATTCGTTTCCTTTTTTTCTAGTTAATCCACTACAACTTCTTAAAATATTTTCTTCTAAACGTTTATAATTCAATTTAATCACCTAAACTAAAAAAGACTCTTAAAAGAGTCTTTTATTTTTATTCATATTATACTTCTTATATATTATAAATTCCACTACTTTTATTTTATATTACGCTTACCTTCTTTTAGATAATAATAATGAAATTGCAGATACACCAACTAAAACTCCTGCTGAAACTAAAGCTAACTTTTTCACTGTATTCATAGTACACCTACAAGTCTCTTCATAATCTTCACAGAAAGCATCACATGGATAATTTTCTTTATATTCATCATTCTCATAATCATATTCATTTTCGTAATAATCTTTGTATGCATCTTCAAAATCATTGTCTTCACAACAATTATTATCATAATCATAGCTATAAATATAATAATTTCTATTGGTTATTTTGGGAATTCGTATTCTTTTTTTCATATAATTTAATCTTTTTTCTTTATTAATTCCTATGTTATCGTACATTAAATTCACCTCAACATTATTATTGACAAGTAAATTAAAATTTATAAGCAAAGAAAAAACTCTAATTCGCTTATTTAAATAACAATACATACACTAATATATAAGTTATTTCTTAAAAATTAATTTTCTTCATAATAGTTGAGGTGTAATTTTATCTGTATTTAATTATTTATAGAACTAATTTATTATAAACTCTTATCATTTACATTGTCTAACCAATTTTCGATATCACCAATAATTGAGCTTACACAGCCATCTTTAAATGGAGATTTTAAATTTGCTAGTTTAACAAGTTCTAAGAAAGACTTAGTTCCACCAGCTTTACAAAGTCTTAAATAATCATTCCATGCAACTTCTCTATTTTCATTAGCTTTCTTCCAGAATTGAAGTGCACAAATTTGAGCTAATGTATAATCAATATAGTAGAATGGATTTTCAAAAATATGACTTTGTTTAAACCAGAATCCTCCTCTTTCTAAGAAATCATCACCTTCATAATTTTTATGTGGCAAATATTTCTTTTCTAATTGTCTCCACATATTTTTTCTTTCCATTGGTGTAGCTTCTGGATTCTCATAAACAAAATGTTGGAATTCATCTACAGTTACACCATAAGGTATAAATTTAATAGCTGATCCTAAATGTGTAAATTTATACTTATCTGTATCTTCTAAAAAGAAGTTATTCATCCAAGGCCATGTTAAGAATTCCATACTCATAGAATGTATTTCACAACTTTCATAAGTAGGCCAAACAATTTCAGGTACAGAAATCCAAGTAGAATTATAAACTTGGAATGCATGTCCTGCTTCATGTGTTAATACATCAATATCTCCTGAAGTTCCATTAAAGTTTGAGAAAATGAAAGGTGACTTATAATCATTTATATAAGTACAATATCCTCCACCTGCTTTACCTTCCTTAGTTTCAAGATCAAGTAACTTTCTTTCTACCATAAAGTCAAAGAATTCTTTTGTTTCAGGAGAAAGTTCACTGTACATTTTTTCTCCATTAGATAATATCCAATCTTTATCTCCTTTAGGTGTAGCATTTCCTGAAGTGAATTCCATATCTATATCATAATACTTTAATTCGTCTAATCCCAATCTTTCTCTTTGTCTTTCATATAGCTTAGAAGCAACAGGTACTATATATTCTTTAACTTGCTTTCTAAACTCACTAACCATTTCTGCATTATAATCAGTTCTACTCATTCTTATATAACCAAGCTCTACAAAGTTGTTATACCCTAACTTTTTAGCTATCTTAGTTCTTACTTTTACTAATTTATCATAAATTGAATCAAACTCATCTTCATGTTCTGTAAAGAATTTTGATGAAGCTCCCCATGCTGCTTCTCTAATCTTTCTATCAGTTGATTCTTTGTATTTTCCTAAACCTGATAGATTTAATACTTCACCGTTAAATGGTATCTTAGCTGAAGCTATAAGCTTTACATACTCTGAAGTTAATTTATTTTCAAGCTGCAAATCCTCAATAATATCTTTAGAGAAAGCTTTAAGCTTTAATTCTAGTAATTTAAATAATTGCTTACCATATTCTCTTTCTAACTCTTCCCTAAACTTAGAAGTAACCATTGCCTTGTTGTATCTATCATCTAGTTCTTCATATAACGGAGAATTTTCATCCCAGTAATATTTTTCTTCACTATAAAACTCATCATTTGTGTTTATAGTGTATCTTATACCAGCAAGTTCCATCATAGTCATAAGTGTGCCCCTTAAAGCATTTATATCTTCTAATGCTTTCTTACACTCTTCGTATGTTGAAGCATTTGTGAATTTATCTAATAAAATATTAAATTCACTTTTATATTCTTCATAACTTGGTCTTTCATATGTATAGTCTTTAAATTCCATCTTAGCCCCTCCAATATGTAAATATGTTTCATGAAAATTATACCATATAATATATATAATTCCAACAATATTATTTTAGGCAATATCAACTTATTTATATTTTTATTCCTTAATAACAATGTATCTTTTTAAGCCACCATACTTCTCTTTTTCTATAGCTATTTTATATCCCAATTTAATGAATGTATTTAAACTAAATTCGTTTTGTGGTGCTACTGTTGCACAAAAAATACAGCATCCTTTACCTTTTGCAACTTTTTCAAGTTCTTCTACCAAAGTTCTTTGTAACCTATTTCCTCTATAATCTGAATGTACTACTGTGGATTCAATATGAGCTATTGAAATAAGTTTTTTATCATCATAATTTAGATCATATCCTAAGTTAAATTTTTCAAATTCTGGCTTTATCATAGCACCAAAAGCTATAAGTTCATCATCTTCAGTAACAACTCCTATAACCTCGCCGTTATTGTTTATCATGTTTTCAAACTCTTCTTTTTCTGTCTTAGCAAAAAGGCTTTTATCTACCATACTCTCATATATGAAATCTTGAAGTAATAAAATTTTATCTAAATCCCTATTTGTCAACCTTCTAATCTTTGCATCAATAATTCTTCCACTAATATGTTTTATCTTAATACTTTTATTCATAAATTCTCCTATATACTTTTAAAGTAATTAACTATTAGTTAGATTGAACACTTTCAATTAGTTCTATTTCTTTCTTAGCTTCTTCATAGCTTTCATCAGCATTATATACAACTTTAAAGTATTCTAAAGCATCTTCTAATTGTCCTAACCCTTTATATGCTAATCCCATTCCAAAATATACATCTAAAGTATTTTCGCCAAGATCAATTGCCTTTTCAAAATTATCTATAGCTTTAAAATACTCTTCTTTTCTTAAATAATATTCTGCAAATCCTATATAAGCATTTCCTAAATTATTATCTAAATCTAGTGCATGATTAAAGTGATTTAATGCTTCATCTTCTTTATTTAAATATTTAAGTTTTATCCAACCTATATTTACTTCTATATAAGCAGAATCTTTGCTATCAAGTTTATTTTTCTTTAACGCTTCTTCTGCTCTTTCTACTCCTTCTTTATAGTTACCTAGCTTAATATCTATATCAGTAAGATAAGCTATTGAGAAAAAGCTATTTGGTCTTTCTTTTAATAATTCTAAAAATATCTCTTTACTTTCTTCATATTTCTCTAAGTAGAATAAAGACTCTCCTTTTAAACTCTTAGCAAAATTTATATTTACTGACCCTTCCTTTAATCCTTTATCTATAGCTTCTATAGCTTCTTCAAATAAATTTAAAGCCATATAGCACTCACCTATATAAATATAAATTTCAGGATTATTGCTTTCTTCTAAAGTATTTATGCAAAACTCTAAAGCTTTTTCCACATCCTCATTCATTAAATTTTCATATTCACGTAAAAAATCCATATTTAGTTCCATTTCTTTCTCTCCTTAATATTAAATGATAATAAATATTTATAAATTATACCTACATTAATTATTAACTTCTCTTTGAAAATAATTAATTAAAGTAAGTCTTCAAATATTGCATTTGAAACATTCTGTAAATCTTGTGGTGCTAACTTAACTTGTAAGCCCTTTTTACCACCACTTACACATACTCTCTCTAAACTTTCAGCATCTTTATGAATAAATGTTTTATATAACTTCTTCATACCAATTGGTGAGCAGCCACCCCTAATATATCCTGTTAGTTTCAGAATATCATTTACATGTATCATATCTATTTTCTTTTCACCACATACTTTTGCTGCTTTCTTAAGATTTAATTCTTCATTTACTGGTATAACAAATACATAAATCGTTTTAGTATTGCCCTGTGTTACTAATGTTTTATACACTTCTTTAACATCTTGATTTGTCTTTTCAGCAACAGATACTCCATCGATTTTTCCATCAGATATATCGTATTCTATTACTTCATATTTAATCTTATTTTTATCTAAAATTCTCATAGCATTTGTTTTAGTCATATGTAACAACACCTCACCTTTAAATTATCTTCTATTTATTTTACTACAAAATTAGTATATAAGCTTCAAAAAAAGTTAAAACTAAATGTATTATTTTTATAGATAAGGAGCTAAAAATGAAATTAACAAATAATTTTAAGAAAAATGTTGAACTACTACAAAAAGAATTACAAGTAGGAAAAACATTTGATGTTCTTGAAAGAATAATCGATGTACATAACACAAAATTCTATTGTTATTATCTTGATGGCTTTGTAAAAGATACTAATATGGAATATGTAAGAAGAGATATGTACAATCTTAAAAAAGAAGACTTTAAAAGTATATCTTCTGCCCAAGAGCTTATAGAAAAAGCTTTAAGCTCTATAGAAGCTTCTACAGATACTGATATAGACAGCATCGTTAAAGCTGTTTTATCTGGTCAAACAGCTATGCTATGTGAAAGCTTTAATGAAGCTCTTATTCTTGATTATAGAACATATCCTTCTAGAGGTGTTGATGAGCCAGATAAAGAGAAGGTTTTACGTGGTTCTCATGATGGTTTTGTGGAAACTATAGTATTTAATACTGCCTTAATCAGAAGGAGGATTAGAGATCCTAAGCTTATATTCGAAATGCATACTATAGGTCAAATATCTCAAACGGATGTAGCAATCGGATATCTAGAAAGTAAAGTAGATAAAAAAACATTAAATAAGGTTAAAGAATTAATAGAAGGTTTAAAGATTAAAGCTTTAACTTTAGGAGATGAAAGTTTACTTGAGGTATTAATGCCTAAAAGTCGATTAAATCCATTTCCTAAAGCAAGATATACAGAAAGACCAGATGTAGTAGCTGCTGAAATTATCGAAGGTAAAATCGTTATATTAATCGATAATACACCTTCTGCGCTAATATTGCCTGGCAGTATTTTCGATTTTTTCCAATCTATCGATGATTATTATCTACCTGTAATTACAGGAAATTATCTAAAGATGTTAAGATATCTTGTACTTTTTGTAAATATATTCTTAACTCCAGTTTATGTGCTATTAACAGATAATCCTCAGTGGTTAGTTGGAAAATTAAGCTTTCTATTGCCGAAAGACCCTTATACAATACCAATATTCATACAATTTCTTATAGCAGAGATTGCTATAGATGGATTGAAACTAGCATCACTTAATACACCTAACTCTCTAGGTACTTCACTTTCAATTATAGGTGGATTAATTTTAGGTGATTATACAGTTCAAACTGGATGGTTTACCCCTCAAACTATCCTTTATATGTCAATAGTAGCGCTAACTAGTTTTGTTCAACCTAGCATTGAACTAGGATTTGCATTAAAATTTAATCGTATCCTCCTACTTATAACTACTGGATTGTTCGGTGATTGGGGATTTATAGCAGGATTAGTATTTAATTTAATAATTCTATTTACAACTAAGACAGTAACTGGTGAAAAGTATTTATACCCACTTATACCTTTTAATTGGAAAGCTTTGAAAAAGGTACTTTTCAGAACTAGAAAACAAATTGAGAAAAGATAATAAAAGCTCTATTAAACCGCTTTACAATTTTAAGGTTTAATAGAGCTTTTTATTATTTACTTAATATTGTATATTTCATAATACTTATCCTTTAAATACTTAATGAAATATTGTGGGTTTAACTCTTCTCCAGTTACTCTTTTAATTATCTCAGCTGGCAAATAAATACTTCCATATTTATGAATATTTTCTTTTAACCAAGAATGTAGATTATTAAGATTCCCCTCTGCAATGTCTTCCATTATTTTAGGTTCTTCTTTTAAAAGCGTATAATAAATTTGTGCTCCATAAAGATTACCTAATGCATAGCTAGGAAAGTATCCAAATAATGATGCAGACCAATGAACATCTTGTAAAACCCCAACAGAATCGCTTGTCGGTTCAACACCTAAGTATTCTTTATACTTCTTGTTCCATTCACTTGGAAGTTGATCTAATGTTATTCTTCCATTTATCAAATCTTTTTCTAATTCATATCTAATAATTATATGAAGTGAATAAGTTAATTCATCAGCTTCTGTTCTAATAAATGAAGGCTCTACTTTATTCATTGCTTCATAAAACTCTTCTGCAGTAACGTCCTTAAATTCTTCAAAATATTTTCTAGATAAATTCAATAAATATGAAGTGAACTCTTTGCTTCTTCCTATTATATTCTCATAAAATCTTGATTGTGATTCATGAATAGCCATTGAAACCCCAGCGTTTAATCCTGTATTCTCTAAATCATCACTAATATTTTGTTCATAAATCCCATGTCCACCTTCGTGAATTGTACTAAATAATGCTGAAGCAAATCTATCCTTATGATAATTAGTAGTTAATCTTACATCCTTGTTTCCCATATTTGTTGTGAATGGATGGACACTTACATCTAATCTTCCTGCTTCTAAATCAAATCCCATTTTTTCAAGTACACACAATGATAACTCCTTTTGCTTATTTACATCGAAATTACCATTTAGTATATCTGTACTTATTTTCTTATCACTTTTCTTGATGTTTTCTAATATCTCTACTATTCCATCTCTTAACTCACTAAATATTTTATCTAACTTTTCAACTGTAAGTCCTTTTTCATATTTATCTAATAATGTATTATATTTATCACCTTCGTATCCCCAATACCCAATAAATTCTCTAGAAAAATCAATAACATTCTGAAGGTATGGTTTAAAGCTTTCATAATCATTTGCCTCTTTAGCCTTTTCCCATGCAATTTGAGCTCTACTTGTAGCTCCAACAGAAGCCACATATCTATCTTCAGGTATTTTCATAATTTCATTATAATTTCTTTCAAGCTCTTCAAGAATTCTTCTTTGAACTAAAGACATCTCATTTTTATATGGCGTTAACTCTTCTATAAATGTCTTAACCTTTGGTGATGTAGTCATATTAAATAACTGACCTGATAAATATTCTAATACCTTACTTCTTGATTCTCCTGCTTTTATAGGCATATTAGTTCTTGTATCCCAATCAACTAACACCATTGCATGTGTTAGATATTCAACTTCTCCAATATACTCCTTAACCTCTTCAAACTTCTTTTCTAAATTCATTTTCATCCTCCTATTTTTATTTATTGCATTTAGCAAGAATAAATTTTCTGTTAAATTTCCCCATTTTATTATAGCCAAATTTTATATAAAAATAAAGGACTGTATTTAGTCCTTTTTATTTAAGCTAATTTATATTTAAAATTTAGTAATTCATTGGTTCACAATGCTCAAAGATTATCGTGTCGAACTTTTCACTACTTACTTCCAAAGCCTTTTCAGAATTAACAGTCCAAGCAATAGTTATAATTCCTAATTTTCTTAAAATTTTTAGAGAAAGATTATCTGAATCTATCCAATTATATGCTATAAAATGAGGTCTACTTTTACAATTTAATAATAAGTATTCTAGGACTATTTTAAGTGTTTTCGGAGATTTATTTTCTTTAGGAAACTTCATTGAAAGTTGTCCTCTTATTACTTCTGGCATATTCTTTTTTATTCTGCTCAGTATTAAAGGATCAAAAGATTCAATACAAAAATTACCTTTATATTTTTTAAGCTCGTTTTCCACAGCTTTACACAAACCATCTCTATCACTATTTGATTTTATTTCAATTATTAAAGGAACTTTTCCATCTACTAAACTAAGTACCTCACTAAAAGTAGGAATTTTATACTCTGTATCAGCTAATGTTAAGTTTTGTAGTTCCTCTAATGTGCAATCACTTATTTTTTTATTTAAACCTGTCATCCTTAATAAGTTATCATCATGAAATACTACTGTTTTCTTATCCTTAGTAAAAGCAACATCTAATTCAATACCATAATTGTTTTTAATGGCGTTATTAAAAGCTTCTAATGAATTTTCTGGTATTACTTGGTCGTTAGAATACAACCCTCTATGTGCAAATTTAGTACTTGTCAACCATTCTGTCTCCTCTACATCCTTCTTATCTCCATATATAAGAAAGATATATATTACAAGTAAAATAACTATATCTAATCCAACTGTTACTATTATTTTTCCAAAATTCTCATACATTCAATCATCACCCATCTATAAATTATATATCTTTTTCCATTTATTATCCAACTTATTTATTACTTATTAATAAATTTATATGAATAAATAAAGAGAACTATATCTACTAAATAAATTTAATTTATTAGTATCTATAGTTCCATGTATGATTATAAGAATTTTTTCCATTCTTCTTGATTATCTTTTTCAAAATCTAACAATTTATTTGCTAAGTCTAAAACATCTTTATCTGCATCATCATATTGGTTAATTCTCTTAGTTGCATCAATTACTCCCATAGTGCTTCCTTGAATAAGCATTTCTGAAAGATGTGACGGACTTTTATCAGTTAAAGTTTTCATATTTATCATAATATATGTTGTGATTTTTTGAAACTTATTAATATCTTTTGGGTCATGTCCTCTATCTTTTATCATCTTCTCAGAATCTTTAAATATTTTATTATATTCATTGTATTGAGAGTACAAAATATTTTTAAATTCTTGATTTGTAGATTTCTCAGTAATATCAATAAGATGTTTTATTGTTTCAGTACCCATCTCAGAGTTTTGGTATATAAAATTTAAAATTTCTATGTTTCCATCCATTCAAAACACCTCCTAAAAAATATTATTTCCTCTATTATTTTTTTTATTTAATTATAAATAGTTTTTTATTATATTTAAATAACGCTACAATTTAACCTAAATATGTCCAAATATCGAGAATAAATCTTTATATTCCTATTTTTTAATATTTGATAAATTTTATACAATATTGTAAAATACTCTTTGCTATGATTTTAATAAATATATAATTTTAAAGGAGAAATCGATGAATACTTTTATATCAATTTTATTTACTATTCTTTTTATAGGTGTTCCAACATATTATTTTACTATTTTATTTTCATCATACTATAAACAAGTAAGAAAAAATAAGGACAAAATAAAAGTTGTATTAAATGTTAGCTCATATACAACTTATCTTGCTGCAATAGTATTAGTTATTGCTACAATAGCATTTGGTATATATTCCTTATTCAACAAAACTTTTGTATTATTACTAATACCAATGATTTTAATAGATATACTAGTTTATTTTTTAATAAAATTATCAAGTTCAAAGTTCTACATATTCGATAATTTTTTAATAATTAAAAATTTCTATGTTGAGTTTAGTGAAATAAAAAATGTTTTATTGAAGCCAGAAAATAAAGATAATCTGTATGAACTTTCAATTTCTACAAAGGATTTTCTTCATACTATAAAAATAAAAACAGAAGATCCTAAATCGCTAATAAAGGAATTCAAAACATCATTACCAAAAAATATTAAAATAAAAGAAGTGCCAGCTAAATAAGAGCTGCACTTCTTTTTCTATCTATTATAAACTTCTTGTTATGCTTTCTATTTCTAATAAACTATTATAAATTTCTTCACATCTGAATTGAGCGTATATAATTCTACCTATGTAATTTGAAAATTCTTCTTTATTTAACTTATCATATTCTAATCTTGCTTCTCTTAATGCTAATTCTATACCTTCATTAAAGTTACTACCACAATTGTTAAATCCCTCAATATCATCTTCAAAAATATAACTTATTTCACTTAAGCTATATTCTATAGGTTCCTTTATTCCATTTTCAAAAATTACTATATCATTTGATTCATTAACTAAAACATCACAAAGTGGGTTTTCTCCTAAAACACACGCCTCTTCTCTAAATTCCTTTATTAAATTTACCGCCTCATCAGCCAATTTTCTTAATACTTCAGCTCTTTCCATTTCCCCCATCACCTTTCGTACTGTTTTTACAATATAATTATATAATAAACAGCTTAAAACCTATGTCGAATTTTGTCACAATCATTATAGTAATATATTCCAACTCTTGTATATTAAATACATATTTTTTGTTATATTATTAACTTATAATATGCATTTTTTAATTTGTTTAGTCGCTATAATATTTATTACTTCAAAGATTTATTTTCCAAATATACTACTATATTAAATATCCTATTTTATCATTATTCTTTTAAAGTAAGTGGCTGTTACTGAATTAAACTTTCAAAATTACTTATAAAAAAATAAGCTCTTTATTCAGAGCTTTATTTTCTATATAAAAAGCATATATGCTTAAAGAAGTTGCACTTATATAACACTTCTAAAACCTTTTTGCCTAAGAAGCAAATGAATCTTCAACAGACTTAATTAATTCCTTTATTCCATCATTATCAATAATACTATTATTGTTACATATTAATACTATATTTCCAGTACTTCTAGTAAATCCCCATGTTTCTGCACTACTTTTGTCTTCATTTCTCGATGTTTTTTTAATTATAATTTCAGGGCAACTCTTTATATCACCTAAATCAATTTCACCTTTTATTCCACTTTCTTTAAATAGCTCAATTTGTTTACGTATCTTTTTAGCCATATAATATATATTTAAATTTTTACTATTTATATTTATGATTAATATCTCTTTTAATGGATAGTCTTGATTTAGCAAATTTTTAACTAGTCTAACTAAAGCTTCTGAATCTTCCCCTTCCACTACTATCACTACTGATACAGAATACTGCAACAAATCATAATCTCTAGATTTATAAGAAAAAGAAATAACCTTCTTGATTACTATATATAATAATAGTATTACTAAATAAGAACTTAACGTAAAATAAGCTTTAGATCCAAAAGTACTACACATGTATAGAAGACCTAAAGCTATTATTATTAAACTCATCAAAATTCCTATATTTCTACTAAAGTTTGAATTACTCATTTTCTTATCCCCCACGTTTTAACAAAAGTTCTATTCCTTTTACTATATGATTCAATATTGAAAAAATTTAATGTTTTTCAATATATTTTTAACTTTTATTCATTTTCTCCGTTAGAGGTTGTTGTGGTAATATTAAGAATCCTTTCTGGAAGAACAAATATATAAGCTAAAAGAAATACAAAAAGATAAATTATAAAAATTAATCCTGAAAAAATATAATACAACATATTCTTATTAGATAATCTTTGAATAATTTTAATAAGCTTTGCTTCAAGGTCAATTATAGTTTTTACTATATATTTACGTACCTTCATCCCTCTTAGCTTATTAGCTATCTTTGGACTATATCTGAAATAAAACTCTAATGAGGCTTTTCCAATCTTATTTTTTATAAGAACATTATCTCTATACCATCTAAGCAAGTCTAATTTAGGAGCAACAGTAGTTCCGTATGCTGCTGTTGATATAAAACACCATCCATCTTTTTTAGGCTTATTAGGATAAGTATTTTTAGATACATTATTTGATACTATCTCATTATCATCGATTTGTGTTATACGTTTGAAAGAAGATACACTTATAGTATCTTTAATTTCTGATATATATGTTAAATCATCATGTTCAACTCTTGAAAATATAACTGTTCTTCCAGGCTCCAATTTACTTACAAGATTTTTGTCTACAGCATTTTTATAGAATTTAAATTCTTTTCCATTACTATCTATTATTTTACCTCTAGCTAATTCCGTATTATACTCTTTAATCACTCCATTTTTATTGATGATTTCTTTTCCTTCACCTAAATCTATACTCTTTAAAATTTCCTCAATATAATCATAATCTACTAATCTAGTACTAACGTCATGATCACATAATCCAGATATTAATCTATGTAACACCTTTCCGTTACTTTGCTTTTTTATAATACTATCAGTTACTCCATTAGGATAAATAAAAGACCCATTCTTTAATGTACCTTCTTTAAAACTATCAGATTCAATTATTATTTGATGTAAAATAACACCTAGTGAAAATGCGCCTACTTCTTCTGATGTTGCAAACTCTCCCCAATTATTATTTATATCATTAAGCTCTGGAGCTGAATAACCTAATAATGTACGTCCGAAATTAATATGATTTGAATCAAGGTGACCATTTTTCATTTTGCAAATCCTACCTAGCCCAACAAACCTAGGTACATAATCTTTTAATAGTAAAATATGCTCTGGGCTTAATGCTAAGTATGCATAATTTTTATCTTTTAATAACTTTAAAAAATAAAGTATTGAAAGCCCTAATCGAGCTATTTTAGAAGAATCTATTTTAGTTGTAGCTACTCCATTGTAATTTCTATATCTAAAGCTATGCTTATTAATTTCATCTGTTAAAGTTGAAGCTTGTTCAAAGTCTAATACAAGTATCGGCTCTTCATTTCTCATATTTTCACTCATATTTTTATCGTAAGTATTCTTAACATAAAACCAATCTAAAGGTTCTGGTAATAGAGGTGATGCTAAATCATTAAGTATATTTATTTGTTCAATTAATACACTTCTTCTTTTTCTAATACTTATTTCATCTTTTAAATCATTTGACCTATACTCAACAGTTTTAATTATTACTGGTTTGCATATATTGTCATCATATCCTAAAGAAAGGTTTGTTCTTTCATCTTTTCTATTGCATATAGAGTAAAACCATCTCCAATTGCCAGTACATATTTCTTCCATTTTACTTGGAGAAATCACTACCCATCTATTCTGTAAATTACAATTTGTTGAGTTTATAAAAATTTCTCCTTTGCTCCCAAATCTGTACCTCATTTTCCCCTCCCTTAAAACATGATTATTTTATCCTCTTATAGACATAAATGATTTATAAATATCATTTTTGACTTCTATCATATCATTATATCTTTCATTAGCATTATACTCTGTACACTTTTTAACTATATTGTATGTATACTCAGTACAGCTAAACTTTTTAAGATTATCTACAGGAATTCTTCCATATTCATCTTTAAGCGTTAACGATAAATTTTCACCGGTTAACATATGATACATAGTCGCCCCTAAAGAATAGATATCTACCCTTCTATCAAGTTTAGCAAGCTTAGATGGATTATTCATTTCTGGAGCTTTATATCCCCATGTACCAACTCCTGCTGATCCACATCCTTCAATATTACTCCTAGCATTACCTTGATTATCTTCAATAACCATGGTCATAGCGCCAAAATCTAAAAGTGTAAGGAATAAATCATCAGTAATAATTATATTTTCAGGTTTTAAATCTTGATAAATATAATACCTATTATAATTTTCTTTATCTTTTTTATGAAAACCACCTAATATTGTAGCTAGTTGGAGGGAGTATTGTAATACATCCCTCTCCCAGCTTTTATAAAACTTATAATTTCTAGAAAGCATAATATTCCTTATACCTGATTTTAAATACTCACCAAGGTTAATACCATTTATCATCTGCATAATTATATAAGGTTCATTGTATGCAACGTAGTCAGTACAAACAAATACTTTTCCATCTGTAGATAAATGTGGACCATAAATGCTTGGGCAAAAATCCTCAACTATATCATTTACGTTTGGTATCCTGCCTTCTCCTAAGGTTTTAAAATCAATTAAGCAATTATATTCAAATCTAGTTACTTTTCTTATTTTCTCGATTCTATCAATTCTGCTTCTATCTTTTTCATATGAAAACAATCCATTTTCTTTATCATATCTTCTTGCTTTAACTAATACAGTTCTATCTCCAAGTCTTGTGTCTTTAGCTTTTAGAATTACTCCAAATCCTCCTGAGACAGATAAGATATCATATACTGTATATCTTCCGCCTATTTTAATAGGAGAAACCACCTCTTCACCGTTCTCATTTACAAAAATTTGAATGTTAGGTATCTTAGAGCTTTTTGTGGTCCACATCATTTTATTCCTCCACTTCGTTAAAGTAAGCTTCTAAAATAAATTTTCCACTTAAAACTATAAAATCTCCATCTTCTATAACTACAGATTCATTAAAAGATAACACCTTAGGCTCATCTTCATCATATCTTTTAATATGAACTGAGCACTTTTTAGAAAGATTTCTTACATAATATTTATCGTCCTCTTTATATACAAGCAAATGCTTTCTACTAATTGCATTTTCATTATCTACTTCTTGTAAATCAATATCAGGTGTAAATTCAGAGCTATTTCTTCCGATTATTGTTTCATCATATTTTAATTCATAAACTTTAAAGATTTCATTATCTTTATAAAGAATAAGATTATTACCTTTTATATTTTCATAAGGGTTTACTTCTTCAGTATTTTCGAGTTCATCTTCTTCCTCTTCGTCTTCTTCATTAGCTTCAGTAATAACTATATCCTCTGCTTCATTCTCTTCAATATTTTCATCATCATTTTCATCTGAATCAACATCCTCTTCAGCAAGTATTACTTCGCTTTTAAGTTTATCATCAACAATGTCTATATCTATAAAACAATTTCTATCTTCAAAGGTTTCTTCAGTGTCTTCTATATCATTATTGTCTACAATATCTTCTTCATAACTCATATCATCTTCACATATAACGTCCTCAGTTTCATAGTCAGTATTTTCTTCAAATTCATCGCTTTGTTCCTCTATGTCATAATCATCTACAAATACATCTTCTAAAGGAGCTCCACAAAGCTTACATACAGTAAGATCATCAAATCCTTCACCTTCTAAATATTCCTTTGCACATTGAGGCCTTGGACATACTTTCTTTCTCATATTACCCTCCTATCTATTTCTCCTACGTCTTAATGTTGCATTTGTAGGAAAATCTATTTTTATAGTAGTTGTCGCAGAGTTTACTGGTCTTGTACTAGTTTTCCCCGCATTATTTATAGCTTGAATAGATATTGTGCCATTCTCTCTGAATTCGTCTATTAAAGCTCTATACTGATTTACAGCTAATGCATTTCCTAGCTCTTCATATCTATTTATTATCCATTCATATCTTTTTATCGCTGTATTATAATCATTTCTTTCTCTTGCAATATTTGCTTCATCTTCTAGCTTTTTAATTTCAGCTTCATAATAGCCTCTTTCTACTTCACCATCTTTTTCTACTAAACTTGTATTATCTCCTACATCCACACTTACATTTCTCACTATAAAGAAATTTCTATTTCCATAAAGCTTAGGTATATAATATTCAAGCTTAGCACTCATTATTTCTAAAGATGAATCACCGCTACTTCTTCCTGGTATAGTCATTAAAAAATAGAATTTGTATTCTTGATTTCTTTCTATATTAACTAAGTTAACAGTAGCTTTTCTTTCTTTATCAAGAATAACTTTTCCTAAATATGCCACTTCAGGAGTTCCTTTATAATGCTCTGTTACTCTAACATATTTAGGGAATGTTAATTCTAATTTAGCATTAGTAATTATAACCTCTGTAGAATTTTCAAATAGTTCTGTAAACATGTCCCTAGCTTCTTCTGGTTCATTTATAAGTTCTGTTCTACCATTTGATGGTTTAGCTAGCTTTTCTAAAAATGCAAAGTTTACATCACTTCCTCCAAAACCTAAGCAATCTATTGATATACCAGTTTCAGCTATTAGTTTAGCTTGTCTTATACCAGCTTCTTCAGTATCTCCATAAGGTACACCATCAGTCATAAATATCATCTTTTTTATCTTTCCATTATTATTGTTATTTAATATAAGTCTACCTAACTTTAGAGCTTCAGATATATTTGTATTTCCACTATAATCTTTGCATTTTTCTAAAGCTTCAGTTATTCTTTCTTTATCAGACCCTGGTAAGTTTTGTACTATTATATGTGGAGTATCATCATACGCTATTACTGTAACATTATCTGTTGGTCTTAAAAGCTCAACAACCTTATTTACTGCTTCTAGTGCTATATCAAGCTTTGTAGTGCCTCCAGTAACTATATTATATTTAACTCCATCAATTATTTGCTTCTTTCCTGTAGGAGTAGTTTCCCCTCCAACTATTTTAAACATTGATCCACTAACATCGATAAGAAGACATAGGTCAACACCATTATTAATTTGTTTTTCCCCTTCAAGCCTTTCTTTTACTTCGTCACTTGCATAAACTGATAAACAAGCCTTTACTACATGCTCTTTATCATCACAAAGTATATAAGGATCGCTTATCTTAGTTTCTAATACTAATTCTCCAGCCATTTTACTCCTCCTTCAATTAATTCATATTTACTTCTATCAATATACTTGTGATATTATCTCCACCACCATTATCATTTGCTGCTTGTGTTAAATTAGACGGAATATCTAATACACTTTCCATATTATCTTTAGCTACTATATACTCTTTTAGTTTTTTATCAATATTCCACAAATTACTACCATATCCTAATGGACTAATATAATCTGTAACACCATCAGAGCATATTAATACTATGTCTTTATCTTCTAATGTTATTTTCTTAATATTTAAGTCATCATCTTTAACTATTTTTGCTTCTATATTTATGTCATTGCCTCCAATACAATTAGTTAAAGCTTTAAATCCATCAACATTACTGCATTCTCCCCAGCTATAACCATTCTTTAAAAGCTCTGTTCCGTAATTTTCTTCATAGTTTAAGAGGTTTAGCCCTTTGTTTTTGTTAAACAAATATATTTTACTGTCACCTAATGATGTAAAGTACATTATGTTTTCTATAATAATTACTCCTATAAAGGTAGCCCCCATAACTGTACCCCACAATTCCTTATCGCTATTCCTAACAATTGAATTGTTTATCTTAATATTACTATTATTTATAATTGAAAGAAAAAATGACTTTACATCACTTAAAGTTTGTAAATTCTCATATTTTTCTTTCCAAATTTCAATAGAAGTATCTTTTACTATGTTAGCCGCCTCATATCCTGAGCCATAATTTGTTGTTGAAATTCCATCAGACACCATAGCAAATATTTTATGATTTTTAGCATCTTCTAAAACAATATAACTATCTTCATTAGCTCGTTCTTTTAAATTATCATCCTTATTTTCTACTTTAGACTTTTTATAATTTCCCATATCTGATGAATAAGAATATTTAAAACTTATATCTTCAAAATTCTGTTTTTTATTTTTACAAATTTCTTCAAAAATAATTAGTGCTTCTTCAACATTTTTATATCTATCTTCTGGAAATAATGTTGTAGTTTTATAAATCCATTCATGAAGCTCTACAGGTATTTCTTCATTAAAAGCAGTTATAAAATATGCTAAGTAGGTTTCATGTGACCTATTTTCAATTACTTTTCCTTTTAACGCCAAAACCAAAAGAAGTCTTCCAATAATATATACATCCGAAGAGTAAGTAATGTTTTTACTATTACCATATAAGACTTCTGTTGAAGAGATTCTTCCAGCTTTATATTTTGAATTATCTGAACCTTTAGTTATATACGGTCTTATTTGCTTTAAATGCAAAGTTTCTATATTCTCATCACTTATCCATAATTGATCTAAATCTATAGAACCTAAAATCTTTTTCTTTCTATTTATTGATTTTATAATATCTCCTACTCTATTTATTACAAAGTCAATGATTTTAAAGTTTATATCTTTTTCTTTAATATATTCTAATAAAGTCATCTCTTTATTGTAATTAAAATATGCCTTACCAGAGTCAATATATAAAGGACTTTCAATATATTTGTTGTCGCAATTAATAATATCGTCTTGTTTCAATGTAGTATCTATTAACAATTTATTATCTATACTTATCTTCCATTTACCTATGTCTCTTTTTATTTTCTTTCCACATTTACTACAAAACTCATTATCAATGCTAAACTCATTACAGTAGGTACATAAAACAGACATACTATCCTCCTTTCAAAATATTTAACTCTATGGTTAAAAATTTATATTTAATTATACGTAAACTTAACTTTTATATTACTAATTCACAAATAATTTAAGGAAATTTCAGGTATCCTTCTGAATAATAGTAAAAAAAGAATGAAACTATTAATTAAAATAGCTTCATTCTTTTTCATTTGAACTTACTTCTGAAAACTTCTGTGATTTATGAGTTAACCTTTCAACTATCTCATAAGGTATTTTTAAATATCTTTCTAAATTTTCTTCACTTATTTTTTTAACAATAATATTTATTAACTCAACTATTAACATTGAAGCAACAGCATCTAGTACGAAATGCTGCTTAATAAAAATAGTTGATAATATTATCAAAATCCCTACAGCTTGTGTATAGTAGTACACATATTTACTATTTTCCTTTTTTGTGTATCTCATAATAAAATAAGTTCCTAACACATGTAACGATGGAAAGCAATTAAAAGGTCTATCAAGTGAATATATAATCTTAACTATACTACTTAAGATACCATTACCTGTTACTGTTGGCCTTACTATCTCAGTTGGAAAGATTAAATAAATAGTGTAACTAAAGAACATTCCTAAATATAAACCTAATATACATCTCATGTATTTTTTTCTATCATTTAAAGATAAAATAAGAAAGCCTATTATCATATATAAGTACCAATAAACATATGGAATAATGAAGATAGGTACAAATGGTATCATTCTATCTAAAGCTATAGTTAAATCAAATCCTTCTTTATGAATATGATTAGTTATAAAATAGATCACATTAAACATAGGAAACAAAATTAACCATAATAAATCGAGTTTATACTCATATTTCTTTACTTCGTTTATTACTCTTTTTAGCATCTTCCTACTCCCCCTAAAATACGCTCGTTTTATTATATAAAGCTATTATATTCTCAATTTCATAAATCTTTCACAAGAATATATTTATTTAATCTCTCTATGTTCTGTTGATTTATATATCTTATAATTTAAATAAAATAGATGGATATAAAAATAATTATTTTTATATCCATCTATTTAATCTTTATATTATTCTATTATATAATCTTTTAATATTTCTCTTGGTAAACTAGTGAATTTTTCACTTGCTTCACCATTGCCTGTAATGGCTTTTTCTATTCCACTAATACCTATAACATGAATATGAGTTTTGTTTTCTAACTCTTCTAAACATAACGTTAAAGTTAGTCTATTACTCGCTCTAAAATATTTTTTTTCATAAACCATAACAACTGCTTTATTTTTACCTTGTGAGTTAATTTCATGAAAATCAATCTTTTCTGTAATTGTTCCTGATATTATACCTGCATCTAATCTCTTAATGGTTTCATCTAAAGTTAATTTCACATCAAAACTGTATATTCCCATAATTTTCTCCCCCTTTTATTCCCTATACCTTATATAATGTCTTAACATTATATCACATTTTTATATGGATATATATATTAAATTATGTTTTTATTGTAATTTTTTTAATTATATTCTTTCAAAAATATAGTTTAATTAAAATTTAGCTAATTATTTTCTTTTATATATCCCTTTCTATAAGACATGAGCAATAACTTTAGCTCTTTTATTTTTTCTTTTTAAAAAAATAAACACTACCCTAAGAATATTATTCTTAATAGTAGTGCTTATAAATTCCGTATATAATTATATTCTACCTAATACATTTATTCATTTAAATTATTTGCATCATTTACTAAAACATTATTAGCATTTATAAAACTCTACATAAGTATTTGCCAAAGCTAAATTAATAAAATCATTTGTTACATAGGCATTATCACTAAATAATAATCCGTAATCCCCATAAAACCTACTTAACATTAATATAATATAAAAATTTATAGGACTTATATCTATAACACCTGTAAATACAGGGATTACAGCACTTGCATTAGAAATTAAGTAAGTTAAGGATGGTACAAATTCTGTAGTAATATTATATTCATTATCTAAAACATTTTTAATAAATTTATCTGCATTATCATCTTCATGTATTGATATATTTTCATAATCTTTAATATTCCCTTTTTGAACTTCATTAATAAATAAGCCAATTATAAAAAAATATAATTCAATTTGTAAATTTCCAACTCCAGTTGAACTGTAGGTACTTGGATCCATAGGATTATACGTCTTACCTACATTTGACTTTGTATTAAAACTTAAGAATAAATACAATCTATTATTATTTCTATATATTATCTTACCATCTTTAACAAAAGGGTTATTACTGCCTAAAAACTTAGCACAAGGAGGTAGTTTGAAGCTATCAAAATCCTCACAAAATGATTTTTTTCTTTTTTTTCTTTTTGTCATAGGTTTCCTCTATAGAATTACTATATACTATATTATGAATTTCTTGGTTCTACTAGCACAGGAATATTTTCACTATCTAGATTACAATAACCTATATCATACTCCTTGAGATTATAACTTCTATTTTCTATAGCATATCCAAAGCTAAGATGAACCTCTACCCCATTAACTATATAGATATTCTCTCCTCTTTTCTCTCCAATTACATTAAAAATATTACATGCTGCATTTATATGTTCTTTAGAAACGACTATACAAATACTTTCAGGACAGATGCACTCCTCTCTACATTTTATATAATCATTCATAATAGCCCAACGTATACAATTTCTATCTAATATGTTTTTTATTAAAAGTAGTACTTCAAAAGTTCTATCTCTTCTTTTTGCAAAAACAAACTCTCTCATTGCTGGTTCAATTCCAACAGTATAACTTGTTACTAAATCATCTACTCTTTTACAAAAATCTGAAAAATATCTTTTTTTAAACTCAATAAATACGCACTTAGTTAAATATTCTTCATTTTTATTCTTATTACAATCTAGTAGCTTTCTATAAACTCTCTTTTCTGCACTTTCGTATTTCTTTTTAATTTTAGATATTCTCTTTCTGCATATTAACCCTTTTAACTCTTTTAAATCTGATGACACATTAATGCCTCCTAAAATTTAAATGTTAATATAATAATACAAAAATTTTCTTTAGAATGTTCTTAAATAAATAAACTATAAATCTTAAATAAAAAAAGAGATGAAATTCACCTCTTTTAATTAGTTTATTTATGATATACTCTTCTGTTTTTAATACCCTAATAAATCTTCATATTCTCTAATTTTATCGTCTTTATTATCTTCTTTAACTTCAACTTTTTCTACTTCTATTATTTCATCCATTTGAATTACGTTTTTTGATTCCTCTTTACACATATCAAATCCTCCTTGAATAATAATTGAATACGTTTACTTAAAGTGTAATAAAATACTTTGATATAAGTATAACATACAGTTATATCGTTTACCATATATTTCAAATTATAATTGTAATTAAATTTAAATTGTAATTTGAAGAAGCTTTAAATCATATCTTATATAAATTATATATAATCATAGCTTACTTCACTTATAAATAGCTTTAAAGTTAAGAGTTAATATAAAAACTACTATACTGTCTTTATTTCTAAACTCTTAACTCTACTAACTATTTTTATATACTATCTTCAACTTATAATTATGGTTACACTCTTGAATATAGCTCTAATGGTAATTTATCTGGATCCTCAAAGAAAGTAAACTTTCTACCTGTACATTCATCTATTCTTATAGGTTCAGTTTCAATTCCTTTTTGGTTTAGCTCCTCAACTGCTTTTTCTATATCATCAACTTCAAAAGCTAGATGTCTTAAGCCTTGAGCTTCAGGATAGCTTGGTCTTTTGGGTGCATTAGGAAAAGAAAATAATTCTATCTGGCTATCTCCTATTTCTAAGTCTAACTTGTATGAATCTCTCTCTTCTCTATATACCTCTCTAATAATTCTAAGACCTAGCTTTTCTACATAAAACTCTTTAGATATTTTATAGTCTGAGCATATTATTGCTATATGATGTATCTTTTTAAACTGCATAAATCCCCCTAAAGCCGTATTATAATAAGTATTTTTTCTTATGCTTAAATAGCAAATATATAAATTTTACTTATCTGTTTTTGATAATTCTTGTTCTTTAATAAGAACTCTCTCTTCGTAACCATCAATCTTTTTATCAAGCCTATCTAAAGTCTCTTGCATTTCTGTAATTTTATCTGCTAAATGATTACGTTGTTCTATTAAAAGCTCTTTTCTAGCTTTTATTGTAGAATTACCCTCTTGGAACATTTTAACATACTCTATTAAGACTTCAATTGAAAGTCCTGCACCTCTCATACATTTTATAAACTGTACCCAATTGCAATCTTCTTCAGTGAAATCTCTTACTCCACTATTATTTCTGTTTACGGGAGGAATTAATCCAATTCTTTCATAATATCTCAATGTATCTGCTGTTAAATTATATTTTCTACTTACTTCTGTAATTGTCATATACTATCTCCCTTTTATCTTTAAGCTATATTTATTTATTTTCAAAAGTCATAGCAACATTCTTTAGGTATTCTGTTATATTTAAATGCTGTGGACAACTTTTTTCACACTTCTTGCAATTAATACATTCAGAAGCTTTTCCATATGTTTTAGTTAAATTTGCATAATATACACCTTGAGTAGAAAAACCTTTGCTTTCTGATTGCTTTTCTGCATTATATAAAGCAAAATACTTTGGTATATCAATTTTTTTAGGACATCCATCTACACAATATTGACATGCAGTACAAGGTATTTCTATAGAATCATTTATTATATCTACTACCTTATTTATAATATCATATTCCTCTTCATTAAATGGTTTAAAATTCTCCATATATCCTGTATTATCTAATAGTTGCTCCATTGTAGACATTCCACTTAAGACCATCATAACATTTTTATGGCTTGCTGCAAATCTAATTGCCCAAGATGGAACTGACATATCATTGTGATATTCTTTGAATAATTGCTCTGCTTTAGGTGGAACGTTAGCTAATGTTCCTCCCTTAATTGGCTCCATAACTATTACAGGTTTATTATGCTTTGTAGCTACTTCATAACATTTTCTTGATTGAATACTTTCATTATCCCAGTCAATATAGTTAAGTTGAAGCTGAACAAAATCAACCTCTGGATGCTCTGTTAGAATTGTATCTAATAGGTCTGCAGTATCATGAAATGAAAATCCTATTTTTTTAATTTTACCTTCTTCTTTCTTGCTTTTAATAAATTTAAAAGCATCAAATTTCTTTGCTATCTCATAATTACTCACTCCAAGGTTATGAAGTAAATAATAATCAAAATACTCTACTCCAACTTTATCTAACTGTTCATTAAAGATTCTCTCTAAATCTTCTTCCTTTTTCAAAAACATAGTAGGCATTTTTGTTGCAATTGTAAAAGCATTTCTTGGATAACGTTTTACAACAGCTTCTTTTATTACTGATTCACTTATAAAATTATGATACATATATGCTGTATCAAAATAAGTAAATCCTCTTTCCATAAATACATCTACCATTTCATTTACTTGTTTATAATCGATACTAGATTGGTCTTCCTTATTTGTAATTGGTAGTCTCATAAATCCAAACCCTAATTTCTTTTGCTCCATAGTTTTATCCTCCATTTATTCTCTCTTATTAATTCAATTAAATAAATACTCTTTTTATATAAATTTTACCTAATCCCACTATACTCCTTAGAGTTAACTCCAAGTCAATATTTTTTATATTAAAATAAAAAATAAAAAGGTAGCAGTAACATATTTTCTAGTCACTACTACCAAAATCAAACTTTTAGCTTAGTCCATATTTTATATCTTCAACTCATCTTTTATAAATTAAAAACTTCTAATAAACTAAAACTAAATCCATTAACATATTTGTATAATAAGTAAAGTTTTTAAAATCTAAGGGCTCCATAGCTGATAATATTCCTTCAATGTATGCAGTCATATCTTCTATATATTTAAGCAAGTACTTTTTACTATTAGTATATCCTTGAATATAGCTATCATCCTTTAGTTTATCTGTCATAGGTTTTACAATATCATATATAGCTTTAAGTCGTCTTCTATTTCTTACTTTAAACTCATCATCAATCGGTAAATTTAATATAATTATATTTCTTAATTCATCACATACATCTCTTAAGTTATAAACTGAATCATCTAAATCTACTGCATCTTTTTTGCCCATAATCTTTGTAATCAACAATTTATCCAAAATCAATCCCCCCCATCCTAGCTACCGCTATCTTAATTATATTTTGAATAAATTATATCATCTAATCTTAAAATAACAAACTTTCTTTTAAATACTTTACTCTATAACTTTAACCTACTCATTAACCATTATAACCCTCTTAGCAATGCTTGCAGCATGGTCTGAAATTCTTTCAATATTTGTTAATAAATCTAAATATATTATACCTGAATCTACACTGCAAATATTTTTGTTTAATCTTCTCATATGTTCATTTCTATAATCTTTATCTAATTCATCTACAGTTTCTTCTAGTATAATAACACGCTTAGAAATATTTACGTCATTTCCTTTCATAGCATCTAAAGCTAAACTATACGCCTCTAAAGTTTTATTAAATATATTTTGTATTTCGGCTATAGCTTCTTCTGAAAAGTTAACATTATTATTAATAGACTCTTGTGCTAATTCTGCAATATTCTCTGATAAATCTCCAACTCTTTCAATATCATTTATTGTATGGAATAATAAATCTAGAGATAACCTCATCTTTTCATCTAATGCCTTATTTGAAAGCTTTATTAAATAATTTATAATTTCTTTTTGCTGAGCATTTACAAGCTTTTCTTTTTCTAAGCTTTCATTTACACCTTTTTGAGACTTATCAATCAAAGCATTTGTAGCACTACTAAAACAATATTTAGCTTTTCCACCCATTCTAAGAGATTCTCTAATTATATTACCATAAGCTATTGCAGGTGTTTCTAACATTCTAGTGTCTAAGTATTTTGTAATAGCATTGTCAACTTCTTCTTCACCAGCTTTATCAGGTATAATTAACATAGCTAATTTAACTATAAACTTAGAGAATGGTAGTAACAATATCACATTTACTATATTAAATAAAGTATGTGAATTTGCTATTTGCCTTGCAGGATCAGTTGGATTTAAGTATTGAACCACCATAGTTATAGGTTTATTTAATACAAGCATAAATAAAATAGTTCCAATTACATTAAAACACAAGTGCATAGTAGCAGCTCTTTTAGCATTCTTATTTGCACCTACGCTTGAAATAAGAGATGTTGTACAACTACCTATGTTATCACCATATAATATAGGTAATGCTGCTTGTAGTGGCATTAATCCTTGTGAAGACAATGCTATTAATATTCCCATAGATGCACTAGAACTTTGTAATATGGTTGTCATTAAAAATCCAGCAATTAAAGCTAGAATTGGTTGATGTGCAAGCTCTGCTAATACTTTTCTCACAGCTGGATATTCTGATAGAGGAGCTACTGCATCCTTCATAAACCTCATACCTATAAATAATATTGCAAATCCAATTAGTATTTCAGATATATTTTTAAGCATAGGCTTAGATTTTGAGCCAATCATATGTAAAACTATCCCTATTCCAAGAGCTATGGATGACAATATACTAACATCAAAAGATACAAGCTGAGCTGTAACTGTTGTTCCTATATTAGCACCCATTATTACTCCTATTGCTTGATAAAGGCTCATTATCCCTGCATTAACGAATCCAACAACCATAACAGTTGTCGCCCCACTACTTTGAATTATCCCTGTAACTACAGTTCCTACTAGTACACCCATAACTATATTACTAGTTAAAAGACCAATAGCTTTTTCTAATTTAGGACCAGTTGATTTTTGAAGACCTTCACCCATAACACTTATTCCATAAAGAAATAAACCAAGGCCTCCTATAAGACTAATTAATATATACAAATTATATTCCCTCCTAAAAATGTAACTCTTATTATTTTCTTTTTTATGAGGTCAGTCTATACATATATTTTTAAACTTTCTTATTTATTTTTTAGCTTTGCTTCTCTATATCAATAATTAAATACTCTGACTTAGAACCAGTCCTTATTGGATAATTCCATCCTGATATTCCTGACGAAACTATTATTTCATAATCTCCTATTTTTTTATATCCATATTCTAATTCATTAAAGTTAAATAATTCACTTATTAAACCTGCAGGCCAAATCTGACCTTTATGAGTATGACCTGATAATTGCAAATCATATCCTAATGAGCTATTTAGATTAAGCTCTGATGGCTGATGGTCTAAAAGTAATATAAACTTACTCTTATCTATACTAGCAATTAAATCCTCACTACTTTTCCTTCCTTCTTCTTTTGAAAATCCTTCGTCATCTCTGCCAACAATAACAAAATCATCATTAATTTCATATCTTTCATCTACCAATACATGAATATTATTCGATAACAACTCATTCTTTAGTTCATCTTTAGTATAACTAGGAATAGATGAATACCTAGCATCATCATGATTACCATATATATAAAATACACCATATTTACTTTTAATATCTCCAAGAATTTCAGTAGCTTCTTTCATCTGCTCAACAGTTGTTTTTTCATCGACAATATCCCCACAAAGCACTACAATATCAGGTTCTGCTTCTTCAATATCATTACAAACTGCTTGTAGCTTCTCTCTATTCATAACAGTTCCATAGTGAAGGTCAGAAATCATTGCTACTCTATAGCCTTCATCTCTTATATTCTTATTTGTATATATCTTATAATCCTTCTCTACTATGTCATTCATATTCCAATATCCATAAGCTAATATAATTGCTGTTAATATAATTGGAACAATTCCACTTTCATATACTGTTCTCCATTTATTAAAAGCTATAGTATTTCTTTTACTTAGAATCTTAAATATATAATTTAAAAGATCCATAACAAGTGCTAAAACCACGATATGAAGCAGTACAACAATACCTATACCTAAATCTCTGAGAGAAAAATACATAATAATAAGTACTAAGGAAATAATTATTAATTTTACTTGGTTCTTTTTAACATCTACTTTTACTCTTCGTAAAGCTCTTGCAATATAATAATATAAATAGATGCTAAGCAATATCATAAGTAATGCTGGAATAATAAAGTATAATATATTCATATAATCTCCCTCCCCTTTTATTCTTTATAATCTACTTCCTATATAAATAAACCATACTCCTTAAAGTTAACTTTAAGTCAATACTTTTACATTAGAATAAAATAAGGCAGCAACAACGGTTATACGTTATTACTGCTTATTCATTAATTATCTTCACATCATTTTTATAAACTGCTGCGTAACTTCTTTTATCCTTAAAACATTTTCTACATTCTTCTTTATTAAGCTTTACAAATATTTTGTTTTTACTTAATCCTGTTGGTTCTATCTTTTCAACTTCAAATATTTCTCCAATAAAGCTTTTATACCAACACTTATTTACACCTTCACATTTCTCTATCTTAACTTGCATAAATTCCCCTTCTATAATAATTAATTTTATACACTTAATTATTGTCAAATTTATACTTTTTAAACACTAAAGGGAATTTTTTTTATTAAATAGAGCCATTATTATATATAGTAACTTTATATATCTTTATTATATTAATTTTAACGAATGGAATTCTAAACTCTTTGTAATAATACATTTAACCAGGTAAGATTATCTCTTCCCCCTAAGGAGTCTCCTGTTATATAGATATTTTTAATATCATATTCTTTAATTTTCTTTATCATCTCAATAAAGCTTTCTTCTCTATAGCAATTAAAATATCTACCTCTTTCATCAACATATTCATTATCACCACATTTAAAAGATAGGTAAAATACTGCTCCTTCTTTTAAGTTATTAGAAAGCTTTCTTAGTACTTCTTCAATATTTTCTCTTTTAACATGAAGTAATGATGCACAAGCCCATATTCCATCGAACTTTTGATTTAATTGTAAATCCTCAAATTTACTGACTATTACATCTTGATTTATCAATTTTTCTGCTTCCTTGGCTAGTTTTACTGAACCATCCACTGCAGTTACATCATAGCCAGCATTTTTAAAATATAAACTATCTCTTCCTGAACCGCATCCAAGGTCAAGTATCTTACCACCGGACTTAACACTATTTAAAAAAGCCGTATATATATCACTTGTTTTTAGCGTCTTTGTAATTTCAAAGTATTCTTTTGCATTTTCATTATAATAGTTTAACGTTTCATTTTTCATATTATCACCTTATTCTTTAATAAACTATTTAAAGTTAGTTATTTTATATTTAAATGCGAAATCTTAAGTCATATCTAATCTTAAAATTTCTAATAAAAAAAGTAGTATTTAACATATGTTATTACTACTTTAAATCAAATCTTATAATAGAAATATTGATAAAAAACCTATTCCATTTAATATTAAAGAAGTCTTTCTATCTCCTTTTTTATGTGCGTAAATTGATAATGCTAAAACTGATATCAAATATAAGTCTACCATCAAATTATAATCTATTCCTAAAATTATATTTTCTATACTCATAAAATTCCTGTCATTCACTTTCTTTTAATTTCTATTCCACATAAGTATATACTATTTTTAAGTTTTAATAAACATATTATTATAATAACTAATAATATTGAAATATTAACCCATTTATAATTTCTACATAAATTATATTATAAACACAAACTAAAGATTTATGGAGGAACAATATGTATAGATTTAAAAATTTAAATCCTACTGATGGATTTGACTTTAATAATTTAGATAATGCTAGACAAAATAACTATGCTTGGGCAATTGCAGAGCTAGGTGACTATGTTTATGTTGGTACAGGCCGTAACGTTCCTTTAACAATTCTTCAATCAATTGCACCAGATATAAATATTCCTGCTATTTTAAAAGCTACTAATCAGGATAACCTTGCAGAAATATGGAGATATAAAAAGAATGGAGAACTTCCTTGGGAAAGAGTATATAAAGCAAAGCCTGGTTCAGGTATTACAGGCTTCAGATTTATGATAAATGCCAAACCAGCAGGCTTAGCACAATGTTTATATGCATCAACTTATGGAAATCAAGTTAAAGTATTAAAATCCTATAACGGAATAAATTGGTTTGTTATGCCTTATGACACACTAGTTGGTAATTCATCTAGGTATATGGTTACCATAAAAGATAAACTCTATCTTGCAGTGGTAGATGAAATTAATTCTAGTGAAACTCCATTCCTTTATAGAAGTAAAGACCCTGAATTCTACCCATGGGAAAACGTAACAGATACAACTAATCCTGATTTTGACCCTGATAAAAATCCTCAAGGTGGAATAGCAAACATGGCTATTTTTAACAATAAGCTTTACGTATCAACTAGCAAATCATCTGGAGTTCAAGTATGGAGAAGCAATAAAGAAGTCCCTGAAATGAATGATTGGACACTTATTGTAGATAACGGTTTTGGAGATTCTGAAAATCAACTCTCACTTAGCATAGGAGTATTCAATAATTATATTTATGTAAGTGGAATTAAATCTCCTCCTTTTTCATGGGCAATCCCTGTAGGGTTTGATATTATTAGAATAGATAAAGCTGATAACTGGCAACTAGTTGTTGGTGGACGTCCTTTAACGCCTGCTAAACCAAGTAAAGGAATTAGAAATAAGAGCTTAAGTGGATATACTTCTGGATTCAATAATCCTTTTAATGTTTATGCATGGCAAATTCAAGAGTATAACAATTCTCTTTTAGTATCAACTTTTGATGATTCAAGTAATATGGAAGTGATTCTTAATACCGTACTTGCTAACAAAGAATATTTAATTAATGAAATAGGTGAAGCTGACACTGAAACTCTTATTAAGATATACCAAAAAATCGTAAAATTATTAGCAGAGACTAAATATCCGATAGGATTCGATTTGTATAGGTCAATTAATGGTAGATACTTTACTCCATTATTAAAAAATGGCATAAACAATATGAATAACTATGGAGGACGTATATTATATGTAGGTAAAGATAATAAGCTACTAATTGGTACTTCAAATCCTTTTGATGGCTGTCAAATATGGAGAGTCACTGAAGATTGTAACTGTAGAGATAATTATAATCATCACTCTACTGATATAGACAATAATTCAAATCTAAACGAAATCGAAAAAACTATATATGAAAACTTTAACTTTTTAAAATCTACTCTTACTAAAATAGCTAATCTATTATCAAGATAAACTTATCATAATTTCATTCAAAAATTTGATATGCTTTCATTATAATAAATTAGTATTCACATTAAATTAAGATATAATAATTAGGAGTTAGTGGTACATGATATACTACTAACTCCTCTATTTTAATTATATAGCTATTAAATTTTCAATTATTTCAGATTTTTTAGAATTTAAATAGTTATTAAACGCATCATGAAACTTATTAGAAATCCCCATTATTTTTCTTGTAGTTTCAGTTTGTGTTGCATAAACTCCTTGCTTAATATCATTAGCTACGTACATGTTTATTGCAGCAACACCTCTTGATATCTGCGTACTGATTGCCTTCATTAAAACATTTCTATTATGGTCTTCAGGCATATTTTTAAGCATTTTATTTGTATAATCCATTGTGAATATATATAAAGCAAAAGCTGCTATATCTTCAAAATAATTATTATCTTTATCTGTAATTTTCTTAGCTAGAAGCTTGTAGTTATTTTGCCCTTTATAATTTCTATCTAAAGAACCAGCAATAACATTAGCTATAACCTTAGCTCCATCCTCTTTACCTTCTACTCTTTCACGCATAAAAACAGAGATATTACCTTCAATTCCATTCTTCATATTTGTTTCTTTTATTAATTTGTCATAAGCCATATTTATTCCCCTCCCATAATCCGTCTATACATAAATATTATAACTTTTAGAAGTTTTTGTAAACATTTGCCTGGATTTTTTTGTTTGTTTTTCCCAAGGTAATATCATATTAAATACATGTAACTATTTTTGAAAACTTTAAAATCTATCTTCCAAAAATAGGTTCATTTTCATTTCTATTATATATTTTTATAAATGCTATTAAAACTGTTATATTTGCTATAACTCCAATTATATTAGCAATTACAAGAGTTTGTTGTGCAGGTAATAATAATTCTTTTTCTAACTCCGTTCCATTATTTATTAGTGTTACTAATGCAATACAACCAATATCATACAGTACTCCTCTTTGTAGAACATAAAATTCTGCTGCAATTACTGCATCAATATCAGGATTATATATTTTTTTAATACTCTTATCATACTTACTTCTTATTAAATCAATACTCTTTAATGTAGATTTCAAAAGAAAATAATCTCCATAAAATCTCATTAAAAAACAAGTAGCCTGTAAAAATAGTAAGTTTATACTATTTTTATCACATTTAAAAATATTAATTAGCAAACTAGCTTTATATTGCTTAGAAACTGCAATTACATTTAAACTGTAAAGAATTATACTTAATATTGATGCTTGCTTTACAAAGAACTCTGGCTCTAAAGATATCTCTTCTTCATTGTATCTTTCAGTTAACTGACTATATCTAGTAGAAGTTATATAATTATTTATAATATTAGCTATTAAGGCTAAAATTTGTCCTTGTTCTAATAATAGTATTGGATTATTATCTTCTTTTTTACCATAGCATATATTTATACTTTCAATTGTACCAATAAAAAGAAATACATCTGACATCATATATATATAAATAAAAATTAATTGTAGATGTAATAGTTCTAAGGCATTCCTGTCCTTATCCGATATATGTTTAAATTTTTCTTTCTCACTCCTTTTCTTTGAATATTTACACTTCATAAGTACTTCTCCTATATATACTTTCTCTGACCGAATTAATATAAAAATTTCTCTACTTCAAGATACTATTTATTTTAAATAAATGTTCTTTTTAATTCACTTTAACTTATATTAATCATCTAATACTATTTTAAAAACATATCTTGTCAAATTTATTGTTTTTGTAGTGATAAAGCTAATTAAATAATTGTTCTTATAAATTTCAATTATTTAACAATTACATTCTCCTTATTTATACAAAACAAAGGTTAAATTATAGGGCATACTATATGAAGAAAATATACTACTTAAAAATAACAAGGGATGAATTGAATGAAAAATGATAATAAAAGAAAAGAAATAATTCCACCTTTTAAAAGACCAATATTTCTTATGATAATAACCTTTGTAGGTGGCTATATGAATGGATATACATATATTACAAGAAATGAAATACTTGCTAATATGCACACTGCTAATATGTCAAAACTAGGAATAAATATTGCCTTAGGAAACTACATAGAAGCACTACACTACTTTATTCCCATTATTGCCTGTATATTAGGTGCTGCATTTAGTGAATTAGTAAAAACTATTATTATAAAGACAAAATTTAAAGGCGAGTGGAGGATATTAGCTCTCCTTTTAGAAGCTACTGTATTATTTTTTATAGGATTAATTCCTAGTAGCTTTCCAGATATAATTGTAACTAATCTAGTTTCATTTTTAATGGGATATCAATTATGTCTATTTAGGGATTGCCTTGGAATTCCATTTAACACAACTATATGTACTGGAAATATTAGAAACGTTGGGCAATTATTATTCCAAGCATTAGATGAAAAAAGCATAAAAACACTAGAAAAATTAATTTACTTTACAGCTCTTACTTTTTCATTTGCCATCGGAGCTATTCCAGGTACTCTAATATCACTAGTTTTAAATACAAAAGCTGTATGGATTTGTAGTGCTATTCTATTTATTCAAGCTATTTGGATAAATAATAGCAAATATAATAAGGTACAATGAAAAATAATCATTGTACCTTATTTTAAACTATTTAAGTAACTCTTCATTTATCTCTTTTACAGATTCATAAACATAATCAGCTTTTATATTTGAATTATAATATTCTTCTAAATTCGTTTCGCCAGATAAAACTAATACTGAAGAAATAGATGCGTTTTTCCCTGTCTGTATATCTGTATATAATCTATCTCCAACCATAGCAATACTTTCTTTGCTAACATCATACTTCATACAGATTAAATCAATTATTTCTGGATTTGGTTTTCCTATTACATATGGTCTTTTACCTGTAGAAGCATAGATTAACTCTATTATTGATCCAGTATCAGGCATAAATTTCCCACCCTCTAAAGGACAATTTTTATCAGGATGAGTAGCGATATATGTAACACCATCTCTAATAAGGTCACAAGCTACCCATAATTTATTATATGTTAGAGTTGTATCAAATCCTAAAACTACAAAATCTATATCATCTTCATACTTATCTGTAATATTAAATCCTGCATTTATAAATTCTTCTTCTAGATAATTTGTACCTAATAAAAAAATCTTACTATTTGGCTTTAAAGAGTTTAAATATATAGTTGTTGCTTCTCCTGATGTAAATATTTTTTCTTCTTCTACATCTATCCCTAATCTATTTAATTTCTCTTTATAAACTTGCCTATTTTTAGAAGAGTTATTAGTTAAGAATATATACTCTCTTCCTGTTGATTTAATTGTATTTATAAATTCTATAGCACCATCTATTATTTCATTACCTAAATATATTGTCCCATCCATATCTAAAACAAAACATTGTATATCAGTAATAGCTCTCATAAAACCCCTCATTTCTCATTTATACATGCTTAACTATATATAATTAAACTGTTGATTAATAATATTTAAAAATGTATCATTAACCAACAGTCTAAATAACTATTACAAACTAAGCTTGATTTACTTTTATTCAGTTACTCCAACTTCACTTGTAATTTTTACGTTCATTTTAGCTAACTTTTCAGCTTTATCATGTCTTTTTTGTAATACAACACCACAAATAGTACTTATAACAGCTACAAATGCCACAAATATACCTATAAATATTACATTTCCATTTCCTACTTTTAATAAGTATGTGCAAATAGTAGGAACTATTCCTGCAACTAAGAAACTAGGTGCATGATATACAAATGAAATACCAGAATATCTAACTTCTGTTTCAAAAAGTTGAGCCCATAAAGAACCAAGAACACCCCAGATTCCTGAATAGAAGATACTCCAACCTAATATTATTACAGCAGTGATAATAAACAGATTTCCACCACTATTTTCTATTATTTTCATACCTGGAATAGCTATAAGACCACAAGCAATACTTGACATACAGAATAATTTACCTTTTCCTAACTTATCAGCAAGTTTACCTGCCCAAAGTATAAAAGGCATAGCTGCAACTGCAAATATTATATTAACTATATACATTGAACTTTGAGCTACTCCTAAATTTTGAGTTGCATAAGAAAGCGTGAATACAGCAAATACATTATAGAATACACCATCAATCCATCTTGTACCACAACCAAGTAAAATTGTCTTCCAATAATTTTCCAAGTTGGCTGGAGTTTCTGTTCCAACTGCTTCTATGATAATTACAAAAAAAAACGGAGTTACATTTTCTCCTGAAACAATAGAAAAAGTTATGGATGCTGTTAATAAATTAAATTACATAAGTAAAACTGATAAATCACAAAATATTATTAAAGCAACTAATCAAGTAATTGCAGTAATTTGTCCTAATATTACAAATCCATATTACTCAACTATAGTTCAAGCTGTAGAACAGGTTGCTAAGCAAAATGGTATAGATGTTATTATCTTTAATACTTATAGAGACCCTAAAATTGAAAAAAGAATCATTGAGACTTTTTATAATTTAAACCTTGCAGGAATTATATTTGCAATGATGCCAAGTAATCCTCAATTTGCCGAGCAATTAAGCTCTAAATTACCGATTGTAGTAATTGGAGACAGTGATTGTTCAGTACACATTGATACTGTTGAAGTGAGTAACTATAATGCTGGTGTTTTAATAGGAAACCATCTTATAGAATTAGGTCATAAACATATAGCATTTCTATCCCCAACTTTAGACCATATAAACACTTCAAGGTTAAATAGATTAGAAGGACTTAAAGCTACTTACAAAAAGCATGGTAATGATTATTCAATTATGGTTAAATCACAAAATATTACTCCAGATATAGAAAGAGATAACATATCTATCGAACATGCTATTGGATATAATTTGTGCAAAGAAGTTCTAAAAGATAAAAAAGTTACTGCCTTTGTTGGTCTTAATGATATGGTTGCATACGGGATAGCAGATGCTATTATTGATTCAGGTTATAAAATTCCTAATGATTATAGTATTTGTGGATTTGATAATATATTCCCATCTCATTTTGCTCCAGTATCTCTAACCTCTATTGAGCACTGCATAGAAGATATTGGCCATAATGCTTTTAAAATCTTGCTAAATAAGATTAATGAATATACAAAGCCACAATTTAAAAATAGCTCAATTATTAGAGTGGAATATGAACAAAGATTAGTACAACGTAATTCTACTGGTCCTGCTCGTTATTAAATTACTTTTAGCCTTTTTAATGTGATATAATTTTTATATTAATATATATGGAGAAGTTATTATGAAAAAAGATATAAATAACTTAATTAATAAACAAATGAAAATAATTGAAAAGAAAGAAGCTAACCTATTAAAAGAACCTAAAGACAGCTATATAAAAGAAAAAATATCTCCTATTAAAAATAAACTAGAAGATAAAATTCCTGAAAAGTTACAATCTACTTTAGAAATAGCTTTTCAAAAAGGGTTTAAATTAGTATTTGATAAAGGTATAGGAATTATAGAGAAAACTTATAATAAAGATTCAATTAATATGGAGTATGATATTAATGCTTATGCAGTTAATAAATACCCATCAAAAAAGAACTTAAAGAAAATAGATAAAGCTGCAAATAAAAAATCTATAATAAATAAATCAATAACAGCCATTGAAGGTAGTGGACTTGGCTTGCTTGGTATTGGCCTACCAGATATTCCAGTTTATATTGCAGTTATTTTAAAATCAATCTATGAAATTAGTTTAAGTTATGGATTTGATTATTCAACAGAAACTGAAAAAGCTTATATCTTAACTTTAATATCTTCTGCTGTAACTAAAGGTGCTGAAAGAAAGCATTATTTTGATAAGCTAGATATCTTAGCTAGTAATATAGATAATAATAACGCTTATGATTATAATTTAGAAGAAATACTAATTGATACTTCTAATAAAATATCAACCTATATGCTCACAGCAAAATTTATTCAAGGTCTTCCTATCGTTGGTGTTGTAGGTGGTGTTACTAACTTTATCACATTACAAGATATAACTAAAATAGCTAAGATTAAATATAAAAAGAGATATTTAAATAAACTTTAGAAAAACCACTGTCTATCTTCATTCATAGCGAAATAGGCAGTGGTTTATTATATAGTTTAAGAAAAGCTTTTTATAAAGAATAAACTTATCCTTTTATTTTAATTTCTTAATTAAAATCTAATCCATCTATTATATCGTCAATTTTTTCTTTAGCTTTATTAATTGCATTTTGTCTCTCTTCTTCAGTTGTTCCTGTTCCATCAACTTTAAGCTCAACAACAGTTTTTATTCCCATTAGCTTCATAATAGAAGCTATATAATTTTCTCCCTTATCCATTACAGGATCTAAAATCCAAGGAATACTTCCACCTGATGATTGTATATATACTAATGCCCTTTTCTTATCATCTAGCAATCCTTTTGGCTTCTTATCCTTTTCAATTAATACTGTCTTATTTACTTGAACAATACAATCAATATATTCCTTTAGTGGAGCTGGAAATGATACACTCCACATTGGTGAAGCTATAACATACATATCAGCACTTATAAATTGGTCGCATAATTCCCTTATTCTTTGGACCTCTTTTTGCTCCTTTTCAGGCAACTTCTTTTCTGCCTCTTCATTAATAATACAGTTACGACTTTCAAAATACTGATACTCTAATCTTGGTATATGTTGCTTATATAAGTCTACTTCCTCTACCTCAAAATCTTTATTTTTATCAAGAAACTTGTTAATAAAATCTCTCGCTACTGTTTTAGATGACGATAAATTTTCAGGTTTTGAATTAACACTTATATATAATAACTTTCTACTCATAATACACCTCTATCTTTAGAATAATACTAACAAATATAGCTTTACCTAAATTCTAATAATTATATATACATAACTAAATATTTATCACTAATAGATAAGATTTAAATAGGCAAATAAATATATACTATTGTATTTATGAATATTAATATCATAGAAATTACAAATAAACCTAAACTGATATTAAAACATATCTGCTTTATTTTATTAATCACATTTCCCTCATTTATTCTTGGGCTAATTAATTTTATAAGATACTCATAAAATTTATCTGTTTTCTCTGAGTATCTTCTTTTAGAAATCTTCATTATTTCAACAGGATCATCCATTTCTCTATAGCAACAGCTCTCTCTTATAGTTTTTCTAGCTACCCTCTTTTTTTCATCCCTTGTTAATTTTCTCTTATAACTTTTTTCTTTGCTCTTAACTGCATCATCAATCTTATCTTTTAATTCTAAGTCTTTGTAGATGTCTATTTTATATATTTTCTTAAATAAATACCTAAACACTTTTTTCTTTATAAAAGTATTCTTTAATGAAGCTACTAAAATTAATATATCTAAAATTAATACCACAAATGTCCCTATATATAAATAATCACTTATTACTAATTCAGTAGTATCGTATAATAAACCTACTCCATTAAATATTAAAAATAAAGCAGAAATTGATATTATTAATAGCAAATATATCGAATTTCTATCTATATGTTCCTTCTGCTTTATCATATAATTATATCTTTCCTTAGAATACTCAAATACTATTTTAACATTCTCCTCTTTTTTACTATCTACTGTATTCTTAGCTTCAATTGTTTTCTTGCTTTTAGCCTTCTCCCCTTTACTAGCCATATTTCCCCTCCATATTAAAATATATGTGTAAATAAAGAGACTTCAATATTTTCCCTACTTATAATTATATAAAAGTATCAATGAATCTGTTACTTTACAAATTTTCTCAAAAAGTTCATAATTATATCTATAATTGTAATATTATAAATTAGATTAACTATTCTTAAATTAAAGTAATATTACCAAAAGGATGGGGATTAATATGCAAGGGAATTTAAGTCGTGGAAAATTACTAGATGAAAAAGGACAACTTATTGAATCAGGCTGGTCTACAAAATTAATTAAAGAATATTCTAGAAATGATATTGCTGCATCTAAATGGCGAATTAAGGAATGGGATTATTATATAATCACAAATGGTAAAATCGCTATTGCCTTAACTTTCGCAGAAAATAGCTATATGTCTTTAGCTTCAGTAAGCTTTTTAGACTTTTTAAAACCAAGTTATAAAACTACAAGTGAGATTAAATTATTTACATTTGGTAAAAACATTATGCCATCAACTACGGATAATGGTGATATTAACTATAAATCTAAAAGAGTTGATATGACTTTTAAGAATGATGGACAAACTCGTAATTTATATTGTAGATTTGATAAATTTGATAATATTAATGGTAAGGATGTTAATTTAGAAGCAAATCTTATCTTAACTGATTTTCCAAAAGATTCTATGGTTATTGCTTCTGCCTGGAATGAAGACAATAAGAGCTTTTACTACAATAGTAAGATTAATTGTATGAAAGCTAGTGGATATTGCATTATAGATGGTAAAAAATACAATTTTGATGAATCTGATAGCTTAGGAACTCTTGACTGGGGACGTGGCGTTTGGACTAGAGTTAATACATGGTACTGGGGAAGTATGCAAACATACTTAGATGATGGAAGAAAATTTGGCTTTAATATAGGCTATGGCTTTTCAGACAGACCTAATGGATCAGAGAATATGATTTTCCTAGATGGTATAGCTCATAAATTTGACCAAGTTACATTCAATATTCCACAACTTAATGGTAAAGATGACTTTATGAGTCCTTGGACCTTTACTTCAAACGATGGTAAATTTGAAATGACATTTAAACCTATTATAGATAGAATAGATAATAGTAACCTAGGAATAATCGAAAGTAAACAACATCAAGTCTTTGGATTATTTTCAGGACAAGCAACCTTATCTGATGGTACAGTAATTAATATTAAAGATAAGCTTGGCTTTGCAGAAAAAGTATATAATAAATGGTGATAAAAAGATATAGGCTACAGATTTCTCTGTAGCCTATATTTATCAAGTGTCCACTATAAACAAACTAATTCTTTATATACTTTAATACTACTTTATCCTTACTTTCTTCTAAAAATATATCTAACTTAGATAACTCTTGAAAACAAAACTGCTCTATCTGTTTTTCACTTTCTTCTCTCTTATAATAATCATGAGTATATCTATTTCTTAATTTTACAGAAAATATTAAGTACTCTTTCAAGTCTTTGTCAAAAAAGCCTAATTCATATGCTTGCTCTATTAAATTTAATGATGTACTCGAACTTTTAATTCTTCCATCATTTATTATAATATAACTTTCACACATATCTACTATATATTCAGAAAAATCTTGAAAAAAAGCAAACATTGCTCTTCTTATAATTCTATTAGGATTTTTACTGTATTCATTTATTGCTTCTTTCAAATCATTAAGATTATCATAAGCATTTTGGTATTTTTCCATAAATTTTTCTTTTTTATATCTATAATACGGACTCATCTATTATCCTCCCAAAGTAACTAAATTGTTCGTCAATTTTAAGAGTTCTTTCTAAATTCTCATTATTTCTTGCATATTTACAAACATAATGTTGAAAATCAAACCACTTTTCATCATTTATTATAAATTTATTATCACTATCTACTGCTATTCTTGCATACTTATTAGAGAATTCATTAAATAATACAAATGTAAGATGAATATCATCATATTTATAAAACTTCTTTGCTAACTCTAAAATATCATCTTCAATTTTTAATGTATACATAAAATTTTTATCAGGAGCAGTTACTATAACTAAATCAATATCACTCACATCTTCCATCCAATACTCGGTTCCATAACTTCCGAATTGACAAATACTTACTAACCCCTCTATTTTACTAAGCTCTTCTATGTATTCACTTTTATCCATCTATATCACCTCTCTAATTCTATAGCTACATTATACCATATGAACATATTTTTATCATTATGGTTTTAAAACTTAAATTATATATCGAAGCTTCCAATACTAGTTCTCTATAATAATGTACAATGAAAAAGTAATAAAAATAAAAGTATATTATACTTGCAATTAGTGCATGTATAATATTATCATCACATATCTAGACGCTTTGAAAATCCTGTAGTTGAATTTCTAAACTCTCAATTTTAGATAATATTTCTCGAATAATAATATCATTTTAATTAAATGTTTTTGCCATAATTTTATCTCTACCTTTATTTAATACCTAAGATTTATTTTTATATACTCCCTTTAATACAATTCCTTTTTTAAAACCTCCACGAGCTTTAAGCTTTTCATTTCTCATATTAATTAAATCCTCTTCTGAGTAACCTAAGTTATGCGCAAGTCCAAATAAAACTTCCATAACATCTGCAAGCTCTTCTAAGTTTTTATCTTGAAGATATTCGTTTACTTCTTCCATAAGCTTGGCTTCAAGAAGAGCTGTTTTTTCTTCATCTTTAGCTATTTCTATTTCACATTCCTTACCATCAGCCTTTATAACTTCTGGAATTAAGTCTCTAACTAATTTATTGTAATTTTTCATAACTTTTATCCTCTCTCAGTAGAATTTCCATTAATTGAAGATACATCTTATCTTCCATAAATAAGATGTATCGTTTTAAATATCTTACTTTTTTATCTATAAAACACAGCAGTAATCATAAAATTAGTGCCATACTTTTCATTTTCTATAATCCCACTATCCGACCATTTACCAAAGCCAGCTTCTACTGCCAAAGGTCTTAAATCACCATAAAATGAAAATACACCTTTAGCCCAAACCTTTTTATAGCCATAACTTTTAACTAACTTTTTAATTTCCTTTAGATTTTTATTAGCTATATTGTTTACTTTTAAAATATCTTTTGAGATTTTATAAAACTTCTTATAAAATAAAGTACTATCACAGTAATGTGCAAATATTAAACAATTAGTATTATTACTTATTTTGATATTGCCTTTTAAGATTGCATTATTACTATCAGCTATTTTATAAGCCTCATTAACTAAAGAAACCATATTCAACACTCCAAGCTTAAACTATACATATTCTACAATTAATATCTGTAAACACAAGCTTTTTATACCCAACTATCTTTAACTTCTACATATAAAAAAGCATGCCATTTAATAGCACACTTTGTGAAAATTATTTATTAATGATAAAATATTTCTTAGCTTTAAATAAGTTTAGCATACTACTTACCATTTAATACTTATGGATGGAACTTTCTCGGACCTAATTTGTAATTGATTACAATACAGTGATCATATTGTTCATTGAATAAAAACCTAAACAGATAAACCAAAGGTTGGCACTGGAAATTTACTTCATGCTTAATGTCCTACCAAATTATAGTGAAATCATGAAATCTATTCCTCATTTTTATAGTACAAGGTTTTTATATACTATATACCACTCTGTTTTCCAACCTAATTCCTCACATAGATTTAATAGACTCTCCTCATTAACAATAGCTCTTGCTGTGATTATTTCATGTGTATCTACATTTACTATTAAACCGTTATCAATATTTAAAGCATATGCTGGATAAACAGATTTTGCTCTTATATGTGAAAATTGTGCGCCTTTTAGTAATATTCTACCTGTTAATTCATCATTCTCTATTTTATAGCTTTTTATTCTTTTCTTTTTAAGAGTCTTAAACTCTTCTATCAATTGTAGTTGCATCTCTGTCCTTTTATTTAGAAATTTATCATTATCTCTTATATTAATTAAAAACTGCTCAGCTAATAAAAGATATGCTCTTGTTTTACCTGCTGGTAACTCCTGTAACCTCTTTGTTACTATTTTCATGATTTCTCCAAGGGTTACATAGGTTACCCCTTGAAATATAAGCTTGTCCTCTCTTGGTATATTCACAAGAATCTCTTTAGCTACAAAGGATTTAGTTCTTAAAATTCTATCTAAATAAGCTGAATTTACAAATAAATTTCCCATTTCATCTCCCAAAATTTCATCACAAGCATTTTTTATTGCTGTAAAAGTTCCTTTATATCCTCCATCAAATAAAGCAGGTTTTATATAATCTATATCACCTGCTTTAATAACAAAATTTGATGGCAAATTTGATGAACTTTTATTTAATTCCTTACCTTTAACCATTACCAACCATCTCTTCAAACAATTGATTAATTTCCGAAACGGCTTCATTAGAATACTTATGGCTTACCTTATCTGGATGAATACTTTTTAAAATATTATTCTTCCACTTCCTTGCTTCTTCTTTATTTAGAAAACACTTTCTTGTAATACCAAGCTTTTCGCTTCTTCTTTTGCCATCCATTTCTAATATATAAAATATTAATTCATCTTCTTTAGACTTAAAATAATCAATATTTGAATTACTATAACTATCAATCATATTTCTAAACAAACAAATCTTATTATATAACCCATCCCATGAGTTACTTGTAATACTAATCATTTCTTGTGCTGACTTATCTTTAATTGCTGTTTCAATAACATAGTTTCTAAGATCAGCCTTAATTATTCTTCTTATGTTATTTAAATTCCTTTTCCCTCTAACTTTTGATAATTCTTGTAATTCTGCAATGCTCTGCACTCTAAGCCACTCCATTATATTCCCCCAACTAATTTATGTTCAATCAAAGTATATTCAAAATAAACTTAATAAATTACTTTTTAGTTAGTATAATTCCATTATAATATTTTACTAAAAAAGTAGCCAAGATTTAGACTTCTCCAATCTCCTGGCTACTTTTATTATCTATACATCATTTAATTATCTAACATTTAAATCAGTATGGCTAAAATAATTGTTATCTCCTATATCTTGAGACTTGATTCTATCGTACTTTTCCATAGTTGTATTATATGTTAATGGTGCAACTCCTGCTTTAGTTCTTTCTTCATTAACTTTGTTAAATATAGCTTATTCAACTTGTGCCATAAATTTATCACTTACAGCTATATTATCACCTTGTTGAGTACTGTTATTAGTATTCCTCCGCTAAATATTTATATTTCTTTCATTTTTAATTTATATTGTTTAATCTCTTTACCTTTATAAAGAATAGCATTCATAGGACATATATTCATACACCTAGCGCATGTTATACACTTATCTCCAAAAACAATCTTTCCATCTTTAATAAATATATTATTTTCAGGACAATTTCTAACACAAGTTCCACATTTATTACATTTAATAGATGTAGAAAAATTTTTAGCCACCTTATTACTTTTCTTCCCGAAAAAGTAACTAACATCTTTACACATATTTTCAAGAAGAAAATTAGCTTTTTCTAACTGCATTTTTCCATTGTTAATATCTATTGCAAATTTTCTTGCTATTTCTTCCCCAGTTTCACAACTAGATATTAATGGTTCTTTATAAGATTTATCAAATGGAGGTAAAAAATAATTATTTGACATTTTTATAGTTTTTGTTGCTTTAACATTAATATTTTTAGATTTTAAAATATTAATCATCTTTTTAAATCCACTATTAAGATCTGCTGCTCCATTTATAAATATAGCAGCATCAGTTGGCTTATCGCATTTACTTAGATTATCTTTTATCCAATTCAAAAAGAATAATGGAATATACTCATAATGTTTTGGAGATCCAAATATAAAAAAGTCAAAATCATTATAATTTTTAAACCATCCCTCTTCAAACTTTCTTATTTCAACTATATTATGCTTACTTTCTAAAGTAGACTTCATTACCTTTGCTAAATCCGCAGTATTTCCTGTTGCACTAAAATAAAAAATTCCTATTTTCATTTTTATTCCTCAAATCAACATTTTTTAATATTATTATTCCTTATTTAAAAAGATTATACCAATAACATAGATTCTACTACATTTAACTATAAAAATACCCAATAGCCCATCTATATATTCTACAAGTTATATACTCATCAGGTAACCCCTGATACTTTTTTGGTAGTTCCTCTATTTCAGGAATTCTTGAAATCATCCCATCTTCAATTTCTATCTTCCAGTCTTCAAATTCATAAAGAGATCTAGCACCTTTCTTTGGAACTATTGCTAAATGAACATTATGCGGATAATTCTTTTTAGCACTATAGCCAGCCTTAATAACTCCACATATATAAATAGCCTTAAAACCATCTTCTGGCTGCTCATCAAAAATTATTGTAGTTTCATTATTGAAATTTTCATTATGTGCACTAAACTTTTTGCTATACTTACCTTTTAAAGAAGCTGTGCAATGTTTTTTATCATTTCCATCTTGTACATATTTACTCCATAACCACATGAATTTTGTTGAATCTAAATTGTGTTTTATCTTTATCATTTTTTGCACCTCATTAAGTAATTTACTTTATGTACTAATAATAACTCTTAATAGTGACTTATATCGTCCTTTTAAAAATTATTTTCTAAGAAAACTCATTCTCCTATTCGTCGATGAATAAGTTCGATTATCTAAATTTAAATTAGCATCTCACTTATACTTATTTAAAACTTCTTCAAATGCAGCTATAACATCTTCTTTTAAATCTAATGGCTCTAATACTTCACATGATGTTCCCATTCCCATTATCCAAGGTATAACTTGAGTTTTGCCTTCTACAGTAGCTCTATATATAATAAATCCTTCTTCAATATGATCTTCTACTTCTTCATTATCAACCCAATGATACTCTTTAAACCCTTGTGCATATGGATAATCTATCTTTAACTTGATATTATATGATTTATCTTTAAATATGCCTATGGTTTGTCCAAGATATTCCTTTAAATCAAAATTCGGTTTATCAAACTTTTCATTTAATAATTCTATACTTTTGGTTCTTACTAGTTTAAATTGTCTTAACTCTTGTTTATCTTCACAAAAGCCTACAAAGTAATTTGATCCATAATATGTGTATAATCTATATGGATGAATTACTCTATCACTAGCTTCTCCATTTGAATTAGTATAAGTTATTCTTATTTTTTTAGAGTTAATTATTCCATCATTTATAGTTAACCACTTATTGCTTTCCTCTTCATGATTAGCACGTATTTTTATACCTTTAGAATAAATCTCTTCATGGATATCTTCATTAACCTTTGGTTTTACAGCTTTTATTTTTTCTACAGCACTACTTAAATCATTATAAAAATGTAATCCTTGGTCCTTTAAATACTCTTTAGCCTTGATTAAAGATAGTTCTTCTAGATTACTTAATTGAAGATTTAAAAGGTAATCTTTGTTTTCTAATATATATCCACCATATCTCCCCTTCACTTCAGTAATAGTAACTCCAGCGTATTCTAAAGCTTCTTTATATCTTGTGATTTCTCTTATTCCTACTTCAAGTTCTTCTGCAAGTTCTTTTCTTGTAACTTTTCTTCTACTACGAAGAATTGCTAGCATTCTAAGTGCATTGTTTATTTTCCCCATATCATTTCCCTAAAACATAATTTCTTCTTTATTCTCTTCTATCTGTTTAATATGTATTCCATTATCCAACCTCCAAATAGTAAATCCCTGATTATATGCAATTTGATATAGAGGTTGTAGAGTATGTAACATATTTACATAAAAATCATTATAAGAAATACTAGTTTCTTTATTAGTAATATTGTTAATATCATAACTATTAAATATTTCAAGGTAATCCTCAAGTATCTTTTTATACTTACTTGCATTTACTCTTAAAAAGCAAAATAAATGATATTGCTGTTTGACAAATTTATCAAAGTATATTTCCCACTCTGGAAGATTATCACTTTTACTACTATTAATATTTTTAAAAGTAGGAATCAGATTCCATAACATATCATGTCCTATAAAGCTCCATGGAATAAAATGATCAACACTCATTAAATTTTTAATTTCAAATTCTTTGGCTGTTATTAAATCCCCCGTATAAATATCATAGATTTTAATATGTTCCACAATACTTTTCCACAATCTAGTAGCTTCTTTTAAATCACGAGTTACTTCAACATCTATTTTATTAATTATAGCTGGCACATTAGGATTTCGTTTTTGTAGAAATTCTATTAACTTATATCTCATCCACCCGTTAATTATATTTTGATTCCTTTTAATATATTTGAACCAACAGCTATTTACATATATCATTCTATTCTTACTATCAACTCTATAAATACATTCAAAATTATTTTCACATAAATTCATTATAGCATTCTGTTGAGCATAATCGGTTTTAATATTTTTAATTTCTTTTGAAAATGTTGGTCGTATTAATCTATAAATAACATATTTAAGTAACTCATCTACAAGTTTATCATCAACTTCTTGCTTTAAAATCTTTAATAACTTTATAGATTCTATATTTGTCTTAATAGTACCTTTTGTATTAATTTCATTAACTATTTTTTGTAATTGATCTTGTTTTCCTAAATTTAATTTATATTTTAATAATGGATACCATACACTCTCAATCATTCTACAAGCTAAAGTTTTAAAATCTATACAATAATTATCTAATATTATTTCATCGTATATAGCTTTAAAACAAAATATCTTATAACTCGTATTCATGCTATTAAATGCCTCATTTAAATATGTAATATTAACCTCATCATCTTTTGGTAAATTGTTCATATTATTCCTCTCCTTTATATAACATCTACAAATATTATAACTGTTTATCATGAATTTTAAAAATGATAGATAATCATATACTTTACGTACGTAACATAATGTTATATAATTATTACATAAATATTACGTACGTAAGGAGGATTTATGGAGAGCAACTTTTTCTATTCATTTCCTGCTATAAAAGGAACACAATCTTCTAAAGAATACTTTGTTATAATGTGTCCTTTGAAGATTTTATCTAAATTATTTATTTTTAGCGATGATGAACTTCCAGCTGAATATAGATCACAGAGAATTTTAAATAAAACTAGAATTCCAGAAATGGCTAATTATATAATCGAAAATCCTAAGGACTATGTCTTTTCTTCTCTTACTGCTTCAATTGATGGTGAATTTGACTTCTCAGCTTTTGATAGTAAAAATAATAAAGACATTGGAATACTTAAAGTTTCTATGGATAGTAAGCTTCTTATTAATGATGGTCAACATAGACGAGCTGCTATTGAGGAAGCTTTAAAAGCTTGTCCAGAACTTGGTGAAGAAACTATTTCCGTTGTTCTTTTTATTGATGAAGGATTACGTAGAAGCCAACAAATTTTTGCTGATTTAAATAAACATGCTGTTAATGTTTCTAAGTCTATCGGTATCCTATATGATTCGAGAGACCCAATTGCAATAATCACAAAAAACTTATTAGAAAAAAATGAGTATTTAAAAAACTTTACTGATAAAGAAAATACATCTTTACCAAAATACTCAGCAAAGCTATTTATATTAAGTAGTATTTACGAAACAAATAAAAAGCTGCTTAACAAGATAAATGCTACAGATAACCAGTCTCAAAAATTTGTATTGGAATTTTGGGATTGTTTATGCAATAATATTAGTGAATGGATGTTCGTTTTCAATAAAGAAATGAGCGCTCATAATTTTAGAAATACATATATTAATTCTAACGGAGTCGTTCTTGAGGCCATTGGAATAATAGGTAACTATTTATATACAAATAATTATAGTGATTGGAAATCTTATATAGCTAAATTAAATACTATAGATTGGAATAGATCTAATCTTAAAGATTGGGAAAATCGTGTAATAGCTCCTAATGGTCGTATTGTAAAAAGTGCTAGCTATATAAAATTAACATGTAACTTAATTAAATCAAAAATAGATTTGCCTCTAACAAAAGATGAAGAAAAGCTTGAAAAAGAATTCAAAAGATAAGCTTTGAATAATAATTTAACAAATAAAGGATGTATATTACTATGATGGCTAATGATATAAACAAAAAGATTAACGAAGTAATTGAAGAAATGAAATTAGTATACAAAAATGATTCTAGACCTTGGATTATAGGTTATAGTGGTGGTAAGGATAGTACTGTTGTTGTTCAGCTTGCTTTTACAATGCTTGAATCGTTATCTCCAGAAGAAAGACATAAGCCTATTTATGTTGTTTCTTCAGATACTTTAATTGAAAATCCTATTGTCCTTGGTTATTTAAAAGAAGCATCTAATTTAATTAATGAAGGTGCTAAAGCAAAAAATTTACCTTTATATGCTGAAATGGTTCATCCAGATTTCAATAATACTTTTTGGACTAATATAATCGGTAAGGGGTTACCTACTCCAACATCAATTAGATTTAGATGGTGTACTGAGCGTCTAAAAATAAAACCTTCTAATACTTTTATAGAAGAAAAGGTTAAAGAAAATGGTGAAGTAATTGTTTTACTAGGTGTTAGAAAAGCTGAAAGTATAGCAAGAAAGATAAGAATTGAAAATAGAGCTATTGATGGCTATTTATTAACTCCTCATGGTTCACTTCAAAATACTTATGTATATAATCCAATTGTTGATTATACTACTGATGATGTATGGAGAACTTTATTAAGTAATAATGGAGTAACTCCTTGGGGTGGAGATAATAACGAATTATTTGCTTTATATGCAGGATCTGATGCAGGTGAATGTCCATTTACTATAACTAAGAATGCTAAAGGTGAAGTTGATTCTCCATCTTGTGGTAACTCTAGATTTGGATGCTGGATTTGTACTGTAGTTAAAGAAGATAAATCACTTACTGGTTTTATCAAAAACGGTGAAGAATGGTTAATGCCTCTTCTTGACTTTAGATCTTGGTTATTAAGTATTAGAGATAAGCATGAATATAGACAACAATATAGACGTGATGGAAATCATTATTATAAGAGATTATATCTAGAAGACCTTCCAATGATAGATGATTTAACATTAAATAAAGAATACATATTTAAAGACGAAGAAAATAATAAGCAATATATAGACTTAAGAAATACCGCTGAAGATTTAAAATCAGGTAGTAGAGAATCTACTGATAAAGAAAAGATATATTTAGAACTTCTTCCAATCTTATCAGAATATAAATTAGATGAATCAAAAATATTTGATAAAGATTCTAAACCATATGTTAATGTTGTTGGATATGGTCCATTTAATTTCTTCGGTAGAAAAGAGATTCTTAAAAAATTATTAGAAACTCAAGTAATAATGAATGAATATATTGACTTCCCTCTTATAACTATTGAAGAGTTAGAACAAATTGATAAGATTTGGGATGATGAGGAAGATTTAACTAGAAGAAGCCTTGTGGATATTTATTATGAAGTAATTGGTGAAAAACTTCCTTGGCATGATTTTAAAAAACCTATTTTTGATCAAGTGGCTTTAGATACTATAGAAGAGCTTAATAAAGAATTTAATTTATCTAATCATTTAATTAACAAGTTACTTATTGAAACAAATAAGGCTAAGAATTTTACTAATAAAACTGTATTAGATAAATCAATATCTAAAGTATTAAATCAAAGATACTTACACAAAAGCATAGTTGAGGAGATAGAAAATGATAATTAACAGTATTAAACTTAAAAACTTTAGATCTTATGAAGATGAAACTGAATTTTCTTTTTCTCCAAGAGACAATAAAAATATAGTTTTAATTGGTGGAGAAAATGGTTCAGGTAAGTCTACTCTATTTGAAGCAATAAAACTTTGTATTTATGGTCCTATGAGTTACGGCTACTTAGGAATAAATTCAAACTATTTGACTAAGATAAAAAATAATATAAACAATAATGCCTTTAAAAATGATATTGTTAAATGTGATATTTCCATTTCTCTGTCATTTAAAGAAGGAACTCAAGTAAATGAATATACCTTAAATAGATCTTGGGAATATGTAAATCAAAGAATAGTTGAAACTTTCGAAGTGTTGAAAAATGGTTCGATTCTAAATGAAGATGAAGTTAATTACTTTAATAGATACCTTCAATCGGTATTGCCTCCAAGCCTTTTTGACTTCTTCTTCTTTGATGGTGAAGAACTCACTGAATTCTTTATAGGAAAGAATTCTTCAAACAGTTTAAAAGATGCTATTTTACAATTATTTAATTATGATACTTTTAATATACTAAAGAAACATCTGCTTTCTTTCCAAAGAAATATATCCAAAAGTACTGATAGTTTAACAGATATTCAAGCAACTTATGATGAAACACTTGAAAGAGTTAAAAATGCTAAAAATAAAATTAAAGATATTAATACTGAATTAGAAATTAAAGAATCTGAATTAGATGATTTATTGGTTAAAAAAAATAATCTTGATGATGAATTCAAAAGTTCTGGTGGTATCTTAGAAAATGAACGTTCTGAAATTACTGCAAGAATAAATAAACTTGAAAGTGAGCGTGCTATTATAAATCAAGAAATAAAGGACTTCTGTAATGACATATTACCATTCCTTATTTTAAGTGATTTATTATCAACAACTAAAAAACAAATTGAACAGGAAGAAAATCTTTCCTCATATAATGCAGTTAAGAATAAGCTATCTGGTGAAGTAATAAAAAAATCATTTAATACTCTTCCTAGCTTAAATTCTAGTAAAGCAAATTTTGATGAAGTTGCAGTTACAATATTAAATAACATGTTTGATGTTAATACTTTAGAAAATATTGATCAAGTACTTCTTTTATCTGATGATCAGAAGGTTAATGTACTATCGATAATAACTTCTATTCTTTCTAAAGAAAATCAGCATAAACAATCTGTAGTTATAAAATTTGATAAATTAAAATCTATTGCTAGTGAAATTAAAATTAATAGAGATAGATTAAACTCAACTATATCTGGTGAATTAGTTGAAAACTACTTAAAAGATATGTCAATTATTAATGAAGAAATAATTCAAACTCAGAATAAAATTGTTTCTTTAAAACATACTTTAGATTCTTGGCACGAAGAACTGAAAAATGCTGAATATCACTATACAAGAGCTAAAAATCAATATACAGCTTCGTTACAAAACAATAATGTATTAGAATTATCATCAAATGTTACAGAGTATCTTGATACTCTATTAGCTACATTAACAAAAGACAAACTAAAATTAATAGAAAATAACTTTATAGATATATTCAAAACTATAATTAGAAAAAATGAATATGTTTCAAGTATAGTTATTGATGATTCGTTTGATTCAACACTATATGTAGGCAGAGATTATACTTCATTTGAAATATTAAATATAATAAGTAATCTTGGAATAAACGATATATCTAAAAAATATGGTCTTAAATTTATAGAAGATTTACTAAATAAATTCAAGGTGGACTCTATAGACGAATTAATTAATCATTTTAATGATAATCCTACTTTTGAATTAATAGAATTAAGAACTAAAGTTAACGTTAATGATTTCTCTAAAGGTGAAAAACAGATATATATTCTTTGCTTAATCTGGGCATTAATTAAGAGTTCTGGAGTTGAAGTTCCATTTATAATTGATACTCCTTACGCTAGAATAGATGAAAGTCATAGAAAATCATTAACTGAAGATTATTTACCTAAGATTAGTAAACAAGTCATTATTCTATCTACTAATGAAGAAATTGATTCTAATTTATACAGTGTAATTAAGCCTTACATTTGTGATGAGTATTTATTACTTTATAATGAAAGTGCTAGAAAAACAGAAGTTAAGAAAGGTTACTTTGAGGTATAATTATGGGATTTAGACTTAAAACATCAAAAAAGACAAAAGAAATATTCGAAGAAGTAGGTTCAAGCAGCAACCTAAAACCATTTGCATTATCAAAGATTGCAATTGCATTATCATTAAAAGATGATAACTCTATAGATTTATATGAAGAAACTGATACTAACGGTTTAGAGCTTCAAAGATCAACAGTAACAGGTGAATTTGACAATATGTATAAATCATTAATGGAAGTTAATTTAAATAGACATTTAACTGATGATGAATACTACCCTCTTTATACAAAAAAACATATAGATAAAGGTGCAGAAATACTTAGTAACCTTTATAAATATTCAGGTGGTAATTTAGAAAAATTCTTAAAGACTTTAACTCAAAAAGGAGATGTATCTATATGATATATTTAGATAATAGTGCAACTACTCCTATTGATCCTGAGGTATTGGAAGCTATGCTTCCCTACCTTAAGGAGGAGTTTGGTAATCCATCAAGTAGACACTATACTTTAGCTGTAAATGCTGAAAAAGCAGTTGAAAAAGCTCGTAATCAAGTAGCTGAACTTATTAATGCAAAGCCTGAAGAAATAATATTTACTAGTGGTGCTTCAGAAAGCAATAATTTTATAATTAAAGGCGTTGCAGATTATATGAAATACTATGAAGAAAAAGGTAATCATATAATCACTTCTACTGTTGAACATAAATCAGTTTTACAAACTTGTAAGTTTTTAAATGGTGAAGTATTTAATAATCTTCCTAATAAATCAGTAGCTAGTAGATTTGTGAAAAAGAAAGCTGAAAAGAAAATAGATAGAGGTTTTGAAGTTGATTTCTTATCTGTAAATGAATACGGACAAGTAAATGCTGATGAATTTAAAAATTCAATTAAAGAAAATACTATTTTAGCTTCATTTATATATGGAAATAACGAAATTGGATCATTAAATGATATTAATACACTTGGAAAAATAGCAAAAGAAAACAATGTACTATTCCACTCTGATGCTACACAAGTATTAGGTAAGATAGATATAGATGTTAATACATTACCTGTAGATTTCCTTTCATTCTCTGCTCATAAGATGTATGCACCAAAAGGTGTCGGTGCTGCATATATAAGACAAAATGGATTAACTAAATATAAAATGACATCATTAATCCATGGCGGTCAACAAGAATTTGGATATAGAGCTGGAACTCATGGAGTTCATAATATTGTTGGCTTCGGTAAAGCATGTGAGATTGCTAAAAGAGATATGCATGAATATATTAAGAAAATTGCTGAACTTGAAGTTGAGGCTAAAAAAATGATATTAGCTAAATATCCTGGAACAGAATTCTTAGGTGATCCAGTTGACAAAATACCTGGAATGATAGGTATGCTTATTCCTGGTATAGTTAACGAAATGCTAATTAAAGATTTAGCAAATGAAATTGCAATTTCTGCTGGTTCTGCTTGTGGAATAAGTGAACCATCATATGTTATAGATAACATTGGTAAACAAAACAATAGTTCTAGCTTTTTAAGAATTACTCTAAGTAAATTTAATAATTTATAGCAATGTAAAAAGGTTTATATTTGATTAAACTTTAACCAAATATAAACCTTTTATTTAATCTAAATTCCAAATCTCTAAGAATTTATTAGCTAGCTTATCTGTTCTAGATCGTATATCTTCAATATTCCATGTCGTATAATTATCTAATAATTCTTTTGTTTGTAATAATGTAGAATCTTTATATAGTTCCTTTTTTACATTAAACAAACTATCTTTAACTGCTGTGTTGATATCTGCATCTAAAAGAACTAAATTACCTAATTTCTTCACAAACACATCGTATGTTCCTTTTTTATCACTTATTCCTAATTGATTTTGCCATGCTGAGTTAAAATTTTCTGGCATAATATGCTCTATATGAACATCTTGTCGATCTTTTAGAATATAATCCATACTATTGTGATTAGGAAGTAATTCGAACTCATATTTTCTTAGTGTATAATTTGTAATCTCATTTCTTTCCCAAACTCTATCTATTAATACACTTTTAAACTCTTCATCATTTGGTGAATTTTCTTTAATTCTATTTAGGATATCTATATCATTAAATTCATATAAGTTATTAGTTGGTAGTCGTAAATTTATAAATTCTCTAAATATCCCGTCTAAAGGTTTGGTAGATTTACCACATATTATTCTTCTATACATCATGTTTTCTAGATTTTTTGCTATATTTACTTGTCTATTATTATCATCAACATTATAAATATACTCCATGAAAAATGAATAACATGCTTGTTGACCTAGTTGATTAATCTGTTTTACTACTCTTTGTAATAATGTATCGTTAGTTGACAACTTACTTTTATCAAATAACTGAGTGTATATTTTAGAATAATCAATTATCTTTTGTATTTCTTTTTTTAACTCTCCTTTAGACTCAAACTCATTAAAATATTGTTCATATCTCTTAGGCAACTCTTTTTCACTTATAATTTTATTTTCTTTTGTACACATAAAATAATATTTTAGAAATTTAAGTTCATCAAAAGAATCTAATCTTATCACTAATCTATCCCATAATTCACCAAATTCATCAAGCGAATTTGGAAACTTTTCTTGAATAATTTTTAATAATGAATTTCTAATAATATCCATCCTACTAAGTTGTAAACCTCTATTATTTAATGAGTCAAAAAATAAAAACATACTTTCAATATCATCACTTTTAATGATTATTATATCTATTTTACCAAGTGATTCTTCTATATCTAATAGTCTATTTTTTTGTTCTTTAATATCACTAACAATGTTTATATAATCTATTAATTTGTTATAAAAGAATTTATATGCTTCTATCATTGTATTATTTATAAATTCATCATTATCATTATTTATATATCTACATTTATCTTTTTTCAATTCAAGTTCTGCACATTCTAAGATATCTACTTCTGTGCCTTCACCCTCATTAATATTTACAATTTTAGAAAAAGTAAACTTATCTAACCTTGATACTTCAAGTTTATTTAGACATTTTCTTGTTGATATTGCAGATAAATAATTAGCATGTATTCCTTTAGCCTTATTAATATCTTTTAGTGCTAAATATACATCTCTTAACGCTGAAACTAATAAGATCACTGTAGTTATTCTTTGCTGTCCATCAATTATTTCAAAACACTTAAAATTCATATCATCAATTTCTTTTGTTATTAATGATACTACCCCTAAATAATGAGATGAATTTTTTCCAACTAATTTAACAAAATCCTCCCAAAAAGCTTCCAATTGTTCTTCCTGCCATGAATACTTTCTTTGATTAATCGGAATTCTAAATATAAAATTTTTATTCTGTAACAAATCTCTTAGAGTATTATCATCTTGAGCTTTGATTTTCCCCATATTTAGCTATCGCTCCTTAACTTTATCATTTTTCTAGTTCCCAAAAAGCCTTATCTTTCATATGAATAGGAATACTACTATCCCCCATCTTAACTAAGCTATGATGTTTAGTTAAACTTTTAATCTTATTGTATAGCACTTCTTCCTCTTGTTTATTTTGAGTATTGAATATATATTTAACATCCTTTTGATTTAAATCTGCAACATTATGGATTACCCAAGTTAATATATAGTTTGCATAATCATTTTCACCTGTTGAGAAATGGCTTAGAAGCTGAGTTGAAAGAATAGTTCCTACTCCAAACTCTCTTCCTTCTTTTAATATTTTCTTTAATGATTCAAAGTCTTTACTTAAGAAGTTATCAGCTTCATCAACTAAAATTATCTTGTTTAGCTGTCTCATGCTTCCATCAATCTTACTGTGTCCATGTGCTTGCATTTGTGAATAGAATAAATCTAATGTAATAGCAACAACAAGATTTTGTGTTCCTGGGTCATATCCAGATAAATCTATTACTGTTACTCCATCAATAAGATCAAATAAGCTCTTTGTTTTAAATGGATCTGGCTCAAACACCTGCATCTTTATAAGCTTTCTAAATGCAGCGTAAAGACTATCATCTTTTTTGATATCTTCTCTTGCTTCATATACATCATAGACATCTTTTAATGTTGGCGCTGGCTTATTCCAAGTTTCCTCATCATAGCTATCTATTCCTCTTCTGCTATATGCTTCTTCTATTAAATCACATAATAGTGATTCTTGTTTTCTTCCTAGTCCAAAAGCTTTAATAATAGTATCGGTAAATGTATTAGCTATATGATATGGTAACATAGGTAAAGGATCAGCAGACACACTTAAACTAAATGGATTGAATGGCAATCTAAATAACTTAAATATCTTAGCATCAGTTGCTTCTACAAAATCCATTTTTGTTTTATTATAGTCCCCTTTATAATCGAAGATTAAAATTCCAACTTTTTTACCATCAACATTATTAGATGATTCTCTATATAACTGAGTAACTAATGATTTAGTAAATTGAGTTTTACCAGTTCCCATTGTTCCTATAATACCTGTATTAGTATGGAATACCTTATCTGTATTATTTGGCTCCCAAATAATTTCTTTATTATTATTAACATTATGACCGAATAATACTTCCATATTTCTATTACTTTCTTTAACAACTACACCTGATGGTTGTATATCATCTGATCCTGTATTATCACTTGATGGTTCTATATCATCTGGTATAAATTCATCTGGAACCGTATTATCACTTGATGGTTCTACTTCTTCTATACCATCATCAATTACTACAGGGTCAGTATTATCTAATCCATCAATATTAATTGAACTTGCTCCAATAGGCTTTTCTCCTAATGATTCTCTTATCTCAGATATTGATTTGGTAATAAAGTTCACTCCATCATCTTCTGACATTTCGATTACCATAACTCCATCTTCAATTCTCTTATCATTGAAAGTTAATCCTCTTTTAAATGATATTACCGCAGCTTCTCCCATTAATGTTTTATCAACAGATGTAACTTCATAATCTTCATTTAAAAGTCTTCTTCTTATATCAGAATCAGTTATTAACTCCCAATTTTCTTCTTCACAAACATTATATAGCTTTAACTTTTCTGCACTTGTAATTACTAATTGCATTAAGAAGTTTCTATATACTCTTTGTATAGTTGTAATATTTCCTTCTTCATCTTTCGAGAAGATTGTATCAAATATTTTCTTTGTTTGCTTTGCTTGTTCTATACCTTTTTGAATGTATTGATTTGTATTTTCACCTATTTTAACTTCTACAGGATAATAATGAAGATTTACCTTTCCATCAACAACTTCAATTCCTACAAATAATATATCATCACTAGTTACTCCGCTCTTATCAAATCCAAGATTTTTAGCTGATAAGAATCCCTCAGCTTGTTTAAGTCCAGCTCCACCTGAAACTCTTAAAATCTCTTCTAATGAAATTGGAACCCAAATAATACCTTCCTTTTTAAATTCAGCTAAGCCTAACTTAATTGCAGAAAGTATACTTATTTTTTCCTTAGGGAAATGTGATTTGCTTGATAACAATCTTAATAACCAATCTCCATTAATAGCATTAAACATATTAATTACTTTAGGAGAATAATCTGATGCATTTTCTATATCTTTCTTTTCTAAAAATTCTTCTATTACTCTTTGATATGGTCCTGACTTTCTTGTAACTGTAATCGCATCATATCCTCCAGCAGTTGTATATTGATCGCTATAGTGAATTATAAGTAAATCTTTTGCGTCAGGATCGTTTTTAAAGAAGTTTAAATCGACCTTTGGATTTATAAATGTTACCCAATGACTTGCATCATAAACTGATTCTAATCCTGATTTTGCATTATTAGATACTGCAATAGCTTTACACTGATTCCATCCGAAAGGTTCACCAGATGCAGCAGAATTTAGTGCATTTAATCTTGTTGCTATATTCATTATAGTAGAATCATTATTTGCATACTTTGTTCCAAATCCAGTTCTATATGAATCGCCTAAGAATGTTGATGGAACGCCCGAAATAAGTCCGTTCAAAATCACTCCTGATGGAATATCATCTGACTTAGAAGTTATAGCTTTTATATCATTGCTCATCTCTAAGAATGTTATATGTGCATACTCAATGCCATCTTCAATCTTCTTAGTATAGAAATGAACCTTTTCTCTATATATTTTTAAAACATCTTCTTCTGACAAACTATCTACTTTTAAATCTAAACCGTAAGTATTTTTTAAATCTTCGATATCATCATTAAATGCAGCTTCTTCAAAAGCTGAAGTTATATTTTTATCAGCATAAATAAATATCTCCATTGGTAATGGTTCAACTTTTTTATTTCCTTTTAACAACTTTACATAGTACTTTAGAACACCTTGAAGTATCTCTTTACTATCTCCTGTATTTATTAGATTAAGCTTTATAGGTGCATTAGATGTCATATTAAACATATATTTAAAGTGGCCTATAAATTCCTCAATCTTTTCTTGCACAAGTTTTGATACAAAGTCTCTTGACCCCTTATATCTTGGTAGAGATTCATCAACATAGTATTTCCATTCTGGAGAATGATGCTGCTCCATAGGTACATATAGCTTATCGTCACTATTCTGAATATACGGAAGAAGATATGTTGAAGTTAATTTCTTTATAACCTCTTCAGATATTGAATCAGTTCCAACCTCATTATTTAAATGTAGCTGATATGCTATATTTAATGGATGTAATGGAGTTAACATTATTTCTCTATCTTCTATCTCTCTATATATTGTTCCTATTTTAAATAAGTTCTTTTGTTCTCTATTTAAATAAGATCCTTCCTCAATCTTATTTAAGGCCCTTACATAATCATTAATAAAGTCAGTATATAAAATTTTCAACTCATCACTCATGTAAGTTAAGCTTGGTAAATTGCCTGACTTTTTGTAATAATCAAGGATATTATTATAAGACATATTAACACATCTATCTAATTCTAATGATTTTACCTCTAATCCTCTGATTGTATCAGTGAAACATATTCCATCTAAATTAATAAGTTCTTTTTCAAGCTCTAAATTCTTTCTAAACTCATCTCTAGCAAAATATTCTCTGGTACCGAAATATAACTTATTTTCTCCAACTAATTTAAAGTTTGATTCTTTCTCTCTTTTTAAATTCCAAACTTTAAGGCCTTCAATAGGTGCTATCTTTTCATTTGTACCTACTATTCCAATTGGTACAAATTTATCTTTTATTTTTAAATCAAAAAAAGCTATATCACTATCATCTTCGTATTTATAATCTTCCCCTATCTTTATAATCAGTTTTTCGTCTTCTATTAATTCTACTTTTTCTTTATTCTGAGAAAGCTTATATTCGCATTTATTATCACAATATCCGTTAAATACTACCTCTGAGTCATTTGTATTAATAGAAATATATCTTACTTTTTTCCCTTTAATAACTACTGAGAACTTCGTTAATACAGAATCAAAGACTTTATCATTACAATGCAGCATTACAATTTTGAAATCGAACTTAACTCCCTTATCATTTTTATAAGTTATTTTATAAAAATTAGATTTTCCTTCTACATTATAAATTGTTGCTTTAATCTTCTTACCACTTGTTACAGCATCTACTTCGCCAACTGTTGAGAGTCCATCTTTTCTTACATAGTCATTAAATGCAAATTCTAAATCTACTTTATCTACGTTATCTTCATTAAATACTAATATATTTCTTATTCTTTGTTTAGCCTTTGACGTTCCTTCTTCTTTATCCCACTTAGCTGTACTTCCTAAATACTTTGGAGGTTCTGTTTCAACTATTATATCAATTGATTTTTTAACATTTTTATAATCAATATTCTTCCAATCAGCTTTCTTTAATTCCTTTATCAAATTTTCATCAAAATATCTTTCAAGCTGAGTATCAGGATTACCATAATTATGTATCTCGTCAACTCTTGCGAAATATAAAGCATTAGTTTTTAATCTTTTTTTTAGTTCAGCTCCAGTGAAATCCTCTATATCGCTATCATAAAACAATCCAAAATTCTTATAATGTTCTCTTTTAATACAAGTACTATTTATTGTTTCAAGAATTTCCTTATATTCAAAAACTGAACTGTTATCTTGGAATAATTCTGTCTTTTTTCTCTCTAAATCTAATTCGATTATCTTCTTATCTACTTCTTTAAATTCAGATACAGATAACTTCTTTTTAATATCCTTTTGTATTGAATCAATATGGAATGGCATACCTTCTTTGTTAAATGACTCTGTTCCACCTATAATACTATCTAGAGTTGTATTATGAATAAATAGAATAGCCTTATCTTCATATCCTGATTCCATTCCTACCATATTTCTTAGTCTTGTTAAAAAGTCAGGCTTTACATTCCCCATAGTTGAAGCAACTATAAGTTTTACTTTTCCAAAATTCAGCATATATGAATTATATTTTACTTCACCTTTATCTGTATATTCAAAAGGTTCAGCTATATTATTCTCTTCTAAAGCTTTCACAAGTGATTTCACTTGATCATCCGTTTCAAATTGTATATTGTATTTAGCACCTACTTCTAATGGATTATCCTTAAAAAAGTCGATAATTTTATCTGATAAATAACTATAAAACTGATCTAACATATTGTGCATCCCCACTATCTGATTTCTTTTCTAAAAGGTTTAATTTTTCATATAATTGTATAACCTTTAATTTTGAATCCCTATCAAAGCATACTCCTCTTTTTTCAAATTCTTCAAATAAGAAGTTTAGCTTAAGCTTTCTTTTGTCTTTGATACAAATTTTAGTTAATAAAATAATATCATCCTCTGTTAAATTTAAACTGTACCCTAATGGGCCTCTCTTTTTAGCAAATTTCTCACATACAAATTTGATATACCAATTTCTATAAGCTTCATACGCTCTTGATCTACTTGAGTTATTAAACTGATAATCAACAGTTTCAAACAGTTCTAACACTTTATCAAAAGCTAAATTTCCTGAATTAATTTCTTTTATATTCATTGCGCTCCATGTAATATCAGTTAATTGATTCTTATATAAATCTATCAAAGCTTGAATTTCTACCATTGACATAGTTTCGTCACTCTTGCTAAATAAATCATATAAATCTATATAGTTTAATTGTTTATCTATGTTATTATGATTTAAAAGTTCTAAAGTTACAGCATGTGAAAATAATGATAATACATTAGTTTTTAATAAATTCCATCCAAATTTATAAGCTGTTCTATTCTTCGATAAACTTTCCCAAGATAAAGAATAGTATAAACTATCTGGTTTTGTTAAATCAGCTTTTTCAAATTTAGACACCTTTAAAACTAATTGTGAAACATAAAACATATAATAGAATTCTAATACTCTTTTTAATGATTCCTTATATAACTCTTCATTACTAATTAAAAATCTAAAATCTTCTAAAAACATATCTCTAACAAAAGGTAAATAGCAGTTAAACTCTTCATCTTTTACATTAATGTCTTTAAGCTTTGGTAAAGAATCTAAAACCAACTTATACATTATATTTTTAACTTCATTATCATAATGTTCATCTGCGATACTTTTTAGAGCATCATTACTTAAAACTGAAGATAAAAATCCAGCAATCTTTTTCTCTTTTGTTGAAGCTTGTATATAATTTAAAGTTTTTATATCAAAATTAACTAGGTTACCATTATCTAAAAACATAGTTTTTATAATATCCTTAAAAGTCTCCTCTGCGTTTTTACCTTCAAATTCTCCAATCTTTTCTGATACACTTTTTATGAATGTATCTTCATTAAAATCTTCACTTAAATTTTTACCACATATTGATCTTGAAAAGGCTCCAGCTACCCCTTGATAATCTATTTCTAAATTTTTATCATTAGCTACATATGGAAGCATTCTAAATTTTCCACAATGAGTGTGGGTTAATCCACCATCAGGTTTAAAAGAAAATGCTTCTTTTATTCCATTTATATCAATTTTAAATTCATTTATATCATTCATCTACCTACATCTCCACAAATCTATACTCATCAAATTCATCATTATACTCAAGTTTATATTTTTTGTTATCTTCTCTATTCTTTTCAGTAAATACTAACTTTTCATCTTGTGAACCTATAGATTCAAGTTTATTAATAAACTCTATAAAATTAATAAAATGATTCTTATCATTCTTATTTGGTCTATATCCATTTACTACTTTATATATTAATTCATATAATTGATAATCTATTTCTACTTCATAAGACTTTTCGCTTTTCTCTGTTTTATATCTTAACTTAATATTTTTCAAGAATTTAACTAATTCCGAGTTACTATTATTAGGTAATCCTGAAACATCAGCTTTAATTTCTAACTCTTCACTAACTTTATATTTGACTTGTTTTTTACCTATAAAGATATTCATATAGTTTTTATCTGCTACACCATTCCATTTAACTATTCCATCTTTTATAGTTGTATAAAGTCCCTTTAGCTTAGATTTCTCACCTTTATTCCAATAATATAAACTTTCTATATAATTATTATAAATATCATCACTTAAAGAGAATACATCTCCCTTTCCGCATAATTCATAACTTCTAATGAAAGTCTTTAGCAATTCATATTTTATGTCACTATATTTAGTGTCTGAAAAATCAATATCATACAAATTATCTAAAAATCCCTTTGGTAGATCTAAATACTCCTTAAAGAAACAACTTATTTCAGTAGAGTTATTGAATTTAATTATAAAATCATCAAGTTTGCTGTTCCTTATATTTAATGGATCAATACCCTTTAACGCTTCAAAAATGAATGATAACTCTTTATGATTAAATAATATATTTGGTATTAGCGACCTAACGTAATCTAATTTATTCATAGAATTAATCTTATTTTTAAATGAAGGTGAATTGACATCTAAATATGTTCTTGAAATAATAGCTTCATACATGAAGTTTAATAATGCTCTTGTAGAAATAAGCATTTTATTCTTAACTATAGCTTTAACTAACAACTGGATAATCTCTTCTTGAACCTCATTCTCGCTAATAAACTCGTAGTTTGCTTTTACAGGACAACAATTGCAGTTTTTACAATCTATACAGTTAGCCTTATACGACTGATAAAACACATTATATTCACTTTTATTAGTTATTTTTTCTAACAACTCTTTTATGTAATCTGATTTAACTTTTCCATCTTTTAATGTATATAAATGATAATCCGTAAAGTCTACGAACTGAAAAGTACTATTCTCACAATATTCATTATCTTCTATTCCAGGTTCAAGTATTTTTTTATCATACACAAATTCTTTTAATTTTGTAAATCTATGCCCATACTCTGAATCTATAAAGTTATTTAATGTTCCAAGATTAATTGCCAAAATGAATTTCTGCTTTGTATTATCAATTTTTTCATCACTAAACTGATCTAAAACTTCATTTAAAGTATCCATCGAAGTCTTATCTGGATCTAAACTCTCAGTAGCATCATTATGTAGTTCAAAGCTTTTCATTATATCAGGCATAGTGTTTTTAAAATATGATATAATATGTGATTTCCCATCACCAACACTACCGCAAACAAGAATTAATTTGCCTTTCTCACTTGTAGCTGATTTTTTAATAATATTCTCTAGCTCTCTTTGTACATCTCTTTCTATATGCATATACTTCTTAAAGTCACTAAAAGTATTCAATCCTTCTACTGCTTCTTTAGATGATTCCTTAAGTCTTGCTAGTTCCTGAATAAGACAATTCTTGCTTAGCTTTTCAATTACAGTCTTAGCCTCTATTTTTACATTTGAGTATTCTATATTATTTATTTCTTTCGCATCTATCTTATTATCAACAACTTCATTATTTATATTTTCTTTATCATCATCTTCCCTATCATTCCTTCTAGAAATTGCAACCTCACTTACTACTTCTTTTGTATGATTAGTAGATTTAATTAAATCATCAACTTTCCCCATTAGTTTTTGTAGAAAACTACTCTCAATCTTATCTTCTTTATTTCCATTCATTGGTAATGGATTTTTATAGACTGGAGCTTCAAAATTAAAATCTATATAAGTTTCTATAAACCATGATACAATCTTATAAATATATTTATGTACTTTTAAAGCCAACACAAGTTCATCTTCTACTTCTTCATGTGCTGCTTGATTTCCTATAACTCTAATTTGATAAAAATATCTATTAGTTTCTTTATCTATTAAATCTGCATATGTTAATTCTTTAATTCTATCAGCTAATGTATATGTATTTAACTTGTCCATCTTTTCAATCTTTGCAATTTCTTTTGTTAAACATTCTATAAAAACTCTAGCTTTTAATATAACACTATGTGGTGCAGTAAAAACTAATCTATCAATATCTTTTGATAAACTATATAATTCTTTATAATCTTTTTCTAAATACTCAAAAATATCTCTTTTCAATTTTTATACATTCCTTTCAGAGAACTTGACAATATTCTAAATATCATTTCATAATAATATTATTTTATTAATATTATAACATATATGTATTAAATTTTACATCTTGTCCAACTGTAATTATTTACGGTTTCTCTACTAGCTAAACTTTAACTACCTTTTTAATAATTATTTTAAACTTATAAATTTTATACCTCCAACCGTAATAAAGTAGGAGGTATTATTTTAAATTATAGCTTTATATTACTATTTAAATCCTAATTCTATTTTTTCACTTAAATTTCTATCTTTTATCCACTCTAAAATATCCTTATACAAATCAAATTTTGTTGTAGTTGTACTACTAGCTTAAGAATTATTATATATTCTAATTAATCCTAAAGATTATTACAAAATTTAATATATCTTACTATCAATTAGAGTAATTACTATTGTGTACCATTTATTATTTAATATATAAAATTAAACCACACATTAAAATGTGTGGTTTTTACAACATATTAGGTAAAGCTTTACTTATAACTAGCTAACTCACTAGAATCTTTTGCTATACAATATCTTACTTTAGAAACAAATTTAATAAAATTATCTTGATTTAATCGTAATAAAACTAAAGAAATAGTTGAACTGCTTACCCCTATAGCATCAGCCATATCTTTACAAGTTTTAAATTTTGCAACTTTATCTAAATTATTTATAATGTAATCTGCAACATCTATTTGCTTTCCATATAATTTTTTAACTTTAGTATTGATTTCACCTATCAATTCCTTACAATTAGCTCCAATTATAATTTCACCATCAGGACTTCCACTTTCTATATCATTTAATATACTTTCGCTGATTAAAGGAGTATTAAAATTATTTCTATTTCTATTAGTATTACTATTTTTTAATAATATATCATTATTTTCATTTCTACTATTAGGATTCTCCGATAATATGACTCCCTCATTATAAAAAAATTCATCAATGTCTTCTAAACCTGTTAACTTAATTGGTATCTGTAAAAGTTTTGTATTATCTTGTATTGAATAAATATAATCTTTGTATTCATCCTTTAAATTACCATACACTTTTTCAAGATTATTAATTATGGCATCTTTAATATCACTAAATAGTTTATCAGTAGAAAACTTCTTCTTACCATCCCATAAGTTATCATCTATTGAAGTAATAAAACAATTTCTATTTTCAATATATATATCTAACTCATGTAAAGCTCTGGTTGCAGAAACATACAAAAGCCTTCTATCACTCTCATTATCTAAATACTTATCACCTTCTGCAATAATAACATAATCAAATTCTAATCCTTTACTCAACCTTGCAGATAGTAGATTCACACCTTTTTTATATTCACAATATTCATTTTCAATTAAATTAATATTAATATCTTTAACTTCTTCCTTTATAGTTTCATAATATTTTTTTACAGAATCTGTCTCTTTAAATATTACTCCTATATTTTTCTTGACATTACTTCTATCTTTGATATTTTTAATTATCTCTTTTATGGTTAATTCATAATTCATATTAAAATATACTTTTGGCTTACAAGTTTCCCTATTAAAAGATTGGGGAATATATTTATTATTAATGAAGTATGGTTTAAGTATTTCATTTGAAAAATAAGTGATAGAGTTAGAATTTCTAAAGCTCTTATTTAAGCTGTATACTTCAAAATATGTGTATTTTCTAAACATATCATTTATCTCATCAATACTAATCATGTCTTTTCCAGTATCAATTCTCTGATTGAAATCTCCTACAAGAGTAAATGAATTTGTTAATTTCTCGATAATTGCTATCTCTATGTAGCTCATATCCTGACATTCATCAATTACTATATGCCGATATTTTTTATCTATATCGTTTATCTTTAAAGAAAGATATGTCAGAGGTATATAGTCAATTGCTTCAAACAGTTTAATGTTCCTATTAAGCAATTCCTTCTCCTCATTTTCAAAAAATATATATTTACAAAGTAAATTTATATTTTCCTTTTCTATAAACAAATTTTTATATAAATCAAAAGTATTAACTGTTTTTAATCCTCTTATATAACTACTTATAATTAGTAAAGCTTCTTTTCTAATTCTCGTACATCTGGTTTTCTCCTCTTCTTTTGAAAGCTCTAACACATCATTATAAATAGTATAATTGTTGTTATACTTCAAAAATTTTTTTCTATTATTCTCATATTTTTGCTTAATTGTATTAATATAATCATCAACTTTTTTATATAGATACTTTTCAATATATTCTTTAAACTTTTCTATTCTTACATTTAATTTGTATGTCGCAAATTCCTTTTTCCAAATAGAAAGTATTTCATCATATAAAACTAACTGTAAATCATCTATTTCTATACTTTCCTTTGGTATATAATTATCTATTGTATATTCTACACCCCTATCTAATAGGCTTTTAAATTTCTTTCCTGTTAATATCTTATTTAACTTAGCATTTTCTTGATCAAATCTTATATTTCTGTTAGGTAAATTAATTCCTAAAATTTCTTGAGCAAACTCAAAAAAAGTTTTTTGAGTAGCATTAAAATCTGTTCCAAGTTCAAATAAAATATCAGATGTGTATCCTTGAAATATCTTATTAGGTGAAATTACTAACATATCTTCACTATTAAGATTATAATTATAAGCTAAGTAAGCTAATCTATGGAAAGCTACTGAACTTTTACCACTTCCAGCACATCCATGAACTAAAATATTTTTTTCTATTGGAAGCCTTATTATTCTATTCTGATCTCTTTTAATAGTTTCTAATATTACTCCTAATTTATCAGTTTCACTTTTTTCAAGTTTTTCAGTTATTAATTTATCTTCATCTGTTTCACTTAAAGAAATCTCTTTATAGCTAAACACATCAGTAACACATTGGTTTGTTATTGCTATTTTTCTTTTGTCTGTTATATTTCCACTTAAATATAAGTCTTTTTCAGTTTTTTTATTCTTATAATGATATTGAAATTTGCCACAATTAAATCTTTCATATACATCAGCTATAGGTTCTGCCCAACTAACAATAATTGCCTTGTTATCTAGTATGAAACTTTTTCTTCCAATATAAATACTTGCAGATTCATTATCCTCAACATAATCAATGTCTAACCTACCATAGTAAGGATTTTTTAATATATCTTTCAATCTTATATTTTCATTTAAAATTCTACTGTAAGAAAGTTCATCTACTTTTCTTTCTTCAATAATAATATCTCGTTCATATGAGTTTATTATGTCTGTATTTTTATTTATTTCTTTATTAATTAAGCCAATATTATATTCAAGAATATTGTTTTCTTCACTAATTAATGACTTTTTATCTAGCATATTTCTCGCCTCTTTACTTTTAAATATATATTACATAATATTTAAACTTCTTATTTTACTTATTATTATGGATACTCTTACAAATTTATTTTTATGCAATGATTAGAAAGCTTATTTTTTAATTGTAGAAATATACCTTTTATTGTTATTTATTTTGCATATTTAAAGGATTCAATGATACAGTTGATAAAGTCAATAATATGATTAAATGTTTGAATTAGCACTAAAAAACTCTAGGTGAGATTGAACTGTTCCCTATCAAGTAGACATAATAAATAATATAAAATTATGCTGCTAAATTGTGGCTTATATATTTAATTTTTATTATTTTAATCTTAATAAAATTAAAACTATGTACTTATTAATTTTTTAATAAATACATAGCTTATTCCATTACTAATTTATTTAATTTCTACATGTTAGTTTTAGTTTTTTTATATTCTTATAATTTTTAATTACAATACAATCTTAGTACTTAGCAGCTATTGTAACTATGTTTTTTATCTTAATCGCCACATTATCTTTACTTAACTTCTTTCTCTATTCTTCTGGCTTTAATGGTCCATAGAAGTATGATGCAGTAGCTCCTCCATCAATTAGGAAATCAGCCCCTGTTATAAATGCTCCTTTAGGGTTCATTAATAATTCTGCTACATTTGCAACTTCATCTGCAGTGCCTGGACGTCCTGCTGGGCATTTAGCAAACATATTTTTGTAAAAATCGCCTCTTGGCCCATTGAATTCATCAATAGCTAATGGTGTTACAATAATTCCTGGAGAGATTGAATTAATACGTGCACCTCTTTTTCCCCATTTTACTGATTCAGCCATTACACGCTTTTGATTACAGCGTTTAGCCATCTGATAAGCATGTAGTGTATCTTTGATATTTTCTTTTTGAAGCACTTCTAAATCAAGTAGTCTTTCAGTTGGAGTTGTAGCAAGCTGTTCATCAACTTCAGCGCTTAAAGCTGGCATTCTATGTCCTGACTGACTAGAAATAGTAACACCGACTCCACCTTTCTTAATAACTTTTCCTACTTCTTCTAATAATACAGCAGTTCCATATAAATCTATTTTAAAAATGTCTTCTATTGATGCCTGGCTCGGTGAAACCCCTGCGCCATTAACTAACATAGAAATTTCTCCGTATTTTTCTGCTTCTCTAATTAAATCTAAAATTGACTCCCTAGAAGATAAATCCATCTCAAATGCTACCGTATCAAACCCTGCATCATTCATAATCTTTGATATCGTATTTGCATTCTGGGGATTTTTATCTCCAATAATTATTTTCATTCCATAACCAATTCTTCTTGCTATTGCCATACTAATTTGACCTGCACCAGTCATAATCATTACATCTTTCATAAATTTTCTCCTTCAATTATTTTAATATCTACTTTAAAATAATTTTACTTCTTTGAGTTAACTCAAAGTCAATATATTTTTATGATCGTTTTCATAAAATATTTCAACTCATATATTTACTTTTTATTAAATATTAAATTTACAGTTACTTATGTTCTTATCTTTGAAAAGCCAAAAGTTAAGTGTATTTTTATTATACTTATCATCATTTACGAGTATTTTATTTTAAAGTATAACTTATTATTACTACTAAGTATATAAAACTTTCTATCTCCTTCATATTTAATAAGTAGACATACTTCTAAACTCTAAATCTAAAGGAGGTTTATTTATGGAGATTAATGAATTACTAAACTTGATTGCTAATGTTGGTTTTCCTGTTGCCATTAGTGCTTATTTATTAGTAAGGCTTGAAAAGCAAATAATGAACTTAACTTACTCTATTAACAAGCTAAATACTATAGTTTCAACTAAGCTTGGCATTGTAATAGATAATGATGAAATAACAAAAAAAATTTCTTAAAAATCATAAAAAAACTTAATAAAAACAGTAAAACTTTTATATTACATCATATTTATTAAGTGAAGAAACAAAAAAGGGGGAATGCTAAATGGCAGCCAATAAAGAATTACAAAAAGTATCATTAGCTTTTAAGCTTGAAAATGGAACTGACGAAGAAGGAAACACAGTTTATAAAACGAAATCTTTTGCTAACGTTAAAGGAAAGGCTTCTGCTGAAGCTATCTTTGCTGTTGCAGAAGGTATTAAGACAGTTCTTAAAAATGACGCTGTAGCTTACTACTTAAATGAAACGTCACTAATACAAAGTAACTAATTTTCAAACAACTGGAGCTTATGTGCTTATAAATAAAATACCTATTCACATAGGTATAAGCTCTACAAAACAAATTTAAATTTTAAGTATCGCTTAGGGGGGAACAAATTATGGAATATACTTTATCAATGACTTTTTTAACTGAAACAGATGATAAGTACACTTTATCAATATCAGGTGTTAGACAAAATCTTAACTCTCAGGAAGTATCTGACTTAATGGATATCATCTTAGAAAATGATATTTTTATAAGTAAAAAAGGAGCTATAGCTTCCAAGTATGCAGCTAAGGTAACTGAAAGACAAATCACTAAATTTACCCTTTAACTTTTTTAAAAAGGTCCATCTAATCTTTATGGTTAGGTGGGCCTTTTTCTATTATCTCTAAAAAAGACAGTAGAGATTTGTGTAAAAAAATCTCTACTGTCTTTTTAATACTAAAGGTTTATATTATTACTTAGCACTCTAATCTATACCCATACCCTGGAACTGATTTTATGCATGTTAACCCTAGCTCTCTTCTTATTTTACTTATATGTGCATCAACTGTTCTATCATTAACGTCATCTGTATACCAAACATATTGTATAATCTGTTCTCTACTTATGATATTGCCTTTATTGTATACAAGTATCTTCAGTATTTCCATTTGCTTTTTACCTAATCTTATTCTTTCTCCTTTTTTTGTTATTATTTTCTGAGTGAAATCTACTATAAGATTATCATATCTCCATACACCACTTATTAATTCACACAACTTTTCATATGTAGTACCATTATCATCATCGTTTTCTGTAATATTGTTTACTTCAGTATTATCTTCTTTTTCAATATTGCTATTTATATAATTGTATTTTTCTTCTTCATAATAATTGTTTCTATTATCAATCCTTTCAAAGTTATCAAAATATTTTACTTTATCAAAAGGAATTCTTAATAATTCCACTTTATTATTCTCTTTCTCCTTTGTACATCTAAGATCGTATCTTTCGCTCATCATACAGCTCACATCTACAAAGTCTTCATTTTCAGCTGAATGTATTATAAGCATATTTTCATCACAAACTTCTCTAAGCCATTGACATTCATTATTGATTCCTGAATTTATTTCTATTGAAATTCCAAATACTGTTTCTGCAAAGCTTTTAATTTCTTTCAAACTGTTTGCTAGTTTATTTAGTGGCCCATTAATATTATCAATATAATAAAATTCCTCAGCTATAATATCGTTTATTCTAAAAAAGCTATTAATATTACACTCTCTATTTTGCATAACCTTTTGAGAAGCAACAAAGTAACCACACACACTTTGTATAGAAGCAGTAAAATCTTCTTCTATTATTGAAATACCATACTTCCAATATTGTAATTCTTCTGTAGGAACCTCATCATAAAATATAAAATTATTAAATAATTCATGTTCTGTAATCTCTTTAAGTATATTGGTTATTTCCCCTCTAATCCTTTTAAACTCTCTACCACATAACAACTTTTATTCCCCCAATTCAACACCTTCTCGTCAAACGTACGTTCTTTATTAATATTATACATAATTTCCAATAATATTTAAATACTTTTCTAGAAAATATGTTCGATTTATTATTTTGTATGTTTTTTAGTTTTATCCTTATCATCATTTACGAGTATTTTATTTTAGATTATAAACACTTCTTTGTATAGAAAAGGAAGTATTATTAGTTACTTCCCCTTGTGATTTATATTTTTACTATTAATTATACATTTTCTTATTTTTTCTACTGTGAAAATAGTATTTCTCTTTATCATAGTCCATATATAGGTTTAATAAGAAGTTTTCCATAATGATATTTTTAACACCGTTGGCCTCTTTTTCTACATTTTTTATTTTTTCAATAACCTTTGGCTCTAAATATTCTTTAACCTCAAAACTATTGCTTATATATAATGGAACATACCAAGCTAACACCTTGTATATATTTCTATAAATAGTAAGTGATGTTTCAAACTCTCCTTCCACTTCGTCATGTATTACTCTATTTCCAAGATATCTTATAGTATGAAAAGCTTTTATAACCTCTTCTTCTAGTAGTCTTTCTCTTTCTAATAGATAAATTCTGTCTTTCTGACTTATCTCTTCATTTTCTTTAATATTTTCAGCTGCTATAATATTTCTTGCTATCCTTTCTGCCATAGTCCTACCTTTTAAGATAACTGTATATGAATCTATAAATAGCATTTCTTCAAAATTATTTATAATTTCTGCTAGGTATTTGTCTTTTTCTTTTATTATTTCTGCCATTTCACTAAACATAAACTATCCTCCTATTTAAAAATTTGTTACTCTTGAATATCTTCCGTTCCATTTTAAAGCACAGGTTCCTCTGTCTCCATGTCTATTTTTTATTAATATTGCATTTATACATTCTGGATTTTCATCTGCATTTTTTGATGAGTATTTCAATTTTCCCTTTTTAAATAAAGCATCTCTATACATCTTATCGTCAAGCTTAATATTTCTATAAAGAGCTATAACCTGATCGCTATCTTGCTCAATTCTAGCACTATCTTGAATATCACTAGAATCAATCTTTTCTATAGCCATATCTCCACCTTTTTTATCGACAACTCTATTTGCCTGAGCCATCAGCACTATGCATATGTCTTCTTCCATAGCTAGAGTTTTAAGCATTCCACTTATTTTCCCAAGCTTATTTGTCATAATATCTTTATCGCTAAAATCTATATATTTATTTATATAATCAACAAAAACTACATCTAAAGAATTTTGAAGCTTGTACACTTTAATTTCATTTATAAACTTATTGAAATCTGTTTCTGTTGATACATAAAAGCTGCTATTAAGAAGCTTTGTCATATATTTTGTTATGTTTTCCTTATCTGTATTATTAATTGAATCATCATCTATAGATTTACTAGATATAGACAAATGACTAGCTGCCATTCTATTAAAGACTTGATTTCTTGTCATCTCTGCACTACCATAAAAGACCTTGGCATTATTTTTAATCATATTTGCAGCAAGCTGAAGTGAAAATGTTGTTTTACCCACTCCACTTCTTGCAAATACAGTAATAAGCCTACCTTTTTGGAAGTTACCTAAATATTTATCAAGATGTATGAAGTCACTTTTTATACCATTATTTCTCTCTGAGTTATATAGCCAATTTACATAATCATCAAACTGAGTTGCAATATCTAACTCCTTTTTAATCTCACACTTATGAACCTTAACCTTTACACTTTCAAGTTCACCTTAAATATCCTCAAGTGCCATATCACCATTTAACTTATTCATCATTTCAACATAAAGATGCTTTTTATAATTTTTAATAAGTAACTCAAGCTTTGTATTAAAGCCACTATCACTACCATTACATGTATAAATATCAGAAATATAAGATGCTCCATCCATATTCCTAATTTCAGCGCTATGATATTGAATAAAAGTAACTAAATCCACTTCCATCTTATTATTTACCATATCCAATATACCTAAATAAATCTTCATATGCTTATCATACAAAAACATCTCCGGCTTTATACTATCCCTAGCCTTTATAATAAGCTCATTATTCCTAAACATAGAGCAAAGTATCTCCTGCTCCAATACTACCTGATTATTATCCAACATAAACTCTCCCCCTAATTATCATATTATCTTTGTCCCTGAAAACCCTAACCTTGCTACAGATAACCTTTCACCATGTCCAAGCCATCCTTTCACCTTGCCGTAGGCAACCTTTCACCTTTACGCTAGCAAACCTTTCCCCTCACCGCAGGTGACCTTTCTCCTTTGCGCCAGCAAACTTTTCTCCTCGACGCAGTCGACTAATCAATATATTTTTCTATATCAAAATCTCCTCCATAGAGCTCCTCATCTTCATATTTATCTTTATAACTTAACCATATATCTCCCGTATCAATAAACCTCTTCATTCCATTTGGTCTACTAAGAAAATTAACAATCTTCCAAGGATGATTATAATAATGATTACTATGATAAACCTTACTGTAATTTTCTATAGCTTGTACAATCTGATCCTCTAAATAGATTTTAGATGCTGTATTTATTGCATCTGTAATTTTAGGATTTATATGTGGCTCTTTATTTATATTAATTTTATTCCAAGTATTAAATATATTTATATATAATTTATTATTTATATTATTATTTATATAACTATTTATATTATCATCTTTATCTCTATCTGACAGACTATTTTCAGAATTGTATACCCCTGTCAAACTGTCTATTTTACTTGATTTAGTCCCCATTCTACTCTCATAACAATTACACTTTTCTATAGATTCACTAAGTATTTTTTTATTACTTTCTTCTATTGGGTCATTACTTTTTGTATATATCTTTTCAGCCTTAGGTACTATTTGACCATTACTTTTTGTACATACCTTTTCGACCATAGGTTCTATTTGCGCATTACTTTCTGTACATACCTTTTCGGCCATAGGTGCCATTTGATCATTACTTATATCTTCATTATTTTTAAATATTAAGCCTTCTTTTACAAAACTATAGTTAGTTGCTTTTCCTATAGTTTTTTCGGTAGATATATATCCTTTATCTACTAAAGCTTTTAAAATTGACTGAACCTTTGAGATTCTTGTTATACCAAATACATTGGATAATTCTCTTAAGGTAACTTTTATTATGTTATCTCCATCATTATCATAATATTTAAGAGTTAAAATCATGTATCTTTCATCTTTATTTAAGTTTTTATCATTAAATATAGTGCTTATTAAATTCTCATCCTTCATATCTCTATTTATTTTCCTTTCAATTATTTTAAAGCTTTTATCATATTAAGTTATATTCACATTGGTGCAAAAGGCTCATTATATTTGTTTCGTATATAGATGCTGTCATTAAGTTTGGCTGAATTATTGTAAGTCTTATCTTGTCATTTGTAATACTAGTTAAGAACTTGTCTATAGTAGCTAAGCCAAGTAGTTTAATATCTATATCCTGCGAAGAATTAATAAAGTCATAATCAAAGGATTTTATATCAATTACTTCAATGCTATCTTTACTCATTAAAATTACATCTGCATTAACTTCAGTTACAACTCCATCACAATGTAACTCTAACTTTTCATTAAGTAATACCTTGACATCCTCACCTTCTAGCTCCATGTTTTCAACTTCCTTCAAAACCGCTTTAAAGGCAATTTTAGATAATGTTTCTGAAAAATCAGTTAACTCATAATCAGTAGTAAGATCAATTAATTCTTCCTCATATTCATCATTTTTTATAAAACCAAAATTCTTCTTTAGCTTTAAAACTGTTAAATCCTTTACAATTTTCTCATTTTCTCGTAAATTTACATTATTATTAACCATAAATCCTCCATTTCAAATTAAATGCTACATTAAGCTCTAATTTATTTTCTTTTATTTCCTATATTTTAATTATAGAAAATGAATGTTGCATAAATATGAAGTTTCATGCTAACTTATCGACAGAATTTACTACAAAAAATAATAAAAAAAGCTATCTCGCAACTAATTTTTAAAGTTAGTTGCGAGATAGCTCCTATTTTTATGTACTTTTATTTAATAAATTCTAATAAAGATTTTCATTTAAGAATATTCTTATTACTTAAATATACTATTATACTGCAATCTTTTCGTTTTTAGTTTCTTCAATTTCTTCTTTATCTTCTCTTAAAACTAAATTTAAGATTAAAGCTACAATTGTACCTGTAGATATTCCTGATGCAAATATCATTTTTAATGCCTCTGGTAATTGTTCAATAAATTCTGGTCTAAATGTAACTCCAAGACCTAATCCAATTGCTGTAGCTATAATTAATAAATTACGTTCTGTTAACTTTACTCTACTTAAAGTCTTTATCCCAGCTGCTGCAACTGTACCAAACATAACAATTCCAACTCCTCCAAGTACAGGTTGTGGAATGCTATTGATTAATGCTGCTAATTTAGGTAAGAACCCTAAACAAACAAGTATTGCACCTGCTGCTACTGCCACATAACGGCTAGCTACTTTTGTTAAGCTTATTAGACCTACATTTTGGCTAAAAGATGTATTAGGGAAAGATCCTAGAAGTCCACCAATTATGCTACCAATACCATCAGCTAACACACCTGATCCTACTCTTTTTTCATTCATTTCTACTTGTGAAGTCTCACCAACAGCCTTTAAGCATCCAACTGTTTCAATAGTAGTTACAAAATAAGCAGGTAAAAACGCAATAAGAGCCTTTAAGTCAAACTGTACTCCATATTCAAATATTTTAGGGAAAGATAACCATCCTGCTTCTCTTATTGGAGCAAAATCAACTAATCCAAAAGGTATACAAATTATATATCCAACAACCATCCCAATTAAGATAGAGGCACTGCTTAATAATCCTTTTCCGTAATGATTTAAAGCTAGTGTAATTATTAGTACTGCTATAGCAATTGATATATTTAACATGCTACCATACTCTGCTGAACCTGAACCACCTGCAGCCCAATCAATAGATACAGGTAATAATGTTAAACCAATTAAACAAACAACTGTCCCTGTAACTAATGGTGGGAAAAGTTTCATTAATGGTTTTATAAAAAAGCTTAGAATTATTTCAAAAAACGCACCTAAAATTGTTGCACCAATTATTCCTGGTAATCCTAAAACTGACCCTACTGATATAGATGGTGAAACAAAGGTAAAATCTGTTCCCATTATACAAGCTACCTTAGAACCTGCTCTACCTACTCCCTTTGCCTGAATAATAGTAGCTAGTCCAGAAGCTAATATTGTAGCACTTATTAAAGTAGTTGTTGTCTTTCCATCAAATCCCAATGCTCCTGCTATTACTAATGGAACTACAACTATACCTCCAAAAGCTGCAAAAATATGTTGTAAACCAAATAATATCTTTTTACTTAAAGACGGATTATCATCTACTTCATAAGTTAATTTAATTTTCGTCTCTAGATTTTGTGAATTCATCATCTTGTCATTCCCTTCTTTTGTTATTAATAAAAACGTACTGCCTGTACAACAAAAAGCACCCCATAATAATATGAGGTGCTATAATAATGCTTATAATAAATTACAAACCTTCTTATATCCCCTCGTAGTCTGCTATTTTACGGCTAGCAGGTAGAAACTTTCCAACCTTATTATGGATTTTATACGAGTTAATACACAAATAATATCACGAACATTTTATAAAATCAACTATTTTTTGTACGCATTATTTTTTCTTATGTATCTATCTTTTAAAAATAAAAGATAAGTGTAACAAATAAAAAATGCACGGTGAATAATATACTATATGTACATTTTTCGCAAATATTAATTTTTCTCTTTCTTTAAGCCTCAAGTAATTTTCTAAAATACCCTAGGTAATAAAAAATTCTCTTATATGTCCTAATTAGCTAGGATAATATATTTCAAGAATTTATTTTATAACAATAATCTCTTTATTATATTTTAAATTCTAATTATTAGATTTAGCAATCATATATTCTGCAGGTGTTATATGTTCTATTTATCCTTATATCACAGATCATACTTAGTAATTCTCTACACTTTTAATATCTAATTTTTACCAACTAAATAAATCCCTCATAGATTCTCTTAATCTGTGAGGGATTTATTACTATTCATATAGCTTGTACCTGGTAATTCTCCGAACCTTTAAGTATCCAACTTACCTAACCTGAAGATACTATTTTCTTAATTTTACTTATTTAAGTAGTTATATAATGCTCCTAATAAATTGGAATCATTTCTATACTTGCATGGCATAATATCAGCCATCGGCATTTTAAAAAACGGATTTGAAGCATATACTTTTTTAACTTCTTCCCTTAATATATCTATAAGCATGCTCTCTTCACTAATTCCTCCGCCAATAACAAATCTTTCTGGATCAAGAATTACTTGAAGATTATACATATGAAATGCAAGCTTTTTACAATAATTTCTTACTCCTTCTAGAGCTTCATTATTGCCTTCTCTAATTAAGTTAAATATCTCTATACCATTTAAATTTTCTTTATTGCTAGTTTTATAAACTTCAGTAGATAATCCATTTTTTCCACTAATTGCTCCTAAATAATTAGCAAAACTATTCATATCATTAATATTGCATTTGGAAAAAGAAAGTTCCCCAGCAGAAAAATGTTTGCCGTTTAGTATCTTACCATCAACTACTATTCCTCCACCTACACCTGTTCCTAAAATTAAAGCAACACCATCATTAATTCCTTTTAAGTTGCCATTCCAAACTTCAGCTAAAGTTGCACATTTTGCATCATTAGCAATATTTACTGGCCTATTAACAACTTCTTCTAACTCCTTAGCAAATTCACATTCACTAATATACTCTAAGGCTCCTCCGCTAACTGCATATCCATTTTTACTATCAATTACTCCAGGCATTGAAATAGCAATACCTTCAATATCATAGTATTTATCTTTTAAATATTTTATTTCATTAAATAAAGTTATTTTTGAATCTAGAGGAGTTGGTATTTTTCCTTTTTCAATAAATTCTCCTTCTTTATTCATTAGAGCATATTTAATAAAAGTTCCACCTATATCTAATACTAATATATTATTCATTTACTAATTCCATAGTTTCTGAATTATTTGCTGTACTAGCTCTTTCTAATTCTAAGGCTTGTTTATCTGCCATTTTAAAGAATGGGTAGTATACTACTATAGACATTAGTACAATTGCTACTTCTAATATTGCCCCTTGTACACTTCCATTTATAATTCCTCTAAATATTATAGGAACATAAGATACTCCCATCATTCCAATTGGAGCTGGGACAATTCCAAGTACAACTATTGCAACATAAGCCATACCAACTGCTAATAATGGTGCTAAAATAAATGGAATTATAAACATTGGATTTAACATTAATGGCATACTAAATACCATTGGCTCATTTATATTAAAAATTCCACATGGTAAGAATAATTTACCCATAGTTTTATTTTGTTTAGACTTAGAGAAAAATACCAATAATATAGCTAATCCTAATGTACATCCACATCCACCTATTGTTGTATAATCAAAGAATGCTACGTTTATAACATTAGGAACAGTTCCTGTTGCTGTATAGGCTGCAACATTTTCTGCATACATTATCATCCATAACGGGAATATAACTCCTAAAACAGTCATACTTCCATGAATACCAAAGAACCATAATATTTGACATAATACTACCATTATAACCATTGAAATCATGTTTCCTGCTAATCCTTGTAATGGAGCTTGCAATAAAGCGTATATGCTTGTAAATATGTTTCCATAACTAGTTAGTGAGAATAAAAAGTTTACAAATATAAATACTACTGCAATGCAAAGAGCTGGAATTATGTTTGTAAATGAACTAGCTACATTGTACGGTACACCTTCTGGTAACTTTATTGATATATCTTTCTTTACAATCCAATCATAAATACTTGGAACTAATGCTCCACATATAAGCCCTACAAACATTCCTTGAGAACCTAAGTAAGTAAATTCAAAGAAATTAGTTCCTGCTTCTGTTGTTCCAAAAGGCATCAATATAAAGAATGATAATAAACATAATAATCCAATCATTCCTGATTCTTTTTCATAACCTTTGCTACTTGCAAAACTCTTACCCACAGAGAAAACTATATATATTGAAACAATCTCTGTAGTCATTAACGTACCTACTTTTAATAATCTTTCAAGTCCTGTACTTGCTAAAAAAGCTTTATATGGATCAATAGGTAAATTAGTTAATATGCTAAATACTGCACCTACCATCATCATTGGTAAAATTCCCATCATCCCACCACTTAATGATTTCATAAACTTATTATTTGAAAGCTTTGTTGAAAATGGTAAAATAGTTTTTTCTAAAAACACTTGTATTTTATTCATTTTATTCTCCCCTTTATTTAAATTTAAATTTCTACACCTTTAGTTTCTATTTGTTTCTTGTACCAATAGAAAGATTTTTTCTTATATCTATCTAATGTTCCAAGACTTCCTTCTTGTCTATCTACATAAACTAAACCATATCTCTTTTTAAATCCTTGAGATCCACTTAATAAATCTATAAATGACCAGACGTGATATCCCATTACATCAATACCTTCTGATAATGCTTCCTTTATTGCATGAAGATGTTCTTCTATATATTTAATTCTTACATCATCATTAATAGTTCCATCTACTAACTCCTCTTCTTGAGGGTAACCGTTTTCTGTAATCATAATAGGTAATCTATATCTATCATTTAGTCTTCTTAAAGATATTTTTAAACCGTTTGGATCGTAAGAACCTCTTAACCATTCTGTAGTCTTAATAATTGGATTATTTATTATAGTGTAGTTTTCTGTATTAAAGAATGCTAAATCTGCATTTGGATCAACTTCCCCTGGTTTTTTAACTGTAACACTAGCATAATAGTTTAATCCAATAAAATCAGGCTTGTCTGCTTTTAATAATCTTTCTTGTTCTTCAGTGATTTCTGGATAAGCATCATTTTCTATTAAATAAGCTTTTGTTGAGCTTGGGAACTCACCTCTTACACTTAAATCTAAAACTAAGTAACTTAAAAATTCTTCTGCATCCATGGCAGCAATAACATCTTCTGAACAGCAGCTTAATGGATAACATACTTGGAAAGCTGATGATGGTCCAATCTTACCACCTTCTACTAATTCATGGCATAAAATAAAAGCTCTCTTTTCTGCTAAAGACATATTTAAACATGCTTCCATATTTAACTTAAGCATTTCTTTTTCAGATATATTTTTACCTTTTCCAAGAAGCATCGCTGTATTCATAACCATCATCATTTGCTCATTTATCGATATCCACTTTTTAACTCGGTCTCCGTATCTTTCAAATAAAGTTCTAGAAAACATCTCAAAAGCATCTATCATATTTGGATTTAACCACCCATTATACTTCTGTTCTAATGCTAATGGAATATCAAAATGATATATTGTTCCTATTGGTTCGATTCCACTTTTTATTAGCTCATTTATTAAATTATCATAAAACTCTAAACCCTTTTCATTTGGAGTTTCATCATCACCATTTGGAAATATTCTTGCCCATGAAAAAGAAAAACGATATGATTTAAGTCCTGCTTCTTTCATTAAAGCTACATCTTCCTTATACCTATGATAATGATCACTTGCAACTTTTGAATCACTTATTCCTTCTGGCACTGGTCTTGCATCCATAACTGAAAGCCCTTTACCATCAGCATCATATCCACCTTCTACTTGGAATGCGCTAGTTGCTGCTCCCCATAAAAAGTTTTTAGGAAATTCATTTATAGTTTTTATTTTCATTCATCTCACGCTCCTTGACTTAAATATATCAAATAAACACTGATTTTTAACCTTCAGCTATTGAAATACTTTTTAGTTTCAGAAAACATTTTCAGATTCTGAAAAAAACTATTGCGATGAATTAATTTTTTATTTAATATTATTTGTAGAAAGGATGTGAATTTATGGATATAATTTTACATAGACTTATGGTTTATATGACTAAATCACCTAAAAGTGATACTTTTCATCAATTAGCTAATAATATGATTCAAAATATAGACAAGCTTCCTGGACTCGGAATCGAAGATATGGCTGAATTATGTTTCGTTTCTACTTCAACATTAAGCAGATTTTGTCGCAAACTAGGCTATAAAAACTTTAATAGCTTTAAAGATACCTTTGATACCTCTTATGGATTTGAAATAGATTATGAACCAAATTATATAAGCTCAAATAAGCCACTTAATGAGCTTATTGATATACGCCATGAAGAAAATATGTCTTCTCTTGCAAATATACATGACAATATTGATATAAATACACTAAAAGAGCTGTGTGTACTTATACATGATAATAAACAAGTTTCATTTTTAGGTCATACAAACTATGAATTCTTAGCTATGTATCTACAAACTAGGTTAGGTTTATTTAAGAAAATAGTTTATACACATTTAGATGTTTATGAACAAGGCGATGCAGTAAAAAATATGACAAAAGATGACCTAGCAATTATTATTTCTCCAAGAGGTGAAAATGTAATTCGCAACCTTATAAATCCATTATATAAACAAGGTGTTAAAACTGTATTAATCACACAAAATCCTCATCCATCATATAAAGATAAGTTTAACTTATTTATCAATATAGGTGGTACAAGCCGTAATAATCTTGGCATGATGTCAATGTTATACTATATAGATTTAATTGTATTAACTTATTACTCACTTTATAAAGATGAACTTATAGTATAATAGCCATACTATAAGTTCATCTTTATCCTTTTTTACTTCTATAAACATGTAACATATTTTCCTATACTCGCTACTATTTTACCTATACCTAAAAAGATTTTATCTTATTTCTACAACCTAAAATCCAATCTGATTTGAGTGAGACAGAATCACACTCTTAACAATCTCTTCTTTTCATTTTCCTTAATTACACTATGAGGTATAGCAATCTTTAATACATCTAAGGCACAATGTTTTCCTTTAACTCCATGAGTAAATACTTTATTATATTTGATAAATTAAATTGCTACATCTTCAATTTTACTGTATTTATCAATTACCTCTTTGTATTTAGTATTAATTAGTTCACTATCACTTTCTAAATCTTTTACAATACCAAGTTCATCACCTTCATCTGCTAGAGATCTATTCCCCATATAAATATCAACTTACCAATTATTGTTCTTATTTACAAATGATCCGTTCGTTAAATTGCTACCGTATAGACATTTGATATTACGTTCTAATAAAAGAATTAATTTCATAAAATATACAAAAAGGAAATGGAGGTAATTAATATGGAACTCATATCCTATAATCATATACTTAATAATGTTAAAGTTGATACTTGGCAAAATGCTATAAAGGAAGCTGGAAATTTATTAGTTAAAACTAACGATATAACTTATACATATATTGAAGAAATGATAAAAAGTGTTGAAACTTTAGGCCCATATATAGTTATAATGCCTGGCTTAGCTATAGCCCACTCAGCTCCTAGCAGTTCTGTAAAGAAAAATAGCATTTCTTTAATAACTTTAGATAATCCAATAAATTTTGGTTCTGAAAATGACCCTGTTAAAATTGTATTATGCTTAGCCTGCGTAGACAAAACATCTCATATTAATTCCCTTTCTAAGCTCGCTAATATATTAATGACTGATAATATTATCGATTCAATTTATAACTGTAACTCCGCTTTAGAGATATATAACTTATTTAATTGCTAATACTTATTTTTTATAAATAATCTGAAGGGAGGTGATTACAATGCATATTAAAATACAAACCGTTTGCGGCTTTGGATGTGGCTCTTCATTGATGCTTAAAATGAACGTTGAGGCAGTTTTAAAATCAAACAATCTTGAAGCAGACGTATTTTGTGGCGATGTTGGAACTTGTTGTGCTAACCCGTGTGATGTTATTTTTATATCTAAAGAACTAGCTGAAAGAATTCAGGATAGAGCTAAAGTACCAATCGTAATTATACAAAACTTTATGAACAAACAAGAAATAAAAGAGAAAACTCTAGCCTACTTTGAAACATTAAAAAATTAGGAGGCGTGTTTTTAATGGCTGTGTTTAACTTTATTATTAATGAAATTTTTGGTCAAGGTGCAATATTCTTAGCTTTAATAGCTTGTATAGGGCTTATTCTTCAAAAAAAATCTTTTACTGAAATTGTTCGTGGAACAATGATGACTGCAATAGGTTTCTTTATATTATCAACTGGTACTAGTATTATTACTGGAAATTCTATAAATGGTATAGCTACTGCATTTAATACTATAATGCCTACTGCAAAAGAAACTGTATCTGTTGACATAGGTGCACAATACGGTACTCAAATCGGTATTGTTATGGTAGTATCATTTGCAATAAATATTTTAGTAGCTAGATATTCAAAATGGAAATCTGTATTCTTAACAGGTCATATGCTATATTGGTTCCCATTTGTATTTATAGCAGCTGGTGTAGATGCTGGATTAACTGGTGGTAAATTAATTATCTTAGCAACTGTATTTACATCATTATATATGATTATTTCTCCAAACTTATTAAGACCTTTCGTTAAAGAAGTAACTGGAGATGACTCATTTACTATAGGACATCCTACAACATGTTTATCTCTTCTTTCTGGTTTCTTAGGAAAAGCTTTTGGTGATAAATCAAAATCTACTGAAGATCTTAAATTCCCTAAATCTTTAGGATTTTTAAGAGAAGTTTCTATTACAGGCTCTATAGTTATAGCTTTAACTTATATCGTTATGGCAATAATACTAAAAGTTAATGGCTTTAACCCAGGTGAAGTATGGGGTTATGCAGGAGGAAGTACTGGCATATTTACTTATATATTTACTCATGCAATTTACTTCGGTGTTGGTGTTACTGTAATGCTACAAGGTGTTAGAATGTTAATTGCTGAGATTATTCCAGCATTTAAAGGTATTGCAGATAAATTTGTTCCTGGAGCTATACCTGCCTTAGATTGTCCAGTAATATTTGGATATGCTCCTAATGCATTAACACTTGGTTTCATAGTTGCTATGATAACATCAATAATTACAATTATAATAACTGCTGGAATGTTCCCAACTGTTATTATTCCATTAACTTTCACATGTTTCTTTGAAATAGGATGTGCTAGTATCATAGGTAATGCTACTGGAGGAGTTCGTGGTACAATAATTGGTGCTGCTGTATCTGGTGTAGTTATGGTTCTACTAGTTGGATTTGGAGCTTACTTCTTTAGTAATACTATTCAATCATGGATGCTAGTTTATGGTGGACAAGACTTCTCATTATGGGGAATAATTGAAGGCCTTATCGCAAGACTTCTTGCATTATTCTAAACATAAAATTAGAGCATTTCTTTTGAAATGCTCTTTTTAAATAAGGAGATAACTATGGATTTTAAATATATAAGTCATATAAAAGATTTAATTGATACTATTGAAAATAAAGAAAAAGAAAATATGGAAGCTTCCGTTAAGCTATTAACTAAAACAATAATGAATAAAAAGTCTATCTATACCTTTGGAGCTAGTCATGCTGGTATACTTAGCGAAGAACTTTTTTATCGAGCTGGGGGACTTATGCTAACTACTCCAATATTCGGACGAGAGCTTATGTTAGATACTTCTCCAATAACTCTTACTAGTAAAATGGAGCGTTGCATTGGTTATGGAACAATTCTTGCCAGTAAAGTTGATTTTAATCAAGATGATGTACTAATAGTTCACTCAGTATCCGGAAGAAACCCTGTTACTATTGAAGTTGCAAAGGTTGCTAAAGATAAAGGCGTAAAAATAATTGGAATAACAAATTTAAAATATTCAAAGTCGGTAACTTCACGCCATCCTTCTGGATTAAAGCTATATAATCTATGTGATATTATTTTAGATAATCATGGTGATATAGGAGATGCTTGTGTTTCTATTGATGGTATAAATCAAAAAGTTAGTCCAACCTCTACTGTTATTGGAGCAACAATGCTAAATGCTATTATTGCAGCAACAGTTCAAGAACTAGTTAATAATGGAGTCTCTACTCCCCCTATATTCTATAGTGCTAATTTAGATAATGGCGATGAAATGAACTCTGAATTATTTGATGAATATAGCGATTGTATTAAATATAAGTATAAATAGTATCTCATATCTAACTATAAATACATGCAAATATAAACTCCTATATAATACAACTTTTACATTGTACTATATAGGAGTTATTATAATTATTCAATTCTCATAACATTTATTACTTGCTCTTAGCTATATAGCTTGCCCCTGGAAATTTTCTGGACCTTCAAGGTCCAATACTCTCCATTTTTACCATGCTACTGTAATGCAACTATTTTTAATATTAAACTTTTCAAAGTATGCATTTTCTTTAGGAATCCATTCTTCTCTAAACTTTATAAGCTGCTTTGGTCCATTTCTTTTTTCTATATTTTCAAGCTGCTTTTCATCGCTTATATCTGTAAAGATTTTTAAATCATAGCAGTTATTAAAATATGGATGAAGACTATAAGAGCCTTCAATTATATTAATCCTTTTTTGACTTACAATATATCCATCTTTAATCTTTCTTTCCATGCAGCTGAAAGGTCTATAATTTACATCTTTCTTTTCAAGTATATTATCTAATACTTCTTCTTTAAACCTTTCATAATCTACATTTCCACCTACTTCTGATAAACGCTCTTCAGTTCTCTGATGATTTTGCAAGAAGAAATCATCCATATGAAAAAGGTTGCTATCATATACTTTATTTAGATAATATCCTAAAGTCGTCTTACCACTAGCACACTTGCCATCTATTCCAATTACTAAAACATCTTTATCACTATTTGCTATTAATTCATCCACTGCTTCTTTTATGTTTCTAAAGCGTTCTTCACAGTGTTTATTCATTATTAATTTATCTTCCATAAGATATTCTCCTTGCTTCGCTTTCTTTAATTTTTATAACAAGGATTGGTATAAATACAAGCTGAATTATTATTCCAGGAATAGCATTTACAAAGGCTTGCATCATAAATATCTGCCAAGTAAATTGATTTCCAAGAGCAGTAAATAAGCCATAAGAAACTACTCCCCATACAGCTCGTCCTAAAATCATAGCTGTAATTAATGCTATATATACGCCTATCTTTTTATCCTTAACTCTGTTATACATAATTCCTGATACTAAACCATAAGTTGCAAGCTCAAAAGCCATAGCTGTTGCTATAGGCATTAATGGTGGTGCTCCAAAAGTTACACTTCTTAAAAGTGGCACAACAAAGCCTACTACAAGCCCATAAGGTGCTCCACAGATAAATCCAGCAAGAATTACTGGAATATGCATTGGACACAGCATATTTCCTATACTTGGAATTTGCATTGTTATAGATGGTAGTATAAGTCCTATTGCAATAAATAATCCTGATAATACCAATTTTTTACTGTTAATTTTATTTAAGTTCATATTCCCCTCCTAATTTAAATAATACCATTTATTTTATATTTTCCCACAATACGTATTACTTTAACTATATCACTTAAAGTTAACTCTAAGTCAATATTTTTTTACTTAAATTTCATTAATTAAGTTTTTAGTAAATATTTTCTAATTTCTACTTGACTTGAAGTTAACTTTAAGGTCTATAATAATACAATGGCTAACTAAAAAAAGAAGGGATTGTGAGAAAAATGGAAAAATCAAAAGTCTTTTTTACTTCTGAAATAACTCCAGAAAATATGATAAAAATGTATAATGCTCTTGGCGTAAAATCTGAGGGAAATGTGGCAGTAAAGGTCCATTCAGGTGAGGTTGGAAATCAGAATTTCATTCGTCCTGAGTTTATGAAACCTATAATAGATTATGTTAACGGAACTGTTGTTGAATGTAATACTGCATATGAAGGGAAAAGAAATACTACAGAAAAGCATAAGGAAACTATGGAGCTTCACGGTTGGAACTCTGTTGCTAATGTAGATATACTTGATGAATCAGGTGATATGGAGCTTCCTATAAATGGTGGTAAGCATTTAAAAACTAATTATGTTGGTAAAAATATGGATAACTATGATTCTATGGTTGTACTTTCACACTTTAAAGGTCATCCTATGGGAGGTTTTGGAGGTGCTCTAAAGAATATTTCTATAGGTCTTGCTTCTTCTCATGGGAAAGCTTATATTCATGGTGTAGGAAAACCTGAAGAACTTTGGACTGCTGACCATAACTCATTCCTTGAATCAATGGCTGATGCTTCTAAATCAATTATGGAATATTATAAAGATAAAATTGTTTTTATAAATGTTATGTGTAATATGTCAGTAGACTGTGACTGCTGTGCTGTTGCTGAAGACCCAAAGATTGGTGATATAGGAATACTTTCTTCTACTGACCCAGTAGCTCTAGACCAAGCATGCCTTGATTTAGTATATTCTTCTAAAGATCCAGGTAAATCTCATCTTATAGAAAGAATAGAATCAAGAAACGGTGTACTTACTGTAAAAGCTGCATCAGAATTAGGGGTTGGAAATAGAGATTACGACCTTATTGTAATTAACGATTAATAATTAGAATAATAAATGTTTTGGAAGCCATATTACTGGCTTCCAATTTAATTTCTTAATTAAATAATGAAATTTAACACTCTAGTAAATGTAGTTTAACTATATTTAGTAAGTTTTATATAGCTTATTATTTTCTACTTTATTTTTATCATCTAAATCATCTTCAATTAATAATATCTTTTTCAACATCTTCACCTCTTACTTAGTATATTGCTTATCTTATCAAAATACTATTATAAATTTACCATATCTATATAGCGATAATAACAAAACACTAGCTGAGAACTTAATCCCAGCTAGTGTTTTACTCTCCCAACAAACTCATCGTAACTTTCAGGCTTACCATTTCCAAATATAATTTTAAATTCATTTGTTTCTGTATTTCTATAATTAATATAGCTCTTATTTAAATCTAATCTAGAAGTATCACTAAAATTAAACTTCTTTAATACATCCTCTTCCCTAACATTTTCACCTAATGTTCCTACTTGTCCAATTCCACTAGAAGTTACTAGCTTATAAGCTCCACATGGATTTAAATATTCGATTTCTTTTATTTCTATAGATTCACTTTCTTCCTCATGACATTTATCACAGTGACAACCTAGCTCATGCTTTGGATTTTCTTTATTATAAAAATAACCACAACAATTACAAATCTTAGTTGTTCCATTAGATGAGTTTTCTATACTAACTAATCCCCCACATATTTTACATTTCTCAATATTTAATACGTTATCCATATTATACCTCCATTCTTCCTTCATAAATTAATTATATTAACAGCATAGTATTTTTATGAAAGATACTTTTGTATCATTATCTCTATTTGTTTTTTTATTTTATGATTATACTCATTTACGAGTATTTTATTTTAAAGTATAATATGAATATATAGTATTGAATAATCTATAAATTCAATAATATCATGAATCTGTTAAGTTGATATGAAAAAATAGCTTGATTTTTCATAGAATTCCTCGCTCTTTGAAAATTATATAAGTTTGAATATTTTATTGTATGGCAAACAAAGCCTGCAATAAATTGAT
>NZ_JAJNOS010000004.1:0-187098 GCF_021044725.1 Clostridium sp. NSJ-145
TTATATTAGTCTTGTTCATTGTTCTTCTCTCCTTTTCTAAGGGGGTATTATTTAGTTTTGCAAACCTATTGTATTTCCTTAGGTTGAGAAGAGCAATGTTCATATAACTTAACAGATCGGATTTAATTATTCGGGGGGAAAATGAGTAAAAAGAGAAAATATATAATATTTTTACTATTTTTATTTATTATAGTACTCGGAGGTAATCAAATCGTATACTCCGATGATAAAGTTATATATGATAATGAAATAGTAAAAAATGATGCTGTTAATTTTCAATCGTTAACAGTAAAAGATGGGATTTCCAATGATTATATAACAAAAATTTTACAAGATTCTAGAGGATATATGTGGATTGGGACGGCAGATGGATTAAATAGATATGATGGAAGTGGAGTCCGAATCTATAATTATTCCTATGAAGATGAAAAGAGCTTAAATTCAACATATATAACAGCTTTAGCTGAAGATTCTAATGGTAATATGTGGGTTGGAACTGGTGGTGGTTTAAGTATAATAAATATGAAAACTAACGAAGTCACCAGAATAGGAAATAATTATAATAGTGATTATTCGATATCAAACTATCACGTGACCGCTATATTTAAGGATAATAATAATACAATGTGGGTTGGAACTTCTGATGGGCTTAATATGTATGATGAGCAAACAGGGAAATTTAGAAAGTATTATGCAGAAGAGGGTAATAGTAACTCTTTAACTAATAGCTATATTACAGATATTAAAGAGTTTAAAGATGGTAATATAGTAGTAGCTACTAAAAGTGGAGCAACATACATAGATATTAATACATTTGAAATTAATCAAATGAAAGATATTCATGAAAATAATAAATATATATATAGTATAGATTTTGATAACGATTATAAAACTTGGTATTCAACAAAAAGTGGGATTTATTATATTAATGATAATAAGATACAGAGCGTTTATTTTGATGTAGATATAGGAGAAAGAATTAATACAGATATCAGCTATATATTATGTGATTCACAGGAAAATATATGGTTTGCAAGCTCAAATGGATTAATAAAGTATGAACAAAAAGATGATATAACTAAAGTTTATAAAACCGATAAAGAAGTATCCAATAGTTTATTAAGTAATTATATAACTTATGTATATGAGGATAGGAATGGAGTTATTTGGATAGGGACAGATAACGGAGTGAGTATATTAAATAATACTCAACAATTTAATAAAAAATATAATTATTTATTACATAACCTAGGTATTTCTGAAAGCAGTGTTACATCAATATTAGAAGATAGTCATGGAGATATATGGGTAGGAACTAAATATAATGGAGTATTTTGTTTTAACGAAGAAACAAATGAGACCATAAGATATGTTCATGATGATACAATGGAGCAATCTTTAAGCAGTAATTCTATAAACCATTTACATGAGGTAGAACCCGGTAAAATTATGCTTTCTACAGATGAGTCTGTGGATGTGATATTAAAAGAAGATGGGACTATACAAAACATTAATAAAAATCGCTTAGGAGAAGCGGCTAATAAAAATTATTTGAAATTCTATTATGATGGACAATCTACATGGGTTGGAAGCAATGAAGGTTTTTATATACATAAAAATGGTGGAAATCTTGCAAAAAGTTATAATAGTCACTTTGAGGAATATGGCTTATCTAATTATAGGGTAATTGATATCTTTCAGGATGAAGAAGATGAAAATATATTATGGTTAGCTGGTGGTAGATATACAGGGTTAATCAAGTTTCATAAAGAAGAAGGGATAATTAAGAATTATACAAGTGATGATAATAATAATGACTTAACTTATGATACTATAAACTGTATTCAAGGTGATGGTAATGGTAACTTGTGGATAGGTACCAATGCCGGTTTAAATAAATTTAATATAGAGACAGAAACATTTACTAGTTATTCTAAAAAAGATGGACTTGCAAATGATTATATAAACTCTTTATTAATTGATGATGAAGGAAACTTATGGATTGGAACTAATAATGGTTTAAGTAAGTTTAACATAAAAAAACAAAAGTTTACGAATTACTCTGAAGCAGATGGTTTACAAGGAACTCTTTTTAATAGGGGAGCAGCCTATAAGACAAAGAGTGGTAAAATGTTTTTTGGTACAAATAAAGGTATTATTTCATTTAATCCAAGTGAAATAAAAGAAGAAATATATAATGAAGATAAAGTTGTATTAGGTAATATTAGAGTAAATAATCAATTAATAGATTATGATGATAATGAGATTATCAAACTTAATCATAATGAGAATAATATAGAGATTAAATATTTTTTACCTGACTATGGTAGAATAGGTGGAGTTTCATATACCTACATGCTTGAAGGGGTTGATAGTGACTGGCAATATCCTGAAAATAGAAATAATGCTATTTATACTTTGTTATCGCCAGGGAATTATACATTTAAGGTTAGGGGCATAAAGAGTAATGGAGATATAACTGAAGAAACTTCTCTTAACTTTACTATAAAAAGTCCTATATGGAGAACTAAAACTGCATTTATACTTTATTTTATTATAATAGTTGCTATAGTTATTTATGTTAGAAATCATGTTAAAATATTAAAAGCGATAGTTGATAGGCAGACTAAGGAAATAAATGCTCAGATGGAAACAAATAGGAAGTTATATGAAAGAAACATTAAAAATGAGAAGTTTAAAAATGATTACTTTGTAAATCTTTCTCATGAGTTAAGAACACCAATTAATATTATTATAGCAACAGTACAGCTAGTACGGACATTAGTTGGAAAAGATAATTTATATAATGAAAATAGAGAAAAATATCTGAATATTATTACGAAGAGTTCTAATAATTTATTGGGAATTATAAATGATATTATAGACAGTTCAAAGATAGAATCAGGTGCATATAAGATAAAAAAACAAGAAGGTATTGATATTGTATATTTAGTTGAAGAAACTGCACTAGGAATGAGTAGTTTAATAAGTGAAAAAGGAATTGAACTAATTATAGACCCAGAGATTGAGGAGAAAATAATATGTTGTGATCCTAATGAAATAGAGAGATGTATTATTAACCTTATAGGAAATGCTGTTAAATTTACTGAAGAGGGTGGAGAAATAAGAGTATTTATTAAAGATTATGGTGATTTAGTAAGTATTTCAGTAGAAGACACGGGACTAGGAATATCATTAGAAGACCAGAAGTTTATATTTAATAGATTTGAGCAAGGAGAAAATATGAATTCAACTCAGGTAAGTAGTAGTGGTATAGGATTAACATTAGTTAAATATATAGTGGAGCTACATAACGGAAAGGTTACGTTAGAAAGTGAATTAAATAAAGGAAGTAAATTTACAATAATATTACCAGTATAATGTTTCATATATAATTTAGATTATATAAATATATATTAATTAAAAGAGATTACCTAAAAACTTTATAGGTAATCTCTTTAGTATATATTTAGAAAATCTTTGAGTACGAATTACTTAATAATATGAAATTAAATTTTGACAAGGTATAGTCATTAAATTAAGTATACTTATTAAATATAGATTTTAATTTTTAATTATAGTAAAATGAGCCTATACTTAATTGTTAGAAGAGGAATGAACTATGGGGAAGAAAGTTAAAAGTATATATCCAGAATATTATAATGAGTTTAAATGTATAGGTGGTTCTTGTGAGGATAGCTGTTGTATTGGATGGGATATAGATATCGATAAGGTTACATTTAGAAAATATTATAAAGTACAAGATTTAGAGATGAAAAGAATGTTTCAAAAAAATGTACATAATAATGAAGAAAGTTTTAGTGATGATGTAGATTATGGAAAGGTAAAATTAAAGGATGATAAAAGATGTCCTTTTTTAGATTGTAATAATTATTGTGTAATACATTCAAAACTTGGGGAAGATTATCTTTCAAATGTTTGTACATGTTTTCCAAGGATAACAAACTTAGTTGATGGATGTTATGAAAGATCCCTTGATGTTGCTTGTCCTGAAGCTGCAAGAATTTTATTATTGAATGAAGAGGGAATTAAATTTAAAGAAAGCGAAGAGGAGATAGGTAAACATATATTATCAAACCAAGTTGATACTAAATCTAAAGAATTAAGCAATTCACTTGCAAAGTACTTTAAAGAGATAAGGAAAGTCTGTATTAAAATAATTCAAAATAGAAAATTAGAATTAACTGAAAGACTTTTCGTATTAGGTGAATTTATCAATAATTTAGAAGATGAAAGTGAAAGTAATTTTAATAACATAGAAAAGTTTATTAATAACTATGATATAAACAGAACTCAAGGTTTTTATGAAAAAAATAGTTTATATTTTATGCTTCAAATAGATTTCTTTAAGAAGATGGTATCTTTATTAAATATAGATAAAGAAGTAGATAGTGATTTGTTTAAGGAATATACAAAGCAAATTATAGATTCGTTTAATTTGAATAGAGAAGATGCTGATAATAGAACATATATAGAGGTTTTTGAAGAATATAATAAAGAATTTCTTGATAAGTATACATATATTTTTGAAAATTATTTAGTTAATTTTATTTATAATAATATGTTTCCGTTTAATGAAAAAGAGTCTATTTTTGATGGATATATTATGTTATTAATGAGATATTCATTTATTAGGTTTTATCTAGTTGGAAAATATATAAAGGAAAGAAATGATTCTAAAGAGGAAATAGTTAGGTTTATTCAAGTATTCTCTAAAACTATTGAGCATCATAGAAGTTATTTAACTAAATCTATAAGGTATATAAAAGAAAAAGAATTTGATAATATAGAGTTTGCTAAAACACTTTTATAAAGTAATTTATGTATATATAAGATGTTTAGCATTCTAAAAATAGATTAATTGTGTGTTTTAATGTAAGTAGGTATAGATAAAAATAGAATTTTATCTATACCTACTTTTCATATTAAATATTATAAGTTTGTATATAAAAAAGAATTAACATAGGTATAAGATATTATGCAATACCAAGAAATTTAATTTCTTGGTATGATTATTTACGAAATTTAATTTCTTTGATATACTAAAAATATACTAAATGATGAAAGGAAATTTCATATGGAAAATAAAACAATTAGGGATAGAATTTTTGCTGAGTATAATAATTTCTTTGATGCAGAAAAGAAAATTGCAAATTATATTTTAAATAATTCTTCTAAAGTAGTTGAATTAACAATTGCAGAATTAGCTGAAGCAGCAGGTACTAGTGAGGCAACTGTTTCTAGGTTTTGTAAAAAGTGTAATGTGAAGGGGTTTCATCATCTAAAGATTACTCTTGCAAAAGAATTAGTTAAAGGTTGTGAATCAGAAGTAACTGCTTCTGGAGATGTTAACCAAAATAATATCAAGAAATCATTACAGAACATTTTAGCTAATAAAGTAGAGGAATTAAGCCAAACTGTATCTATGATAGATGAAGAGAATTTACTCAGAATTATAAAGTTGATAAGTGGAGCTAGAAGTATTCAATTTGCAGCGGTAGGTAATACAATACCAGTTGCAATGGATGGAAGTTATAAATTTAATCAAATTGGCATACCAGCAGTAGCTAATACAATTTGGGAAACACAAATTGCATATACTTATAATTTAACAAAAGAAGATGTTGTGATAGTAATTTCTAATTCAGGAGCATCTAAAAGATTATTAAATGTAGCAGAAGTAGCTCATAAAAAAGAAGCTAAAGTAATATCGATTACTAATAGTGCTAATTCACCATTAGCTAAAATAAGTGATTATCATATCACAACGGCTACTAGAGAAAAATTGTTTTTAGATGAATATTATTTTTCAAGAATATCAGCTATGACAGTAATAGAAATACTATACTTATTCCTGACTGTAGGAAAAGAGGATGTCTATGATAACTTAAGTAGGCATGAACAATCAATTGCTGATGATAAGCTATAAATAGGAGAGATGAAAAGTGAAAAGAAGATGTGCAAAGGAAGCTTTAAAGTATATAAAAGATAATATGACAATAGGACTTGGAGGGGGAAGTACTATAGGATATTTGATTTCTTATATAAAGGAATCTGGATTAAATGTAAAAGTAGTTACTCCATCTTTTAAGACAGCAAGTCTTTGTATAGAAAATAGTATTCAAGTTCTACCAACTTGGTCAATTAGTAGTGTAGATATTGCATTTGATGGATGTGATGAAGTAGATGAAGAGTTAAATGCGTTAAAAAGTGGTGGTGGAATTCATACTAAAGAAAAGATTATTGCAAGTATGGCCAAAGAGTATGTTCTCCTTGTAGATGAAAGTAAGGTTGTAAAGAGATTAGAATTTAATCATCCTGTAGTCTTAGAAATAATCCCTGAAAGTAAGAGTTATGTAGAATCGGTAATAAGAAATTTAGGCGGAATACCTAAAATGAGAAGTAGTGTAGCAAAGGATGGAATCACAATATCAGATAATGGATTATTCTTAATTGATGCTTTTTTTGATAAAGATAAAATTAGCAGTATAGAAAAATTAAATGAAGATTTAAATTCAATTGTAGGTGTTGTAGATACGTCATTATTTTATAAGATTGCTACTAAAGTAATAGTAGTCAGTGATACAGAAATAAAAATAATTGAAAGAGAGGTAAATTAATATGGAAAGTATGGTTAGAAAATTAGCTAATGGAGTTGATATACCTTCAATTGGTTTTGGGACATATAAGCTTGGAGAAGAACAAGAGGTAATAGATAAAGTCAAGCTAGCACTTAATCTTGGATATAGACAGATTGATACAGCTTCTTTTTATGGAAATGAAGAAGGTGTTGGTAAAGGAATAGCTGAAAGTGGCATTGATAGAAAAGATATATTTCTTGTGACTAAGCTTTGGAATGATGACCATGGTTATGAGGAAACAATTAATGCATTCAATAAGTCTATAAAAAAACTTGGTGTAGATTACTTAGATTTATATTTAATTCATTGGCCTAATAAATTAAATAGTGAAACTTGGAGAGCTTTTGAAGATCTTTATAAAGAAGGAAAAGTAAGAGCAATAGGAGTATGTAATTTTAAGATAGGTCATTTAGAAGAATTAAAGAAGACAGCTAAAATTATGCCTATGGTAAATCAAATAGAGATACATCCTTGCAAAACTCAGAAGGAAACAATTGAGTACTGTAATGAAAATAATATTCAGGTAGTTGCATGGGGACCTATAATGAGAGGGAAAATATTATCTTTACCATTAATGTTAGAGTTATCAGAAAAATATAATAAAAGTATAGCTCAGATTACTTTAAGGTGGCACATACAAAATGGAGTAATTCCAATACCAAAATCATCAAATGAAGAAAGAATAAAAGCTAATATAGATATATTTGATTTTGATATATCAAGTGAAGATATTAAAAAGATTGATGAATTAAATGTTAATGAAGATATATCAGGTGTTCCTGCTAATACAACATACTTAGATGTATAATACTGCATAATGAAAGAAATCCCCAAATCATTAAAATAAATGATTTGGGGATAGATATTTAAAACTATATTTTAGGGGTTAAAATTATAGCTTTTAACTATTTTAAAGAGTTAACATAATCTACAGCGCTCATACCAGCTATTCTACCAGAAGTATAAGCAAATCCAGATGCTAATCCTTCATATGGAGGGTATCCAACACCAGTGTAGTATCCACCAGCAGTTGCTCCAGCTGCATATAATCCAGGGATGAACTCGTAGTTAGTGTTCATAACTTGCATGTTTTCATCAACTTTAACTCCACCGATAGTTCCAAGGAATACACCTCTTACATCAAAAGCATAGAAGTTACCTGATTCTACAGAGTAAGCTAATGATTCACTTGCTTTACCGAAATCAGTATCTTTACCGTTTTTAACCATAGTGTTATATCTTTCAACAGTAGCTTTTAAATCTTCAGCATCCATACCAGCTTTTTCAGCTAATTCTTCTAAAGTAGCACCTTTAAATGCAGTACCAGCTTCAACAGATGCATCTGCTAATGCAACGAAATCATCAAGATCCATTTTTGCACCAGGACCAGCTTGAGAAACTGTTAATTTAGTTCCTTCAGAGAAAGATTTTAATGTAGCTTCATCTACTATGATGTAGTATTTTCCACCAACAGTGTAAGCAGCGTTTGCCCAGAATGCTGTATCATAAACAACATCTTCGTTAGTGAAACGGCTACCAGTTTGGTCTACCCATAATAATGGAGTATTTAATACTTGAGTTAAGCTTGTATCAGAGAAACCAGCAAGGTTTTCACCAGCTGAATCTTGTTTAACTTCTGATTCTGCAAATTGACAAGCATGTAAAAGTGGAGTTGCATCTAGGTCGTATCCACCAACAGCTTCGATAGCTTCTATACCTTCTCCAGCATTTGGCATACCAAGAGAGTTAAATAAATCAGATTTTAAAGCTTCAGCAGTTTTTTCAGCATCAGCACCATATCCACCAGTACAGATGATAGTTGCTTTAGCGTTAACTGTTAAAGTACCACCATCAGCTTTAGTAGCTGTTATACCTGTAACAACACCTTCGTCATTCTTGATTATAGTTTCAAGAGAAGTATTGTAACGTACATCAGCACCCATGTTATCTAAATTAGCATACATATTTTCATATGCTACGGCATTATCTTTATATTTGTGATAAGTTTTCCACTTATAAACGTCATCTTCGTGAGCTAATTGAGTTGTAGTTTCTGGAATATAGAAATCAACCCCATATCCTTGTAACCATTCAACTGTATCACCAGCGTTTTCAACAATCTTTCTTACGATTGTACCGTTTGATAAGTATTGGTTAAATTCCATTAAATCTTGAACTGCTTTATCTACAGAAAGATCATATCCATCTTCTTTTAAAAGCTCTGTATCAACAGCGAAGAATCCAGAAGAAATTTTTGTATTACCACCAGCTGAAGCAGTTTTCTCTATAACCATTACGTTAAGTCCAGCTTCGGCAGCAGCTAAAGCAGCAGCAGTACCAGAACCACCAGCACCAACTACAACAACGTCAACAGTAGCTTCTTCATTTTCACCTTTCTTAGCAGTTTCAGCATTTTTTAATGCATCTATATCAGCACCAGCTTCAGTTAAAGCGTTAGTTATTGCTGTAATTACAGCTGTGCTTGTAACAGTTGCACCACTTACTGTATCAACAGCTAAGCTTTGATTATTTACTATAGTTTCTGCTAATTGAGGAGCAGCTTTACCACCGATATCAGGAGTTTCAGAGTCAGCAGTAACATCAATACTTTCGATGCTTCCATCTTCAGCAATAGTTACATTAACTGTAACATCTCCACCAAATCCTTTTTCAGTTGCTGTATAAGTACCAGCTTTTGCAGTTGATTTAGAATCAGTATTATTTGAGCTACAACCAACAAAAAGGCTTGTACTCATAGCAAAAACTAAAGCTGTTGCTAATAGCATACTTAATTTTTTTCTTATCATTTTAGTGTTTCCCCCATTCATTGTTATATCTTTAACTAACAAGAAAAAGTATAACAGTATAAAAAAGTTAAAAGAAGATGATGCATTTTGCAGAAAAAGTGGTTTATTTTAAGAATTGAAAGATGTGATATTTTAATAATATTCTAATTATGTTATGGTAATAAAATGATTAAGGTAATATTAAGTTAATAAAAATATAATAGATTTTATATAGCTAAGAATAAAACTTTTATATAGAAAGCGGTAATGAAAACTATGGAAGTTAAAAGTGTTTTAAATAAAATAAGAAATAAAAAAGAAAATAAAAATGGAATTTATAATATAAGATTAATTGAAGGTGAAGAAGGTATATTATCAAATGAAAAAGGAGATATAATTTTGATAGTAGCTTTTGGATAAGGAAGTATAACTATAGATTCTAAAGTTATTAACTTGTTTAGTGGTAATATTATATTACTGAAGCAAGTAGGGGAAATAAAATATAATATTAAAGATAAGAATGAGATTTGCTTTGTAAAGTTAAAGAAAGAGTTTATAACTACTCAATTAATAGCGCAAATGGCAGATTGTCCAATATTATATGATTTTTTAAGATTAGATACATCTCAAATGGAATATTTGCTATTTGATATAACTATGCAAGAGGTAGTTAAGACATATTTAAATATATTATTATATGAGCTAAGTAGTAACGATGAAGAAAATTATAAATTAGTAAAAGCTTCTTTGATTTTATTTTTAACTAATTTACATAAGGTCCATCAAGAGGCACTAATAATAAGTGAGTCTAGTATGATGAAGGATTATGATATTGGAAAGTGGCTTAAGTATATGGTAGATAATTATTCAACAGTAACTCTTAGGTCTATGGCAGAACATTTTAATTTTAATCCCACATATTTTTCGGTAAGATTTAAAGTATTAGCTAATTGCCAATTTTCTGAAAAGCTATTAGAAATAAAGTTGGAAAAAGCTAGATGGTTGTTAGTTACTACAAATTTGACTGTACAAAATATCGTTGAAATGATTGGTTTTAAAGAAAAAAGTTATTTTTATAGAGTATTTAAAAAACAATATAAGATGACTCCACTTCAATATCGAAAGCATTATAAATTAGCTTATGAAAAATAAGTTGAAGTAATTTAAGAGAGGAGAATTTTGATGAATAATAAGAAAAGCATTTTTAAAATATTAAGTAGTTTTTTTATGATATTTGTATTAGTTGGGTGTGGGAAAAATAAAGAAAATAGTTTATCCAATATATCTAGTAAAGCAGAAAATGTTAATGTTTCATACATAAACGTAGGTAAAGGAGATGCTATTTTAGTTCAAATTGATGATAAGAATTATCTTATAGATACTGGACTAGAGGAAAATTCAGAAATGCTTCTAGAGGGCCTTAAAGCAAAAGATGTAGATACTTTAGATGGAGTATTTTTAACTCATACACATAAAGATCATATTGGTGGTATGGAAGCAGTTGCAGCAGCTTATGATATAGAGATGATGTACAGAGCAGAAATATCTGAAAATAAAAAGAATGGTGAAAATAAAATAGATAATTTATCAGAGGATCTTTATCTACCAATAACAAAATTAAATGCCGGAGATAAGGTTAAGATTACAGATGATATTTATTTTGATGTAATTGGACCTTTGGTGTTAAATGAAGATGACGATAACGATAATTCACTTGTAATGAAGCTTGTAGTAAATGGGAAGACTTTCTTGTTTACTGGAGATATGCAGTTTGCAGAGGAAAAGACACTTATGGATGCTGGGGTAGATCTTTCTAGTGATATATTAAAGGTTGGAAATCATGGAAATAAGGATGCTACATCAGATGAATTTGCAATAGCTGTTTCTCCAAAGTATTCAGTTATTACAACAGATACTACAGTAGATACTAATTCTGCTAGTAAGAGAGTTAGAAAAGCATTAAGTACTTCAGAGATTTATATAACTGAAAATTATGATAGAGGAATAACATTTACAGTTTTACAAGATGGAACAATAGAGATAGCAGAGTTTTAATAGAGAAGTCGCATTAAAGGTGCGACTTCTTTTTTGAATAAAATTAGGTATTAAAACATAAAATATTTAAAAGATATATTTACAAAATATTGTAAAAGTGATAATATTAGTTTTAATATTTATAGGCAAGGAAAGGGAAGAGTACTATAGAGTACAGTTTGAAGAGAGAGAATGTCACCGGCTGTAAGCATTCTTAAATATGACTATAAGAAAACTACCCTGGAGCTATGGTTTAGTAGCCTAAAGGTGAAATATCATCGGTGAAAATCGTTAAATTTTAAGAGATGAATTGAATTGTAGTAATTCAATTTGGGTGGAACCACGTATGTAAACATTCGTCCCAAGGTTTGGGATGGATGTTTTTTTATTTTAAATTAATATAGGAATCACCTTCTCCTAGAATCGAAGGTGTAAGTTCGATTAACTAAATTACATGTGTGCCCATGGGCGAAATTTGGAATCTCACTTAAGGAGGTAGAGGTATGATTAACGTAAAATTAAAAGATGGATCAGTAAGAGAAATCGAAGAAGGTTCTAATATTTATGAACTTGCAAAATCGCTAAGTAAAAATCTATCTAAATCAGCAGTGGTAGGTGAAGTAAATGGAACCTTAGTTGATTTAAGTTATAAGTTAAAAAATAATGATGAGGTAAATATTTTAACATTTGAAGATGAGAAAGCAGTTGAAGTTATGAGACATTCTACTTCACATGTTATGGCTCAAGCAGTTAAGAGAGTATTTAAGAATGTAAAATTAGCAATAGGGCCATCAATAGATAATGGGTTTTATTATGATTTTGATATAGAAGAACCGTTAACAGCAGAAGATTTAAATAAAATTGAAAAAGAAATTAATAATATTATTTCTGAAAACCTAAGTTTTGAAAGAGTGGATATATCAAGAGAAGAAGCTTTAAAGCTTATGAAAGACAGAGGTGAAGATTATAAGGTAGAACTTATAAGTGATTTACCAGAGGGAGAAAAAATATCTTTATATAAGCAAGGTGAATTTATTGACCTTTGTAGAGGGCCTCATATTTATTCAACTAAGTATATAAAAGCATTTAAATTAACTTCCGTAGCAGGTGCTTATTGGAGAGGAAATGAAAAAAATAAAATGCTTCAAAGGGTTTATGGTGTGGCCTTTGCAAGCAAAGATGAGCTAAAAACTTATCTTCATAATTTAGAGGAAGCAAAGAAGAGAGATCATAGAAAGTTAGGGAAAGATTTAAAACTGTTTACTTTTGTAGAAGAGGGGCCAGGATTCCCATTTTTCTTACCTAAAGGAGTTGTTTTAAAAAATACTTTAATAAATTATTGGAGAGAAGTTCATCAAAAAGCTGGATATGTAGAAATTGAAACTCCAATAATGTTAAATAAGAAGCTTTGGGAAACATCAGGACATTGGTATCACTATAAGGAAAATATGTACACTTCAATTATTGATGAAGAAGAATTTGCATTAAAGCCGATGAATTGTCCAGGTGGAATGCTTGTTTATAAATCAGAAGTCCATTCATATAGAGATTTTCCAATGAGGTTAGGTGAACTGGGAAGAGTTCATAGACATGAACTTTCAGGTGCTTTACATGGACTTATGAGAGTTAGAGCTTTTACTCAAGATGATGCGCATATTTTTATGTTACCTGAACAAATTAAATCTGAGATAAAAGGTGTCGTAGAGCTTATTGATGAAGTATATTCAAAATTTGGATTTAAATATAATATTGAGCTTTCTACAAGGCCAGAAGACTCAATGGGAAGTGATGAAGACTGGAATATGGCTGAAGAGTCATTAAAAGGAGCTCTAGATGAATTAAATTTACCATATAAAATAAATGAAGGTGATGGAGCCTTTTATGGACCAAAGATAGATTTTCATCTTCAAGATAGCTTAGGTAGAACATGGCAGTGTGGAACAATACAATTAGATTTCCAGTTACCACAAAGATTTGAACTTGATTATATAGGTAGTGATGGGGAGAAGCATAGACCTATAGTTATCCATAGAGTAATCTTTGGAAGTATAGAAAGATTTATTGGAATATTAATTGAGCATTTTGCAGGTAAATTCCCAACATGGCTTGCTCCGGTGCAAGTTAAGATTTTACCTATATCGGATAAGTTTAATGATTATGCAAGTGAAGTAAAAAATAAATTATTAGATAATGGCATAAGGGTTGAAGAAGATTTACGTGCTGAAAAAATAGGTTATAAGATAAGAGAAGCAAGAAATGAAAGAGTACCATATATAGTTATAGTTGGAGAAAAAGAAGTGGAAAATCAAAATATAGCTTTAAGAAGCAGAAAAAATGGAGATGAAGGTTCTGTAGAATTAGATAGATTCATAGATAGGATTAGAAATGAAATAAAATCATATGATATGGGTTAAAGTTTTAGAGATTAGTTAATGAGATATATATGTAAGTATACTATATGCATAAAATATATAATGGATTATAAAGTCAAGAATTCAGTATAAAGTTATTGTATTTGCATATATTGTAATTGAATTATTAAAGTTAATTCAAGGGAGGAGTTAGAATGAAGCTATTTATAGATACGGCTATAGTTGAAGAGATTAAAAAAGCTAATGATATGGGAGTTATATGTGGAGTAACTACAAATCCATCCTTAATTGCAAAATCAGGAAGAGATTTTAAAGAGGTTATTACAGAAATAACAAATATAGTTGATGGACCTATTAGTGCTGAAGTTGTAAGTACAGAAGCAGAAGGAATGGTTAAAGAAGCAGATGAACTTGTAAAAATTCATAAAAATATAGTAATTAAGATTCCAATGACTGAAGAGGGGCTAAAGGCTACAAAAATATTATCATCTAAAGGTATAAAGACAAATGTAACTCTTATTTTTTCTGCAGCACAAGCGTTACTTGCTGCAAGGGCAGGAGCTACTTATGTGAGCCCTTTCCTAGGAAGATTAGATGATATAGGCATGGATGGAATGGAATTAATAAAAGAAATTGTTGAAATATTTGAAATACATGATATAAAAACAGAAATAATTGCGGCAAGTATAAGAAATCCAATTCATGTTACTAAAGCAGCGAGATGTGGAGCTCATATAGCAACAGTTCCTTATAAAGTAATAATTCAAATGACTAAACATCCATTAACTGATATAGGAATAGAAAAATTTTTAAAAGATTGGGAAGATGTTCCTAAGAAATAGTATAAGAATAAAAGAAGCTAAAAGATATATAAACTTTTGGCTTCTTTTTATAGCTAGAAAGTAAGTATTTATTTTGCTTTATTCATAATATCTACAAATTCATTAGCAGAATCTATTAAGTATCTGCCTTTATAATAATCTAGTTTTATATCTTCAAAATTAGATGATTCATGAACTACATTAGGTCTTTCTTCAAAAGTACCTAAAATGTTAAATTCTTTATCTAAAACTACTATTACAGGAAATTTCATGTTTTCAACATTTAAAATAGGAAATAAGAACTTTTTACCTCTGCCCATCGATATTACAGACATATCAAAATTACTATTAATCTCTGTAAATTTCTTTAAAACTGTGGCATTTAATTGGAAATCTGGACACCAAATCTCACCTGCAATTAGAAAGTTAATTTCTTTATCAAAGCTAGCTAAAAAATTAACCATATCTTCTGTAAAACTAATTCTCGAATAATTTTTAGGTATTCTAGCTCTTTCGCCTTTTGTACCTTGACCAACTGCTGATTCAAAAGTAGTACCAACCTCATATAATTCTCTAATATTCATTTCAACCATAGTAAAACCTCATTTATTATTTTTTATTTGAAACACATTACACGCATACGTTCGTAGCTTTACACTTATAGTATTTCTAATATTTCAACTGAATAGTTTTCAGCAGGAGCGTTTACTTCAACAATATCTCCAACCTTTTTTCCAGCTAGTGCTTTTCCTAAATCAGATTCTATACTTATAAGCATATCTTCAGGATTAGCATCAAGAGTAGTAGTAAGAGTTATTGTATCTTCGTCGTCAAATTCGATAAATCTAATTCTTGCTTTACTGTTTATACCTAATACTGATTTGTCTAATGAAGAATCATCAACTACTGTTGCTGTAGAAATCATAGTTAATAAGTATTGTATTCTGTTGTCATTTTCTCTATAGTTTTCACAAGCAGCTTTATATTCAGCGTTTTCTGAACGGTCACCATGAGCTGCAGCAATAAGCTTATCTTTAGCTATTTCAGCTCTCTTTACAGTCATTCTATAATCTAACTCTTCTCTTAATTTTTTAATATTTTCTTCAGTCAATATATTATTCATAAAAAATACCTCTCAAAATAAAAATCATTATCTTAATATTATATAATATATAGAAAAAATTTAAAGTGTAATTCAATATAATTTAAGAAAAGGAATATATAAATTGATATTGTAAAAAATACAAATATTATTTAAAAACATATTGATTTCATTCGTAAAATGCAATATAATAAAACCGAACAAAATTTAAATAAAGATTAAAAATATTCGCTTATATATTTCTGGTAATAAGGTCTAGATGTTTCTACTCAGCTACCGTAAAAAGCTGAACTATAAGCTAGTTGGAGGTATTTTATGATGAATTATGATGTAATAATTGTAGGAGCAGGTCCATCTGGAATTTTCACAGCATTAGAAGCGAAAACATTAAACCCAGAAAAGAATATTTTACTTATTGAGGCGGGAAGAAGAATAGATAAAAGATCTTGTCCTAAAGAAAAAACTAATGTATGTGTGTCATGTAAGCCTTACTGTCATATAACTACTGGTTTTTCAGGAGCAGGTGCTTTCTCTGATGGAAAGCTTTCATTAAACTATGAGGTAGGTGGAGATTTGCCAGAGCTTATGGGACCAAGCCTAGTTCAAGAGTTTATTGATTATACTGATAAAATATATTTAGATTTTGGTGCAGATACTAAAGTTGAAGGTGTAGGGAATAACGAGGCAGTAAAAGAAATAAGAAGAAAAGCTATTAAAGGTAACTTAAAGCTTGTAGATTGTCCTATAAGACATTTAGGTACTGAAATGGCACAACAAATATATTTAAAGATTCAAAATCACCTTTTAGAATTAGGTGTTGAAATAAAATTTGATACAGTTGCTAAGAATTTAATAGTAGAAGACAATGCTATTAAAGGTGTATTAATAGCTGATTCAAGAACTAAAAAGATAGAAGAAAAAGTTTATGCAGATAAAGTAGTAGTGGCTACAGGTAGAAAAGGTGCTGATTGGTTAAAGGATATGTGTTTAGAACATAATATTGATCATAGAGCAGGAACTGTTGATATCGGAGTTAGAGTTGAGCTTAGAAATGAAGTTATGGAAAGTGTAAATGATGTTTTATACGAATCAAAGCTTATTGGTTACCCAGCTCCATTCCACGATAAGGTAAGAACTTTCTGTCAAAACCCAGGTGGATTTGTTAGCCAAGAAAACTACGATAATGATTTAGCTATAGTAAATGGACATTCATATAAAAATAAAAAGTCAGAAAATACTAACTTAGCAATATTAAGTTCTCACAATTTCTGTGAGCCATTCAATAAACCTATAGAATATGGTAAGAAGGTTGCTGAACTTGTAAATATGCTTGGAAATGGAAGTATTATCGTTCAAAGATATGGTGATATTTTAGACGGTAAGAGAACATGGGAGCATGAGTTATATCAATCAAATATAAAACATACTCTTCCAGATGCTGAAGCAGGAGATTTAACTTCAGCTATACCGTATAGAACAATGACTAACATTTTAAACTTTATAGAATCTATGGATGTTGTAGTTCCTGGATTTGCAAGTAGAGAAACTCTTCTTTACGGACCAGAGATTAAATTTTATAGTAATAAAATAGAACTTGATAAGAATTTTGAAACTAATATAAAAGGATTATATTGTTTAGGGGATTCTTCAGGTTGGACAAGAGGTCTAATGATGGCTTCAGCTATGGGAGTTATGATGGGAAGAAACTTAGCAAATAGTTAAGATATAAAAGTTAATAGTTAAGAGGAAACGATGGTGTTTCTGAAAATATAATGATTTAAAGTCAGCTTTAGCTGACTTTTTTCATTAGTAAGTCTGTGTAAATTCTAAAGTTTGAATTTGCATCTTTTTTGTAGAATAAATTTAATAAAAAATAAAGACCGGCATATAGCACAGTCTTTATTTTATATATTTGTATATTATTTAATGGGTAAACTATTTAGTATAATTATCAAAGTAACCTTGGATGAAGATGATTGGTGTTCCCTTATCTCCACTACCAGAAGTTAAATCTGATAATGAGCCTATAAGGTCAGTAAGTCTTCTAGGAGTAGTTCCTTGAGAAACCATGTTACCAGTTAAATCAGCATCTTTATTTTCAATATATTCAGAGATAGCTTTCTTTAATTCTTCACCTTCTAGGTTAGCAAAGTTATTATCTGCAAGATATTTAATTTTTACTTCGTTTGGTGTTCCTTCTAATCCAGCAGTATAAGCAGGAGAAACAACAGGGTCAGCTAGTTCCCAAATCTTACCTACTGGGTCTTTGAATGCACCATCTCCATAAATCATAACTTCAATGTTTTTACCAGTCTTTTCATATAAAATAGCTTGTATATTATCTACTACTAATTGACAGTTAGTTGGGAAAAGTTTAACTGTTTCTTCTGTTGATTTATTAGAGCCAAGTAAACCATAAGTTTTATTACAACCACTGCCGTCTATAGATTCAGTCATTATATCATCTAGTCCATAAACTTTTTCAGCACCATTAGCTCTTAATAATCTCTTAGTTCTAAATCTTGAGTGAATATCACAAGTAAGAACGCTCTTAGTGTAATTTAATATAGTTCTACAGTCATTTGAGAAAATAACTTCACACTCTATTCCGTATTCTTCTATAAGTGATTTGTAGTATTCTATGTAATCAACACCAGTAAAAGTATGTTTATTATATCCGAAAAGGTTACGGAATTCAGCTTCTGTTAAAACATCAGTCCAAGGGTTAACTCCTTTTTCATCTAAAAGATCTAAATCAACTAAGTGATTACCAACCTCATCTGAAGGATAGCTTAACATTAAAACTATTTTTTTAGCAGCGCCTTTAGCAATACCTCTTAAACATATAGCAAATCTATTACGACTTAAGATAGGAAATATAACACCTATTGTATCTTCACCGAATTTAGAACTAACATCTTGTCCTATTTGATCGATTGTAGCGTAGTTTCCTTGAGCACGTGCAACTATTGATTCTGTTACTGTTACTATATCTTTATCATTTAAAGTTAAGTTTTCTGTTTCAGCTGCCTTTAAAACTGAATCAACAACTATTTGTTCAATATTATCTCCTTCTTTGATAATTGGACATCTAAGACCTCTGACAACTGTTCCTATAACTCTTTCCAAAATAATCTCTCCCTTATGTAAAAATTAAAAAAATTTTCTATACCTGTAATATACTATTAGATATAATATAAGTAAAATAAATAGTTTGTATATTTAATATAAGGAGTACTTATATGATAGGTAAATTAGATTTATATAGAGTTTTTAGACAGGTGGGGAAGAGTGGTAGTTTTTCAAAGGCGGCAGAAGAATTATATATGACTCAACCAGCTGTTAGTCAATCAATAATGCAATTAGAAAGTGAATTGAATATTCGTCTTTTTAATAGAACTCGTAAAGGAGTAACTTTTACTACTGAAGGAGAGAATCTTTTTGATTATGTAAATTCAGCAATAACTCTTATTGAAGCAGGGGAAGAGAAGATATTTGAATTTAAAAATCTTTCTACAGGAGAATTAAGGATAGGAGTAGGTGATACAATATCAAAGCATTACTTAATACCTTTCTTAGAAAAGTTTCATAATAAATATCCAAATATAAAATTAAGGATTATTAATAGCACAACAACCGAGCTTTGTTCATATATAAAGTCTGGTGATATAGATATTGCAATTTGTAACTTTCCTATAGATGATTCTTCATTAGAATTAATACCTTGTGCTGAAATACAAGATATATTTGTTTGTGGAGAAAAGTATAAAAAGTTGATAAGTGATAAAGTTTCTTATGAAGAATTAACAAAATTACCTTTAATATTCTTAGAAAAGTCATCAAACTCAAGAAAATATGTAGAGAGTTTTATGAATTCAAAAGGTGTAAATTTATCACCGGATTTTGAATTAGGGTCGTATGATTTACTTTTAGAGTTTGCAAAAATAAATTTAGGAATTGCTTGCGTAATTAAAGAGTTTTCTGAGGAATATTTAGAAAAAAATTATTTATACGAAATTGATACTATAGAGAAGATTCCTAAAAGAAGCATAGGTGCATGTTATTTAAAGAAAGTACCATTATCATTAGGAGCAATAGAATTTTTAAAAATAATGAAAGAATAAGATTTAATAAAAAATATACTAATAAAAATGTATTAAAGGTAAAGTTAAAAAATAGAATTAAGTATCGAAAAGTTTTTATAAACTAGTAAATTATATTATTTATGAGGAGTGTACTTAATGACTATTTCTTTGGCAGAGTTTATATATGAGTTAACACATAATCTACCTTTATTAATAACGGTAATTTTAACCTTAGGAGTTATAATGGTAAATGGGTGGACAGATGCACCTAATGCTATTGCAACATGTGTATCAACAAGGGCTATTACACCGAGAGCAGCTATAATGATGGCTGCTGTATTTAACTTCTTAGGGGTGTTTGTAATGACCATTATAAATGCAAATGTAGCCGAAACTATATATAATATGGTTGATTTTGGTGGGGATCCAGCAGAATCATTAGTTGCATTATGTGCTGCTTTATTTGCAATTGTGTTATGGGCTACAGCTGCATGGTATTTTGGAATTCCTACAAGTGAAAGTCATGCTTTAATAGCTGGGATATCAGGAGCAGCGATAGCACTTCAAGGTGGACTTAAAGGGATTAATGGAGGCGAGTGGATTAAGGTTATTTATGGCTTGATATTATCTACAATATTAGGTTTTCTCTTAGGGTGGATTACAGTAAAGATAGTAGAGTTTCTATTTAAGGGCTTTGATAGACGAAAAACTAGTGAGTTTTTCCAAGATGCTCAGGTAGTAGGGGGAGCAGCTATGGCGTTTATGCATGGAGCTCAAGATGGACAAAAATTTATGGGGGTATTTATGCTAGGAATGTTTTTAGCAAAAGGGCAATCTGATGTTAGTAATTTCGTCATTCCGGTATGGCTTATGGTATTAAGTTCAGCTGTTATGGCTCTTGGAACTTCTATTGGTGGATATAAGATTATAAAAGCTGTTGGTATGGACATGGTTAAACTTGAAAAGTATCAAGGTTTTTCAGCAGATTTAGCTGGTGCAGGATGTCTTTTGATTTCTTCAGTAGTAGGTATGCCTGTAAGTACTACTCATACTAAGACTACAGCAATAATGGGTGTTGGTGCAGCTAAGAGATTAAGTTCTGTAAATTGGGGTGTAGTTAAAGAAATGGTATTAACATGGGTTCTTACATTTCCAGGTTGCGGAGTTATAGGATTTTTAATGGCTAAGTTATTTATTCAGATTTTCTAACAATGTATAATTTGAAACTTAAAAAGGTTGAAGGGAGTATTGATTAAATGGCAGTTAAGAAAAATAACGACTATTTTGAAATGCTGGTAGATTTGATAGGATATTCATGTGAAGCTGCTTCGTTATTAGATAATACCATAAGTAATTTTAGAATGAGCCAAATAGATAGTAGGATAAAAGATATGCATGAAATTGAACATAATGCAGATATAAAAAAACATGAGATGATTAATAAGCTATCAAAAGAATTTATAACGCCTATTGAGAGAGGCGATATTATAGAACTTGCCAATGAGATAGATAATGTAACTGATGCTATAGAAGATGTTTTAGTTAGAATTTATATGTTTAATATTAGTGTTATGAGGGAAGAAGCAGTTGAATTTAGCAAGTTAATAGTGAAGATATGTAATGAAACTAGTGCTTTGATTAAAGAGTTCCGAAACTTTAAAAAATCATCTGAAATAAGAAAGCTAATAATTAATATTAGTGATTTAGAAGAAGAAGGTGATAGGATTTATACTAGAAGTATAAGAGGTTTTTATTCATCTATAATGGAACCTATTAAATTTATAACCTGGAAGGAAACTTTTGAGTATTTTGAGAAGTGTTGTGATGCTTGTGAACATGTAGCTGATGGAATCGAAAGTGTAATAATGAGAAATACTTAGAATTTACTGCGTAAAGGAGAAAGCTATTTCGTATAAAAGTCTTTTTATCTAAAGCCTAAACTTTTGTTAGTTTTAGATTATTTTATATAGTTTTTGAAAGAATATATAAAATAAAATAATCCATAATAAATAATAGGAAGGTTTAGAATTTAAAGTGAAAAAAATATAAATTTTTAAAGGATAAGGAGATTATATATGTTAAAAAAGCTTTTAATAGCACTTATAATTGTATTAAGTATGTTTAGCACTAAGGTATATTGTTCTGAAGATTTAATACCTGCTATTTCTAACACTTATACAGAGGGATTTTATAGATTTGATAATACAAAAACTGTGAATATTAATGTAACATTAACAACTGATACACTGACTAAAATGATGATTTTTGACGAGAATTTAGGATTGCAATATTTTTCAATATTGCCAGTAAAAGAAAAGTTTACATTGAGAAATATAGAGCCAAATAGAATTATTTGTATTATAGGAGAAGGGGAAGTAGCTCTAACTTTTGAATACTAGAGAAAATTAGATTTGTATATTAATAGAAGGATACCTGATGTAGGTATCCTTTAATTTTTAATAAGTAAGTTATTATCACATTAACTTATATAATTTCAAAATATGAAAATGAATTATAGCAGGTGGGAATTATAATTAAAGTAATTAAGTTTTAAAGTGAAACTTATAATAATAAAATTAGGGGATGAATTATGGGTTATAAACTAATAGCATGTGATATGGATGAAACATTATTAAATGACAATCATGAAATATGTCAAAGAAATATTGATTTAATAAAAAAAGCAAGAGAAGAGTATGGAGTTAAGTTTGTACCTGCTACAGGGCGTGGATATGAATTAATTCAAAAGGGCTTAAAACATTAGAACTTCATAATAAAGAAGGTGAATATGTACTTTCATTTAATGGTGGTGCTTTAACAGAGAATATTGGCAATAGAATATTACAGTTTAAAGGATTAAGCTTTAGTAAGATGAAAGAACTTTTTGAGTATGGTTTAAAAAAAGATTTATGTATTCATATTTATACTCAAAGAGATTTATATGTTTATAATATTTCTGACAGTGAAGAGCAAAGATTAAGTAGAATAAATCATATTAGAATGGACAGTAATACAGTAGATTTTTTAGAAAATGAAGAAATTTCTAAAGTTATTTATCAAAATGTTGATGTTGATTATTTAATGTCACTAGAAGAAGATATGAAGAGTATAATAGAAGGACAATGCTCAGTAAGTTATTCATCTAATAGATATATGGAATTTAATACTCTAGGTGTTGATAAGGGACAAGGATTGATAGATTTAGCAAATCTATTAAATATAGATATTAAGGATACTATTGCAGTAGGAGATAACTATAATGATATGGCTATGCTTAAGGTTGCTGGACTTTCAGTAGCTGCTCAAAATGCAGTAGATGATGTAAAGAAAACCTGTGATTATGTAACAAAGGCTACTAATAATGAAGGCGTAGTTGCAGAACTTATTGAAAAGTTTATCTTAGAAAAAAGTATAGATTAAAAATAAAAGAAGCTCTGTTATACTATTAAGTATAATAGGGCTATTTTTTTAGTAGCAGAAATAACACTGAGGAAAGGGTGGGAAGTTTATGATACAGGATATAGAACCACATAAGTATAATAGTACTTATGGAAAGTTTAAAGTTAGAAATAATGATTATATAGTAGCTTTTAAAGAAAACAAGGCTATATTAATAAAAGATGGTAATGAAAAAAGAATACCTAAGTATAAAGAAGTAATGGGAGTATTAGATGGTTTAGAGCATTTAATATATATGTTTACTATAGATGAAAAAAGGTTTTTCTTGGCGCTAAAGGCAGATGTTAAAGAAAGTGAAATTTTTGTAAAGGATAGTATACAAGTATTTAGAACTATGAAGCCTCAATGGATGGCTTTTGCTGGATTTACTTCATATCATCTTTATATGTGGTACGATACTAATAGATATTGTGGAAGATGTGGAAGTATAATGGCACATAGTGATAAGGAAAGGTCATTAGTATGTAACAATTGCAATAATATTAGATATCCAAGAATATCACCAGGTGTAATAGTAGGGATAATAGATGGTGATAAGATGCTTTTAACTAGATATGCTAAAGGGCCTTATAAAAACTATGCTTTAGTAGCGGGATATAATGAGATAGGAGAATCTTTAGAGGAAACTGTAAGAAGAGAAGTTATGGAGGAAGTAGGTCTTAAGGTTAAAAATATTAGATACTATAAAAGTCAGCCTTGGGGACTTTCTGGATCAGTTTTATCGGGATTTTTTGTAGATTTAGATGGAGATTCCACAATAACTTTAGATGAGGACGAGTTAGCTGAAGCAATATGGATTAAGAGAGAGGATATACCTAAACCGGAATTAAATATTAGCTTAACAAAAGAAATGATAGAGTTCTTTAGAGTGGGTAAAATATGATGGAGTCGTTTTATAACGGCTCTTTTAATTTGCGATAATTAATTTTTGTAACATAATGATTGAATAAATTATTAACTTTGAATGTATAGACAGAAATGTTGAAATGCAGAATATAGCAAAATAGCTAACTTAGAAATTTAGCAGAAGAAAAGAAGAGAAAAAAAGAGCAAAGTAAAGGATGAGTATTATATAAAGGATTAAATGAAAAAATAAACCAAAAGTGAAAGTGAGAAAGTTGGAAATTGAAATTGTAAAAAAATAACAATTGTTATAAAATCAGTTGGAAGTAAAAGAAAGGGGTAAACTTTTATGAGAAAACTATCACAGATAATAGCTAAAAATAGAGTAGTTATACTAGTATTAGCATTTATTTTGATAATACCATCAGCTTTTGGTTATTTTAGTACGAAAGTAAATTATGATATCTTAAGCTATTTGCCAAGTGATTTAGAAACAAGGCAAGCGCAATCGATTCTAAAAGAACAATTTGGCTGTGGTTCCTTAGCCATGCTGATAGTAGAAGGCATGGAGAATAAAGATGTTGAGAAATTAAAAGAAAAGGTTGAAGGGGTAAAGGGAGTAAATGAAGTTATATGGATAAATGATGCTTTAGATATTTCAGTACCAATAGAGATTTTACATTCTAGTGTTAAGGACATGCTTTTCTCGGATAATTCAACTCTTATGATTGTTAAATTAAGTGAAACAGATGCAGATATAGATACACAAGAGGCCGTTCAAGAGATAAGAGATATTACAGGTAAACAAGCTTTTTTAAGTGGGGTAGCTGGAGTTATTAAAGATACTAAGGATTTAGCTGATAAGGAAGCACCAATATATATATTAATAGCAGTTATTATTTCACTAGTAATTTTAGCGTTAACTATGGAATCTTTCTTAACACCTATAATATTTTTACTTAGTATAGGAATTGCAATTATATATAATATGGGAACTAATATATGGTTTGGAGAAATTTCATATATTACAAAAGCTTTATCAGCTGTATTACAACTAGGTGTGACAATGGATTATTCAATATTCTTATTACACAGATATGATGAAGAACGATTGATTCAAAAAGATAAGACAAGTGCTATGGCATCAGCTATAGAAAAAACCATAGGATCAATAGCAGGAAGTTCACTTACTACTATTGCTGGATTCTTAGCTTTATGTGTTATGAAGTTAGCTCTAGGTAAAGATATAGGGCTAGTAATGGTTAAAGGTGTAGTATTTGGATTAATATGTACGGTTACAGTACTACCATCACTTATACTGGTATTTGATAAAGCTATTCATAAATTTAAACATAAAACAGTTTTACCTAAGTTTGAAAAATCATCAGCTTGGGTTATAAATCATAATAAGGTTTTAGTATTGATTGGGGCTTTAATTTTAATACCAGCATTAATAGGGTATAGAAATACAAAGGTATATTATAATTTAGATGAATCTCTTCCAAAAGATTTACCATCAATAGTTGCGAATAACAAGTTAAAAACAGAGTACAATATGATGTCTACTAATATTATTCTTGTAGACGAAGATTTAGATGGTTATAAAGTTAATCAAATGATTAAGGAGTTGAAATCTGTTGATGGGGTTACTTCAGTAATTGGACTTGAAGATATATTAGGGCCAAGAATTCCTGAAAGCTTTATTCCAGAAGAGTTATTGGATCAGATAAAAAATGGTGGACATGAAGAAATAATGCTTAACTCAGAATATAAAGCAGCATCAGAAGAAGTAACAGCTCAACTTGAAGAAATAAATAATATTGTTAAAAAATATGACCCAGAGGGGTTAGTAGGTGGAGAAGCTCCATTGACAAATGACTTGATAGATATAGCAGATACTGATTTTAAGATGGTTAGCTTTGTATCAATAATAGCAATATTCATAATTATATTAATTATATTTAAATCACCAATAATACCTATAATTTTAGTTTTAGCAATAGAACTTGCAATATATATAAACCTTGGTATTCCATATTACATGAATACAAGCATTCCTTTTATAGCATCCATAGTAATTGGAACTATCCAGTTAGGTGCAACTGTTGACTATGCAATATTGTTAACATCAAGATTTAAAGAAGAACTTGCAAAGAATAAAGATAAGAAAGAGGCTATGAGAATAGCGCTTCAAGGCTCAATAAGATCAATTGTAACTAGCGCTTTAACATTTTTTGGGGCAACAGCAGGAGTTGGAATTATATCAGATATGGAGATGATTAGCTCATTATGCACATTGATGGCAAGAGGAGCAATAATAAGTATGTTTGTTATATTGTTCATACTTCCAGGCATCTTATTACTTTGTGAAAAAATAATAGTTAAAACAAGTAAAAACTTTGTTGAATGTGTTGAAGGAGGAGAAGAGTAATGAATAAAGGATTATCAAAAAAGATTATATGTTTAGCAACTTTGATAGCAACTACAACATCAACAATGGCATTTGCACAAGATATTAAAAAAGATGAAACTGTTTATGTATTATTGGATGAAAACGGAAATCCAACAAAGCAAATAGTGAGTGATTGGATAAGTAGTGATGAAACTTTAGGAAATTTTACAGATAAATCAAACTTGAAAAATGTTAAAAATGTTAAAGGTGATGAAGAACCAGTTTTAAATGGAGATACTTTAAAGTGGGATATTGATACAACAGATCTTTATTACCAGGGAGAAACAAATAATAAATTACCGGTATCATTATCAATTAAATATGAGTTGAATGGAAAAGAAGTAAATCCTAAGGATGTATTAGGGGAGTCAGGAAAATTTAAGATTACTTTAACTCTAACAAATAATGAAAGTAAAACAAAGGTGATAAGTGGAAAAACTAGGACTTTATATACACCATTTTTAAGTGCCACAGAATTAACTTTATCTAATGATAATTTTTCAAATGTTAAAGTAAATACAGGGAAAATATTAAATGATGGTAATAATTCATTTATAACATTTATTTCTCTACCAGGTCTTAAAGAATCTCTAGATTTAGATAATTTATTTGATGATAATGAAGATATTAATATGGATTTAGACTTAAAAGATTCAATAGAAATAACAGGTGAGACAACGAATTTTGAAATTCCAGCAGTTATGATGCTTGTAACTACTTCAAGTGAGGAGTTAGAGGAAATTAAGGGTTCAGAAACTATAAATGATTTAAGAAATTCATTGAATGATCTTAAGGATGGAGGGGAGGAACTTTTAGCTGGAAGTAAAGAGTTATTAGAAGGACAAAAAGAACTAGCTAGTAATTATAAAACTTTTGATAATGGAGTAAGCACTTTAGCAGATGGAGCTACTCAATTAAATAGTGGAATATCTGAATTAAATGGTAAGGTCCCAGAATTGATTACAGGAGCAAATGCATTAATGAATGGTGCTGGACAAATAAAAGATAATTATGCATTATTTAATGAAGGTGTAGCAACATTATCAAATGGAGCAACTGCTTTAGATAGTGGAGTAAATGCATTGAACAATAGTGTCCCAGCTTTAGTAGATGGCTCAAAACAATTAGAAGATGGATTGAGTCAAGTTAAAAGTAATTATGAGACATTTAATGAAGGTGTATCTAGTATAGCAAAAGGTGCAAGTGATTTAAATGATGGAATAAGTAGTTTAGGAGAACAAGCACCAACATTAATTAAAGGAATAACAGATTTAAATAGTGGACTTGCTCAGCTAGACCAAAGTAGAGAAACTCTTGCAAATGGGGTAACTGATTATGTAGATAACTCTGTAAAACTTCAAAGTGGATATTCTAAACTAAATGATGGAATAACCACAGCTTCAGAAGGGGCAGCGGCTCTAAGTAATGGACTTTCAGGCGGTAGTGAAGGATTGGGAGAATTAGTTAGAAGTACAGAGACTTTAGATGGACTTGCAGGTAACTTAAATCAAATAATAGAAGCGCTAGGAGACACTAACCCAGAATTAACTGAATCACTTCAACAAATTAGTGGAGGAATATCACAGGTATCAGAAGGTCAAAAGAGTGGATTAGCTACTTTAGGTAGTAGTTTGAGTACAGCAGCTACTTCAGCTAATGAATTAGCAGAAGGCTTAAATACAGCTTTACAAACTTCTCAATATTTAAATGGAAATTTTGAAGAGTTAATTAGTAATGGAGAAAATTTGAAATCAGGAGCGGCAAATATGTCAGATGGTGTAGGTCTAGCTTATGCGGGAAGCCAACAATTAGCAAATGCTACTGATGCCTTGGAAACTGGTATTTCAAAATTGACAAAAGGTAGTGGTGATTTATTAGCTGGAACTAATGAATTAAATTCAAACTCAAGTAAGATAAATGATGCAGTAGGTCAATTATATGCAGGAAGTACTCAGCTATCAGCAGGAACAACTCAGTTGCAAGAGGGAACAACAGCGTTACAAGCTGGTAGTAATCAGCTTGTAAATGGAGCTAAAGAGCTAAATGACAATTCTAAGAAGATTAATGATGCAGTAGGAACTTTATATAATGGAACTACCGCATTAGCTAAAGGTGGAACAAGCTTAAGTGAAGGTGTTTCGCAATTAGCTGATGGAGGAAATAGTTTAGCTACAGGAGCTAATGATTTAAGAACAGCATCTTCTCAAATATTAGAAGGAACTAGCCAATTAGAAAATGGTACATCTGAGCTTTATGATGGTGTTTCTAAGCTTAAAGAGGAAGGTTTAGATAAAATAACTGATAAAGGAAGTACAGTTCTTGATTCTATAGATGGATTTGTAGAAGTTAAAGATGAATTAGTTCAAATGTCAAAAGAGTATGGAGTATACTCAGGTTTATCTGAGCATATGGATGGGTCAGTTAAGTTCATTATGAGAAGTAATTCGGTAAAATGTAATGATAAGGAAGTAACTGACGAAAAAAATAATGATAAAACTACTGAAACAACAGAAAATGAAACTAAAAAAGATGGAATAATTTCAAGAATAAAAAATCTATTCCACTAAAATTAATAAATTAAATATTATATTTAAAAAAGCTTTAAGCTGATATTTTGGCTTAAAGTTTTTTGTTTTATTAAAATGGCGTTTAGAATTAGTAAATAAAAATTAGCAAAATTTTAAAATGTCGTTCAAAGATTGGTGTAATACGTTTATTTTATGAAGACATTATAATACCATATATTTAGATTTTAAAATACGTTTTAGGAAGTGAGTATATATGGGGAATAAATTAGAACATGAAAAAATACCAAAACTTTTAACATCTTTAGCAATACCAGCTATTTGCGCACAGGTGGTAACTTTGCTTTATAACATGATAGATAGAATGTATATAGGAAGAATGGATAATGGAATAATGGCTATGGCTGGAATAGGTGTATGTGTACCAATTATATCTATAATTACTGCATTTACAGGGTTATTTGGGAGAGGGGGAGCACCATTAGCAGCTATAAAGATGGGAGAAAATAATACAGATGAGGCAGATAATATAATATCTAATAGTTTTATGGCATTAATTATTTCATCAGTAATAATAACAATATTAATTTTATTATTTAACAAAGAAATATTAATACTTTTTGGAGCTAGTAAAAATAGTTTACCTTATGCCTTAGAGTATATGAAAATATATGCTTTAGGAACAGCTTTTGTTCAATTAACAGTTGGTATGAACTTTTATATAAATACTCAGGGATTTGCTAAGTTTGGAATGATGACAATAATAATTGGTGGAATATTAAATATAATATTAGACCCAATTTTCATATTTGGATTCAATATGGGAACTAAAGGAGCAGCATTAGCTACAGTACTATCTCAATTTGTATCATTTTCATGGGTATTAAGCTTTTTGTTTGGTAAGAGAACATTACTTAGAATACATAGAAAATACTTAATGTTTAACAGAAATATAATGAAGCAAATAGTTACTTTAGGTTCAGCTCCATTTTTTATGAGCTCAACAGAAGGGCTTTTAATAATATGTTTTAATAGTCAGTTGTTAAAATATGGAGGAGATATAGCAGTTAGTTCAATGACAATAATGATATCTATGTTCCAGTTTATATTATTACCTATAGAAGGTATAGCGCAAGGTTCTCAGCCGATTATAAGCTTTAACTATGGAGCTAAGAATTATGATAGGGTTAGAAAAACAATAAAATTAGCTATTGTAGTATGTTTAATATATTCGTTCTTAGGAACGGTGTTAATGGAATTATTTCCAAAGATGTTTATATCAATATTTACTAATGATGAGATATTGCTAAATCAAGCTGCGAGTATGCTTAGAATATATATTTTTGGTTGTATGATAATGGGTGCAAACTCAACATTCCAGCAAACGTATAATTCGCTAGGTGAAGGCAAGAGATCATTTTTCTTTGCATTTTATAGAAAAATAATATTATTAATACCTTTAATTTATGTTTTACCTATGTTGTTACCAAATAAGCTTATGGCAGTTGTACTTGCAGAGCCAATTTCAGATTTATTAACAACAGTAACTAATGGGATGTATTTTAGAAGGTTTATTAAAGTAAAACTGCCTACTTCAAGCAAAAGTAATGATAAAGCATATGGTGAGTTAATAGTGGATAATGCAAATTAAGAACTAAGAGATTAAAAAGTAAGAGAGTTGGATTAAAGGTAGTGATTTATGGAGATACATAGTTAGCTTTAGTTTAATAGTTGAATTTTTATATATGATTACTACAGAAAGGTATTATTTTCAAAAAATGAAAATGTATATAATGAAACAATAATTTCAAAAAATGAAAATAGTTACTGGATAATTAATTCTATAATAAGTGTAAAGAAAAGGTTTTAACGACAAGTTAAAAATATTTTTTTAAAAGGGAATGGGAGGAAAATTAATTATGGAAAAAAGACCAATAAAGATAGTTACAATAGGTGGAGGAAGTAGTTACACTCCAGAATTAATGGAAGGATTTATAAATAGATATCACGAACTACCAATAAGAGAATTTTGGTTAGTAGACGTTGAAGCAGGAAGAGAAAAGTTAGAAATAGTTGGAGCAATGGCTCAACGTATGTGGGATGCTTCAGGACATGATGTAAAAGTACATTTAACATTAGATAGAAGAGAAGCTTTAAAGGATGCAGATTTTGTTACTACTCAATTTAGAGTTGGTCTTTTAGATGCAAGAATAAAGGATGAAAGAATTCCATTTAGTCATGGTATGTTAGGACAAGAAACAAATGGTGCTGGAGGAATGTTTAAAGCTTTTAGAACTATTCCAGTGATATTAGATATAGTGGAAGACATGAAAGAATTATGTCCAAACGCATGGTTAATAAACTTTACTAACCCATCAGGAATGGTTACTGAAGCTGTTATTAAGCATGGTGGATGGAAGAAATGTATAGGTCTTTGTAATGTACCAGTAGGTGCAATGATGGGAGAACCTAAGTTAATAGATAAAAAAGAAGATGAGTTAATATTCCAATTTGCTGGATTAAATCACTTCCATTGGCATAAAGTGTCTGATAAACAAGGAAATGATGTAACTGCTGAAATAATTAAGAATATGTATGATAGAAAAGAGGATGATGGAACTCCTGCTAATATTCATAATATTAAATTCTTAAGAGAACAATTAGAACAAATGAATATTATTCCTTGTGGATATCATAGATATTACTACTTACAAGATGAGATGTTAGAACATGGACTTGAAGAGTTTAATGGAGAAGGTACAAGAGGAGAGCAAGTTAAGAAAACTGAAGCTGAATTATTTGAACTATATAAAGATCCAAACCTTAACTATAAGCCAGAGCAATTAACAAAGAGAGGTGGAACACACTATAGTGATGCAGCTTGTGAATGTATAAATGCTATTTATAATGATAAGAAAATACCTATGGTAGTAAGTACACAAAATAATGGTGCAATTCCTGATTTAGCACCAGACAGCATAGTTGAAGTTACTTCATATATTACTGCTGCAGGAGCTATGCCAGTTGCTTGGGGTAAATTAAATTCAGCTGAAAAAGGATGGATTCAAGTTATGAAGGCTATGGAAGAATGTGTTATAGAAGCTGCTATAAACGGTGATTACGGACTAGCTTTACAAGCATTCTTACTAAATCCACAAGTTAAAGGTGGAGCAATTGCTAAAACAGTTTTAGATGAAATGCTAGTAGCTCATGCTAAATACTTGCCACAATTTGCAGAAAAGATTGCTGAGTTAAAAGAACAAGGTATTAGAAGCAATGACCCTGTTGTTATGGAAATAATGGAAAGAGAAAACAAAGTTGTGGAACTTGTTTAGTTAATAGAAATATATAAAATATAAATTATAATAAATTAAAGCATGTATTTTATAAAGTAATAGTATTAGGATGTAAGTGTATTTTGATTAACTAAAAATACTTATTGCATTTCTAATATATATAAAGAAGATTTTAAGGCTATTTATCCTTAAAATCTTCTTTTATTATATCGACTGTAGAATATCTACCTGATTCTATATAATGAGAAGCTTTAATACGTGAATTTAAGTTTTGGTCATAATTTAAAGAAAAAATACAAGAATATATTACATTTAAAACATACTCAATAGAAGTGCTTGTAGTAAATGTAGCTATTTTTGAGTATAGTTTTTCTCGAGTACATATTCTAAGAACGCAGTCAGCATCTTCAGATAATGAATTACCACCTATACTTGTAATAGCTATAATAGGTATATTTTTATGTTTTAGGGCACTGACAACATTTTTTAAAGAAGGTGTTTCACCAGAATAAGAAATAATCATGGCACAGGAGGATTTTTCTGCAAGATAAGCAGCAAAGGTCTGTTCTCCTTGTAATGTACACATTTCTACTCTTTTACCTATTCTAGACATATTATGCTTAAATTCTTGGCTTATCAATGCATTATTACTAACAGCAAATAAGTTTATATAGCTTGAATTTGTTATTATTTTAATAGCTTTTTCTAAATCTTTATAGGTGATTAAGGAAAGTGTATCCTGTATAGCTTCCTTTTGCAAATTTGCTATTTTATTTGCAATCGAAAGAATACTATCATTTTTATTAAAAGGAATATTGGCATCTATAGAATCAAAGTGGCTATTTAAATATTCTAATTCTTTTAAATAACTTTCTTTAAGTTCATTCCAACCAGAAAAACCAAGTTTTTGAGCTATTCGCACTAGAGTAGAAGCAGAAGTAAAGGTTTCTTTTGCTATTTCTTTAGTGGTTTTATCTTTAATAGACTCCTTAGCTTTAAGTATATAATCTATTAATGTTTTTTCAGAAGCTGAAAAATCACATTGTTCAAGTCTTTCGATAATTAACATAATTATGCTCCTTATAAAATTAGATATTTTAATCCAGTGTATTAATTAAGTCTAATATATAAACTAATAAAATAAAAGATATAAGTAACATATTTTATAATATGATACTATACCCTAATTCACGATATTTAGTATTATAAAAAGATATTTAGTGCTTGAATATTATTGGAAATATGTAAATAAATAATTAGTATTAGATAAATTTAAAAATGATGTTTGAAGATTTTTAAGGATTTATTGAAAAAATTTCGAACGATATTTCAATAATAATCAGAATTATTGATAGTATATAGATATTTTATATAATGAAACTACAAGAGACGATAAAATATTTCTAAGGTTTTGTTTAGAGATTTTTTTATAGATTTGGAGGAGAGTATATGTCATTAGGTAAAGATTTTTTATGGGGTGGAGCTTTAGCTGCACATCAATTTGAAGGTGGAGTATTAAATACATCTAAAGGTTTATCAGTAGCTGATGTTATGACAGCAGGAGCTCATGGAGTACCAAGAGTAATTACTGATGGTGTAGTTGAAGGAAATTACTATCCTAATCATGTTGGAATAGATTTTTATGGAAGATATAAAGAGGATATAGCATTATTTGCAGAGCTTGGATTTAAATGTTTTAGAACTTCTATAGCTTGGACTCGTATATTTCCATTAGGAATTGAAAATGAGCCAAATGAAGAAGGATTAAAGTTCTATGATGATGTTTTCGATGAATTATTAAAGTATGGTATAGAACCAGTTATTACATTAAGTCATTTTGAAATGCCATATCATATTGCTAAGGAATATGGCGGATTTATGAGTCGTGAAACAATTGATTTATTTGTTAAATTTGCAAAGGTTTGTTTTGAAAGATATAAAGATAAAGTTAAGTATTGGATGACTTTTAATGAGATAAATAACCAAATGAACTATAAAAATGATATATTTGGATGGACTAACTCAGGAGCACATTTTGGAAATTATGAAAACCCAGAAGAAGCAATGTATATATGTGGACATCATACATTAGTAGCAAGTGCCTTAGCTGTAAAAGTTGGACATGAAATTAACCCTGAATTTAAAATAGGAAATATGATAGCTATGGTTCCAATATATCCATTTAGCTGCAGACCAGCTGATATGGTTTTAGCTCAGCAAGCTATGCATGATAGATTTTTCTTCTGTGATGTACAAGTAAGAGGACATTATCCAGCTTATGCATTAAAGATGTTTGAAAGAAAAGGATTCAATGTAGAGATAACTGAAGATGATAAGAAGGCATTAAAAGAAGGAACTGTTGATTATATTGGTTTTAGTTATTATATGAGTAATACTGTTGATTCAACTGCTCATAGAGATACTTCTACTATTACAGATGGTTCAAGAGAGCACTCTGTAGATAATCCATTTATAAAAGTATCTGATTGGGGATGGGCAATTGATCCAGAAGGATTACGTTATGCTTTAAATATGTTCTATGAAAGATATGAGTTACCATTATTTATAGTTGAAAATGGATTTGGAGCTATTGATGTGAAGGAAGAGGATGGTTCATGTCATGATCAATATAGAATAGATTATTTAAAAGCTCATATTGAGCAAATGAAAATTGCAGTAGAAGAAGATGGTGTGGATTTAATGGGATATACTCCATGGGGATGTATTGACTGTGTATCATTTACTACAGGAGAAATGAAGAAACGTTACGGATTTATATACGTAGATAGAGATAATGAAGGCAAAGGGACTTTAGAAAGAAGTAAAAAGGACTCGTTTGATTGGTTTAAAAAGGTTATAGCTTCTAATGGAGATGATTTAGAATAATATTCTTTTAAGAGGTATTTACATAGGTACAGGTTTATTAGAAATAATAGATTCTATATATAATGTACCTTAGTAAATACCGTATATTATATAAATTTTTAAAGGAAATATTTTGATTAAAATATAACTAAAACTAGTTAAAAAAGTATTGACAAGCTGTAAGAAAAAATATTACAATGTAAACGAATTAAAAGTTTATAAGTCAATATGTGATTGTTACTGGTTCGACCAGGCGAGACCTTAGTTAATGAGTAGAGAATTAGTCTTTCTCTATTGATTAGTTGAGGTCTTTTTTTAATTTTACAATAATATATATGTTATTTAATGGAAGTTGGATTGAAATATAAGCTTAAAACATGATAATATTATATATAACAGAAGAGTAAGTTAATGGTAATTTAAATTCGGCAAGTAAGATGGAGAGGATTAGCATGATAATAAAGAAAATATTTAATAACAACGCTGTAGTAGCTAAGGATTCGGCTAACCGCGAAGTTGTTGCTATGGGATGTGGAATTGCATTTAAAATGAGTGTTGGTGAGATTTTAGACCAATCTAAAGTAGAAAAGACATTTATATTAAAAGAAAAGGAAGCATCTGAAAGATTTAAGCTTTTACTAGAGGATGTTGAACCAGATGTAGTATCACTTTGCTATGATATTATTGAATATGCTAAAAATATATTAAATGGATCACTAAATGATTATATATATGTTACATTAACAGACCATATATATAATGTTTTAAAACTTCAAAAGGAAGGTTTCAATAGACCTAACGTAATAATATGGGAGATTAAAAAGTTTTATCCTAAGGAGTATGCTGTTGGACAAAAAGCTCTTGAATTTATAAAAGATGAACTAGAAGTTGAACTACCTGAAGATGAAGCAGGGAATATTGCTCTTCATCTAATAAATGCACAAGTTAATAAAAATAGTGACAAGGTTCAGGATGTTGCAAAACAGGCTAAGATGGTTCAAGATATATTAAACATAGTACGATATACTTATAATATAAGCCTTGATGAGAAGTCATTAAGCTATGAAAGATTTGTAACCCACTTGAGATTTTTCTTTCAAAGGTTAAATCGAAAAGATAAGATTGAACCTAAAAATGATGATTTTTTATTAAAACAAGTTAAGATGAAATATGAAGATGCATATAACTGTATGCTTAAGATTGAAAAATACTTGAATGTAGAATTAGATGATGAAGAAAAATTATATTTAACGCTGCATGTACAAAGAATTACTAGCAAATAGTTTTTTAGTTAGAGTAACTAAAGAAAGTTTAAAACAAGCTCCTTATAGAGTTTCATAGGAGTTTGTTTTAAATAAAAGATAAACTGTAAAATAAAAATATTTTATAAAAGTATTGACAAGCTTTACAGAATCATATAAAATAAAGGTAAGTTAAATGTTTACAGATAAATATGTGATTGTTACTGGTTCGACCAGGCGAGACCTTAATTAATGAGAATAGATTTGTATTTGATCTATTTTGATTAATTGAGGTTTTTTATATTTAAATGTAAGTTTAACTAAAGTAAAACAAGTTAAGATAAAATAAAGAAAATTTAATACGGATTGTTACTGGTAAAGCAGGCGAGACCAAATTTAGTAGAATAGTTAGATTTTATATCAATTTATTCTATTTATTTGGTCTTGCCTTTTTATATACAAAATCAAGTTAAGTAAGAGATAGTATAGCAATAATTATGTTATCGTTTACTGAACTTAGGAGAATTAAATAAATAAATTAATGAAAATCAAATAAAAAAATAATTTTGAAAAGGGGATGTAAATAATGAAGTATGAAAAGTTAGCTAAAGATATTATCGAAAATGTTGGCGGTAAGGGTAACATTAACAGTCTAACACATTGTGTTACAAGATTAAGATTCAAATTAAAGGATGAAAATAAAGCAAATACAGATGTATTAAAATCTATGGATGGTGTTGTTACAGTAGTTAAAAGTGGTGGACAATATCAAGTGGTTATAGGTAATCATGTACCAGACGTTTATGCAGATGTAGTAAAGGTAGCAGGACTTGCAACAGAAAGTTCTGAAGAATCAGAAGAAAAGATGAAGCCTTTCGATAGGTTTATAGATATAATTTCAGGTGTTTTTCAACCGGTACTTGGGGTATTATGTGCTACAGGTATGATTAAAGGATTAAATGCCATATTAATTGCAACAGGATTATTAGCAGAAACAGATTCTACTTATATAATACTAAATTCAATAGGTGATTGTTTATTTAACTTTTTCCCAATATTCTTAGGATTTACAGCAGCTAAGAAGTTTAAGTTAAATCAATTTACTGGTATGGCAATTGGTGCTGCGATGGTTTATCCATCAATTACAGCTCTTGCAGGTACAACTGTAACCTTCCTTGGAATTCCAGTAGTAATGCCATCAAGTAGCTATCAATCAACAGTTATTCCAATAATATTAGCCATATTCCTTGCATCAAAAGTAGAAAAGTTATTTAAGAAAATTGTTCCAGATGTTATTAAAACTTTTATAGTACCATTCCTTACTTTATTATTAGTAGTTCCAGTAACATTTATGGCAATTGGGCCAGTAGCTACAATAGCTTCAAATTGGTTAGGTGATATAACTTTAGCAGTTTATAACTTTAGTCCAGTATTAGCAGGTTTATTTATTGGTGGATTCTGGCAAGTATTCGTTATGTTCGGTTTACATTGGGGATTAGTACCTCTTGCAATGAATAACTTAGCAGTTTTAGGATACGATCCAATATTAGCAGCTTCAATTGCAGTTTGCTTTGCACAAACAGGTGTAGTTATGGCAATAGCGGCAAAAACTAAAAATAAAAAATTAAAATCATTATGTATTCCATCAATTATTTCAGGATTCTTTGGTGTTACAGAGCCAGATATTTACGGTATTACATTACCAAGAAAGAAACCATTTATACTAAGCTGTATTGGTGGTGCGGTAACAGGTGGAATATTAGGTATATTTGGTTCAAAAATTTTCATGGTTGGTGGAATGGGGATATTTGCAATTCCAACATTTATAGGACCATCAGGTATAGATAAATCATTCTTAGGTATTATTGTAGCTAGTATAGCAGGTTTAATTGTAGGATTTCTATTAATGTACTTTACAAAATTAAGCCCAGAAGATATGACAGATGGTAAAGTTGAAAAGGTAGAAAATAAGGATAATAAAGATGCATTAGTTAAACAAGAAGTTATAGTTAGTCCGATTAAAGGAGATGTTTTACCTTTAAGCGAAGTTAAAGATGAAGTATTTTCACAAGGGTTATTAGGAAAAGGTGTTGCTATAGAACCAAAAGAAGGTAAAGTTGTTGCTCCAGTAGATGGTACATTAACAACATTATTCCCAACACATCACGCATTAGGTATTACAAGTGATAATGGAGCAGAAATTTTAATACATGTTGGTATGGACACAGTTCAGTTAGAAGGAAAATGCTTTACTCCTAAGGTAAAACAAGGAGAAAGAGTTAAAGCAGGACAAGTTTTATTAGAGTTTGATATAAAGGGAATAAAAGAAGCAGGATACCCTGTAACTACACCGGTAATAGTTTCTAACTCTGATAATTACTTAGACATAATAGGAACAGATAAGAAAGATATAAATACAGAAGAAGACTTATTAACAGTTATGATTTAATGGATAAATAAAGTAAATTTATAATAGTTTAGAGGTCTAAGAAAAAATTCTTAGACCTTTAAAAAATGATAGTTTTATATAAAAGTAATAGATGGAGGATTTTAAAATGTATAGATTTCCAGAAGGTTTTTTATGGGGTGGAGCTACTGCTGCAAACCAATTTGAAGGTGCATATAATGAAGAGGGTAAAGGATTATCAATCCAGGATTTACTGCCAAAGGGTATAACAGGACCAATGACAGAAGAGCCAACAGAAGATAATATGAAACTTATAGGGATAGATTTTTATCATAGATATAAGGAAGATATAAAATTATTTGCTGAAATGGGATTTAAGACATTTAGAATGTCAATAGCGTGGTCAAGAATATTCCCTAATGGTGATGATTTAGAGCCAAATGAAAAAGGATTAGAATTCTATGACAATGTATTTGATGAATTAGCTAAGTACGGAATAGAGCCACTTGTTACTTTATCTCATTATGAAACACCATTACATCTTGCAAGAGAGTATAATGGATGGACAGATAGAAGGCTTATAGGATTCTTTGAAAGATATGTAAGAACAGTATTTACAAGATATAAGGATAAAGTAAAATATTGGTTAACGTTTAATGAAATTAACTCAGCATTACATTTCCCAATTATGAGTGCTGGTATTTTAACACCAAAAGAGGAATTAAGTAAGCAAGACCTTTACCAAGCAATGCATCATGAACTTGTTGCAAGTGCATTAGCTGTTAAAATAGGTCATGAAATAAATCCAGAATTTAAAATTGGATGTATGATTCTTGGAATACCAAATTATCCATTAACTCCAAATCCAAGCGACATAATAAAAGCAATGCAAGAAGATAGAGGAACATTATTCTTTGGAGATATCCATGCTAGAGGAGAATATCCAAGATATATGAATAGATACTTCAAAGAAAATAATATAGAAATTAAATTTGAAGAAGGAGATGCAGAAATACTTAAGAATACAGTAGACTTTATTTCATTCAGCTACTACATGAGTTCATGTGCTACTGCAGATCCAGAGTTAAACAAAAAGGGTGCAGGAAACTTAATAGCAGGTGTACCAAATCCATACCTAGAAGCTTCAGATTGGGGATGGCAAATTGATCCACAAGGGTTAAGATATATATTAAACTACTACTATGATAGATATCAAAAACCATTATTCATCGTTGAAAATGGGCTTGGAGCTAAGGATGAATTAATCACTGATGAAAATGGAAATAAGACAGTTAATGATGATTACAGAATTCAATATTTAAATGATCACTTAGTTCAAGTAGCTGAAGCTATTGAAGATGGTGTTGAACTTATGGGATATACTACTTGGGGATGTATTGATTTAGTATCTGCATCAACAGCTGAATTAAGAAAGAGATATGGTTTCATATACGTTGATAGAAATGATGATGGAACTGGTACATTAGAAAGATATAAAAAGAAAAGCTTTGATTGGTATAAAGAAGTTATTGCAACTAACGGTGGAAGCTTAAAATAGTTAAGAGTTAATAATTAGAATTTGAAGAAAAACTGCCAGCTTGGCAGTTTTTTATTTTTTAGAAGACTATATTTTTATAATGATTAAACTAGTATAATAAACATGTTAAATTATTGAGTTATTATAGGAGAAAATAGATGGATTTTGTAGCTATAGATTTTGAAACAGCTAATGAGAAAAGAAATAGTCCTTGTTCTATAGGGATTGTTATTGTTAAAGGTGGACAGGTAGTAGAAAAAATACACTATCTTATTAAACCAAAAGAAATGAGATTTATGCCAATAAATATAGGGATTCATGGGATAAGGCCAGCTATGGTAAAAGATGAGCCTGAGTTTAATGAGATATGGGATAAAATTAAGCATTATTTTAATGAAGACAATTTAATAATCGCACATAATGCATCTTTTGATGTGTCGGTATTAAGAAATACATTAGAACTTTATAATATAGAAGCACCAAAGTTTAATTATATATGCACTATGAAGCTTGCAAGAAACTTTTATAAACAACTAGATAATGCAAAACTTAATACCGTAAATAAGTTTTTAGGATATGAGTTTAATCACCATGATGCTTTAGCTGATGCTCTTGCTTGTAGCAATATACTGCTTAATATATCAGAGGAGTTAGAGACAAAAGATATAATGGAAATATCAAAGTTCATAGGAGTTACTTTAGGTACAGTAAATAAAGATGGATATATACCATCATCTACAAAGGGAAGAGTGCTTAGAACATCAGGCAAAATATTTTCTAGAGAAATAAAAAATGATAACTACAATTTTGATGCTTTCAAGGATGAAGTAATTGTGTTTACTGGAGGACTTGGATCAATGAGTAGAGAAGAAGCAAGTAGATTAGTTAGAAAGCTTGGGGGCTCTATTGGTAGCTCCGTAACTAAAAAAACAACAATATTAATAACTAATACTAAAGATATAGAAAGTCTGCAGAGAGAAGAAATGAGTATCAAGCTTAGAAAAGCAGTTGATTTAAGGGCTAAAGGACAAAATATAATAATTATGAATGAAGATGAGTTTTTACTTAAATGTAAATAATTATATTGCTCTTCGGTTAATATATTTAAAGTTTTTAGATAATAAATATTTATTATTGCTCCTCATTTTAACTTAAAAGTAATTGTGTTTTTTGTAAAATGAGGAGTTTTTTTATCGAAATAAATGATAAAAAAATGTCAAAATAGAATTTAAAAAAATAGTTATATAAAAAAATAAACCACTATAAATATAAAAAGAAAAAGTTTACTAAAATAATAATTGAAAAATATAGAGTTAAAAATATAACAAAAAATATTGACTTAATAGTAAATGGCAAATATAATTAAATAGAAATATAAGTAAATACAACTATATTTAAGCAAAAATGTATTATATTTTAGGGGGAGAAAAAATGAAAGCAAAAAAAATTTTAAGCTTATGTTTAGCAGCTGCTGTAATTATAGGAATGGTTGGTTGTCAAAGTAAAGGAAACGATGAAACTGCTCAAAGCGGAAATGATACTCAAACTGAAACTCCAGCAGAAACACCGGCTGAGAAAGTAACTTTAAAAATTGGTCAAGCTAACTTTGCTGCACATGGTACAAAAGCTTTTGCTGTTGTAACTACTGTAGTTAGTGGTGATGAAATAGTTTCAGCATATATTGATGAATTCCAATACATGAGCGCTGATACTTCAACAGGTGTTCCAAATAGTGAAGGAATGGCTGATAATGTAATTGAAGGTAAGGTATTAGGTTCTAAGAGAGAAAATAATGAAACATATTCAAAGAATATGGCAGAAAAAGCAGGTTCAACTGTAGAAATTGCTACAAACTTTGATGTTATACAAGACTTTGTAAAAGGTAAGAAAATATCTGAATTAGAAGAGCTAGTAGGAAAGAGCGCAGAAGAAGTTGTAGATGCTGTAACAGGTGCAACTTTAGCTGATACTACAGGATATATTCAAGCTGTTTTAGAAGCTGCAAAACAAGCAGATTCAACTACAGGAGTAGAATTTGATGGTAATGTTGAAGATTTAACTTTAGCACAAACTTATTCTGCTGCTCACGGAACAAAGAGCTTTACTATAACTTCTGTATTAGTTAATGGTGATGAAGTAGTTTTAGCATATATTGATGAGTTACAATATATGGCTGCTGATACTACTACAGGAGTAGCAAACAGTGATGCTGATTTAGCTGAAAACTATGCTGAAGGAAAAGTGTTAGGTTCAAAACGTGCTAATGCAGAAAGCTATTCAAAGAATATGGCAGAAAAAGCAGGTTCAACTGTTGCTATAGATGCTAATTTTGATGCTATTCAAGAATTCGTTGAAGGAAAGAAAATATCTGAATTAGAAGAAGTAACTGGAAAGACTGCAGAAGAAGTTATTGATGCTGTAAGTGGATGTACTTTAGCTGATACAACAGGATATATTACTGCTGTAATCGAAGCTGCAAAAGCTGCAAAATAGTATAGAGTAAATGTAAAGAGTAATTTCTAAATGGTAAAAACCATAAAGAAATTACTCTTCTTTTTTTATAAATAATATAATTTTTGTGCATATGTAAAATAACTTCTATAAGGAAATTAAGATAATATATAATATGTAGAATGTGAGATTTATTGTGTAATTAAATGTGTAAAAGTATAATTTATTTATTGAGGTGCTTTAAATATGAATAAAAATAAACAAAATTATTTTACTACCGGTGAGTTTGCAAAGCTTGTAGGTGTTACTAAGCATACGTTATTTTATTATGATAAGATAGGAATATTTTCTCCAGAAATAAAACTAGATAATGATTATAGATATTATTCTGTTTTTCAAATCGAAGTATTTTATGTTATATCTACTTTAAAAGAACTTGATATGTCGTTAAAAGATATAAAATCATATTTGGATAAAAGAAGTCCAAAGGAACTTATTTCTCTCCTTGAAAAGGAGAATAATATAATAGATGAAAAAATTAATTCTTTGATTAAAATGAAGAAAGTAATAGAGGGCAAGCTTTCTATAACAAAAGATATCTTTAATATAGATACAAATAAAATTTCTATTGAAAGATGTGAAGAAGAATTATTAGTTTTAACGGAATGTTGTAATGTAACAAATGAAAAGAGTCTTGCAAAGGCGATAGCTAATCATGTTAAATATTGTGATAAAAATGAAATATATAGTCCACATAGTATGGGAGAAATGATACATTTAGAAAATATAAAAAAAGGTATGTATGAAAATTATGATTATTTCTATACACGAATTTATGAAGGAAATGAAAATATAAAGCTATATAAGAAAGAAGCAGGATTATATTTAATTGCATATCATAATAAAGGTTTTTATACCATAGATCAAAGCTATGAGAGAATACTTAAATTCGTTAAGGATAACAATTTAGAGCTTGAAGGTTATTTTTATGAAGATGTACTTTTAGATGAATTGTCGGTTTCGGGATATGATGAATATTTAATTAAGATATCAATAAAAGTAAAGATATAAAAACAACTAAATTTCTATATAGTCATATCCTATAAATTAAAGATAAAAATAAGTTGACTATAGTGTTACACTATACCTTATTATCTTTTATGGAGGAGTGGTTGTATGGATTTAACATTAGGAAAAGAGTCAATAGGAAAATTGTTTGTTAAGTATTCAATTCCTTCAGTAATTGCGATGATAGTGTTTTCACTTTATATAGTGATAGATGGGATATTTGTAGGTAATGTAGTTGGAGCTGCTGGACTTTCGGCAGTAAATTTAGCTATGCCTTTCTTTGGAGTTGCAATGGCACTTGGAACTATGGTCGCAATAGGTGGAGGAACTATAACAAGTATAGATTTGGGAAGAGGAGATAAAGAAGAAGCAAGAAGGAGTTTTAGTTTAGCATTTTATATACTTACAGCTATAACTTTAGCTTTATCTGTGTTTACTTTGGCATTTACACCTACTATTGCTAGAATATTAGGTTCAAGTGAGGAGCTTATGCCATTAGTTATTGAGTATTTAAGAGCTCTATGCTTATTTCTAGCAACGTTTGTAGGGAGTTCTTATTTAAGTGCAAACTTAAGGGTAATGGGAAAGCCAAATCATGCTATGGTAGCAGATATAATTGGAGCGGCTCTTAATATAGTATTAGATTATATATTTATAGTGAAATTTGGATGGGGATTAGCAGGTGCCGGAGTTGCATCAGGACTTGCTTTTACAATAGGATTTATATTTTCTTTAGTTCAATATTTAAGGAAAGATTCAATACTTAAGTTTGTTAAAACTAGCTTTGATATAAAGAAGGTAATAAAGATATTTTATAACGGTTCTTCCGAGGGAATAACTCAGTTTGCTGTAGCTTTTTCAAATTATATTTTTAATATTGTGTTAATGATAAAAATAGGAGAAATGGGAGTTTCAGCTTTCTCGATAATACTTTATATATCTTCATTAGTAACAGCTGTATTTTCAGGTATATGTAATGGGATAAGTCCTATTATAAGTTTTAACCATGGCGCTAAAAACAAAGACCGTATACAAAAATTAATGAAGATTTCAGTTATAACTATTTCTATAATAGGTGTATTAAGTACTATACTTATGGCATTTGGAGGAGAAACACTTATTGCTATGTTTACAGAAGGTGATGATTCTTTAGTTAGCTTAACGGTAGAAGCAACTAGAGTTTACTCTATAGCGTTTATAGTAAATGGATTAAATATTTTATCGTCAGCATATTTTACTGCTATAGAAGATGCAAAAACTTCTGCTATTATATCAGCTTTAAGAGGCGCTATATTAATAGTAATATTTATAGTATTACTTCCTATGATTTTTGGAGATGTTGGAATATGGCTAACAGTACCTTTTAGTGAGGTATTTACAGTAGTTGTAGCATTTAGGTATATAAGAAAATCAAATAGAAAATTAACTTTAATGTATGGGAGTTAATAAAATATAGTAAGTAGATTAGATAATGCAATTATTTTAATAAAAGATAATTGCATTATTTTTTATTGAGTAAATTTAGGAAAATTTATAAAAGTATTGACTTATAGTTAAGTATAACCCTTATAATGGAATTAAAATAGAAAAATTAGACATCATGATGTTGTTTAAGCAAGGAATATAAATACGTATTTAATTAAATATGAGTAAAAACTTAGACAAAGCAAAATAATAAGTTTAGTGAATATTACAGGAGGAATAAAAATGGATAATTTTAGATTTGGCGCTCCAACAGAGATGCTATTTGGGAAAGGACAAATATCTAATCTACCGGAAGTTTTAAAAAGATATGGTAGAAATGTATTACTTGCTTATGGTGGAGGAAGCATAAAGAAGAATGGTATATATGATAAGGTTCAAGAATTATTAAAGGATTTTAACATAGTTGAATTAAGTGGTATCGAACCAAATCCAAGAATTGAAACTGTAAGAAGAGGTATAGACCTTTGTAGAGAAAATAATATAGATGTTATTTTAGCTGTAGGGGGAGGTAGCACTATAGATTGTTCAAAGGTAGTAGCTGCTGGATATTACTATGAAGGAGATACTTGGGACATAGTTCTTGATTCATCAAAGATAACAAATGCACTACCTATAGTAACAGTTTTAACATTAGCAGCAACTGGTTCAGAAATGAATAAGGGAGCAGTTATTTCAAAGATGGATACTAATGAGAAATTAGGAACAGGTGCAATCTGTATGGCTCCTAAAACTTCAATATTAGACCCAGAATATTTATATACTTTACCAGCAATTCAAACAGCAGCAGGTACAGCAGATATTATGTCTCATGTATTTGAAAATTATTTTAAGAAGACTAAGGATGCTTATGTTCAAGATAAGATGTCAGAAGGATTACTAGAGACTTGCATAAAATATTGCCCTATTGCTTTAAAAGACCCAACAAATTATGAAGCTAGAGCAAACTTAATGTGGGCTAGTTCTATGGCCTTAAATGGACTTACTGGAAGCGGGAAAGTTGGAGCATGGAGTTGTCATCCAATGGAGCATGAATTAAGTGCTCATTATGATATAACTCACGGTGTAGGACTTGCAATATTAACACCAAGTTGGATGAGATATATATTAAATGATGAAACTGTTGATAAGTTTGTAGATTATGCAATAAATGTATGGCATTTACCTTACAATGAAGATAAATTTGCTCTTGCTAATGAAGCAATAGATGCAACAGAAAATTTCTTTAAGGAATGTGGTATTCCAATGACTTTAAGAGAAGTTGGAATTGATGATTCAAAATTTAAAGAAATGGCTGCTGCAGCAGTTAAGCATGGAAATTTACAATATGCTTATGTACCTTTAGACCAAGAAGATGTTTATAAGATTTTTGGTATGTGTTTATAATAATTAAGAATTGGATAATAGACATAAGTTTTATAAACTTACGTCTATTATTTTTTTAATAACGATAAACAAAATAAACTTTATTTCATATAATATTAGGATAAGGATTTTATTGGTGGTGAATAGATGGAGGGAGATCATAAGAAAGAGAAACCTAAAATTGTTATTGTAGGGGCAGGACTTGCCGGATTGACCTGTGCATATAGGTTATTTAAATCTGGAATAAAGTGCAAGGTATTTGAAGCATCTGAAAGAGTAGGAGGAAGATGTTTTAGTATAAGGAACTACTTTTTAGATAATCAAATTGCTGAGCATGGAGGAGAACTAATAGATTCTGAACATAATGAAATTAAAGAGTTGGCTAAAGAGATAGGCTTAAAGTTGGAAAATCTTATTGATATCGATAAGAAAGAAAACAAGCCTTTTTATTTTTTTAATGGACAACCATATTCTTATGATGAAGCAAGTAAAGATTGGCTAAGTGTTTATCCCAGAGTTAGAAAAGATTATGAAGATGTAAAATTTCCAACACTTTATAATAAATATACAAATAGAGGATATGAATTAGATAATATATCTGTTAGGCAGTGGATTAATCAAATCATTCCAGAGGGTGTTAATTCTAATTTAGGAAGGCTATTAGATGTAGCATATTCAGCGGAGTATGGAGCAGAAACTAATACTCAAAGTGCTCTTAATATAGTAAGATTACTTGGTTCAGGAGAAGAAAATGCTTTTAATATATTTGGTAGTTCTGATAGAATGTATCATATTAAAGGGGGAAATGATCAGCTCCCAGGAAGATTATATAGGGCACTCCCGAAAGGAACTGTTAAATTTAAGACGCAACTTTTATCTATATCGAAGGTGAAATATGATAAATACAAATTAGTATTTCAAAGTGCGTGTAAGGTAGCAAGTGTGCTTGCAGATATAGTGGTTTTAGCTATTCCTTTTAGTGTTCTTAAGCTCAGCGTTAACTATGATAAAGCTGGTTTTAGTGAATTGAAAAAACAGGCTATAGATGAACTGGCCATGGGAACTAATACAAAATTAAATGTACAGTTTACAAGCAGATATTGGAGAAGAGTTAATAATAACGGTACTACTTATTGTAATATTGGATATCAAGTTACAAGGGAGGGAAGTTGTGGACAGTTAGGAACTAAGGGGATACTTGTTAATAATACAGGAGGAAAAATTGGTGCTTCTTATAATAATCAAGAGTATATAAAACAATATGTAGAAACGTTTATTAATAGATTAGATAGAGTTATACCAAGGCGTAATGCTAAATGGAATGGAAAAGCCATATTAGATTATTGGACTGGTAATCGTTGGACATTAGGGTCATATCCGTATTATAAGTTAGGACAATATACAAAATTTGCAGGAGTAGAAGGTGAAAGTGAAGGTAATTGCTTTTTTGCAGGTGATCAAACCTCTATATATTATCAAGGATATATGAATGGAGCAGTTGAAAGCGGAGAGAGAGTATGTAAAGAGATCTTAGAAAGAATAAGATAGAGCGATATATAAGTGATTAAAGAAAAAGCATGCTTAAATATACAAATGTATAATTCAAGATGCTTTTCTTTTTATATAGTTTATTTTAAAATATGTTTTGGTAGTAAGTAAGCTCCAATCATAAAAATTATACCTACTAATAGTAAACCTAAATATCCAGTATTAAAAACTGAAGGATATTTATCAGATATATTAAATAAAGTTAGCTTTCCTAGATTTAACATATCAAATAATCCTATATTTTTTAGTGGACCATAGGACATAGTAAATGCAAATGCACCAACTAATCCTCCGATAACAGCAGAAATTGCTTTTTTAACTCCTTTGCTACCTATAGCACCAATACATGTACCAGGACAAGTGCCTATAGAGCCAAAGGCAATACCAAATATTAATCCACCTATAATAACTCCTAAATTCATAGTTTTAATAGATAAATGTGATACATCAAATATTCCTAACATTGCTGTCAGTGAAAGTAAAGCACTAGAAAAACCTATAGCAAATAAAATTATTTTGGCTAAAGATAAATCTTCAAGTCTTAACATTTTTAATATATTTTTAAAACCAGTAGCTCCTACATATGCAAGTGCAAAACCAAAGAAACCACCAAGTAATATTGCTAATAATATTTTCATTTTAAATAACCTCCCTACTTAGATTTATTCTTAAGATGTTTTACTATTAGTGAGGATGGTATTGCTGTGGCAAAAACAGAAGCAGCGAACACATAACCACTAACACTTCCTTGCATCATTCCACTCATCATATGACCACTTGTGCATCCATCTGCCATTCTAGCTCCATATAGTAATAAGAATCCTCCAATAAAGCTTGGAGCATAATTTTTAATAAAACTTGTATCATCTCCCAATTCGCATACTTTCAAATTAGAGCTTGTATCAAGTGCTTCAGATTTCTTTCTTCTTTTTAATAACTCATATCCTATATAACCGCCAACTGGAATAGCTAAAACAAATATAAAGTCATAATTTAAAGGATGTTTTATAGCTTTTGCCAATTTCCCATCGTTTTTATCGTAATAGGCATTTGTACTACTATAACCAGATTCTCTTAATGGGTCTTCTACTATAACATTTTTATCAATTGAACTATGAATGATTCCAGATAATACTGAGAATTGAGTAGATACACCTATTGGTTTAACTAAAAATATTGCTATGAAAAATGAAAAGCCTAATATTAAAGCGCCTTTTATCCAATTATTTTTACTCATATTTTTTCCTCCTAGACATTTATTTAATAACTGTTTAAAAGTATATACAGAATTGAGAGTATTTTCTGTGATATAATCATAGATGATACTAGTTATTATATATTTTGGGTAATTTATAGATAAATTATTATTCAAAAAATTGATTGCAAAAAAAGTAACTTAAGTAGTAAGTCACCTGTTAGGATTATCTTATTTTAATATGAGAAGTTCTAGGAGGTTATTTTTATTCTTGAAAATACACTAAAGAATTTTAAAATTTATTATCAAAAAAGTAATATAGGAGATAGAATTGTAACTTGAAAAAGTTTCTACACATATTATGTGTTATAGAAGTTATATATTATAAAAGCAAAAATTAAAGGGATAGGGGGAATGCTTATGATGAACACCTTGATGATATGTGGATTGGTTTTACTTATTTCTATAACAACTAGTAAGGTTTTATATAAATTTGGTGTGCCTATATTATTAATTTTTATAGTGCTAGGTATGTTATTTGGCTCTGATGGCATTGTAGGAATATATTTTGCAAATTACAATTTAACAAATGAGATTTGTTCAATAGCTCTTGTATTGATAATGTTCTATGGAGGTTTTGGAACTAATTGGAAAGTTGCTAAACCGTCATTAAAGCCTGCTCTTTTGATGTCTACAGGAGGAGTAATAATAACAACATTACTTACAGGTACATTTGCATATTTTATTTTAAAGGTTAGTATATTGGAAGGATTGCTTATTGGGGCGGTGGTATCATCTACAGATGCAGCATCTGTTTTTGCAATATTGAGATCACAAAAGTTAAACTTAGAAGGGTCTTTAGCATCGTTGTTAGAAGTTGAAAGTGGAAGTAATGACCCTACAGCATATATGTTTACTATATCAATTCTAACTATAATGAGTAGTGGAGCAGTAAATGGAATAATTTTAATTATAATTAAACAAATAATATTTGGAGTTTTAATTGGAGTTATATTAGCTAAAATTGCAGTTTTTGTACTTAGAAATGTTGACTTTGAAATAAGGGGATTTGATAGCATATTTATAACAGCTATAGCTATACTTGCATATGCGGTGAGTGAATGGTTAGGTGGTAATGGATATTTAAGTGTATATTTAGCAGGAGTAATAATTGGTAATAGTAAGATTCCACATAAAAAGAATCTATTTTATTATTTTGATGGAGTATCATGGATAATGCAAATAGCATTATTTTTCTTGCTAGGTTTATTGGCATTTCCATCAAAATTTCCACAAGTTATAGGTATTTCTATAGCTATATCAATATTTTTAATATTTATTGCAAGACCTGCAGCTACATTTTTAATATTGAAGCCGTTTGGATATTCAACAAGGGAAAAATTATTTGTATCATGGGTAGGACTAAGAGGAGCAGCGTCATTAGTTTTCGCTATATATGCAATGACTTATGGTGTAAAAATAGAAAATGACATATTTCATATAATATTTTTCGTTGCACTATTTTCAGTAGCAATTCAAGGAACATTAATACCTAAGTTAGCAAAAAAACTTGATTTAGTAGATAACAGTAGTCCAGTTTTAAAAACATTTAATGATTATACAGGAGAGATGAGTAGTAAGTTAATAGAATTGAATATAACTAAGGAAAGTAAGTGGGTTAATAAAAGTATTATGGATGCCGATATACCAAATGAAATACTTATAGTAATGATTAAAAGAAATGATGAGATTATAATTCCAAAGGGAGCTAGCATTATAAAAGAAGGAGATATTCTAGTTTTAAGTGGAGAAGGAATAGAAAATTTAGAAGTTGTATAAACTTAGCTAATTTAAAATAAATTAAAAAAGGTCTTAGGAAAAATATTATCCTAAGGCTTTTTTTATTGATATATTTAAATATGTATTTTTTTGAATAAGTTACCTTAGAGAATGGAAATATAGTCTTGAAGTATAAAAATTATAGAGAGGTAAGAGCTTATGAATGAAAAATCAACTAATGATAAAAAGTACAATGTAGTTGCGATTGCGAGCGTATTCCTTTTAGGTGCATTTGTATGTTTCTTAAATAGTACATTTATGAATGTTGCTCTTTCTGATATTATGAAAGATTTAAATATAAGTGTATCTACAGCACAGTGGTTAAGTACAGGTTATATGCTTGCAACTGGTATCATAATTCCTTTTACAGCATTCCTTATAGATAGATTTACAAATAGAACTTTATTTTTTGTATCTATAGGTTTATTTACTGTAGGAACTGTTGTAGGAGCTTTTGCGACTAACTTTCCAATGCTTCTTACAGCAAGGCTTATACAAGGTGTAGCTAGTGGAATAATAGTTCCATTAATGCAAACGGTATTTTTGAATATGTTTCCAATAGAAAAAAGAGGATTTGCAATGGGAATAGTAGGAGTTGTAATAGGATTTGCACCTGCTATAGGGCCAACGTTATCAGGATGGATAATAAATAGCTATCCTTGGAGATACTTATTTTATGTAACATTACCTTTTGCAGTAATAGATTTAGTGATTGGAATTTTCCTTCTTAAGAATGTAACGCCAACTAGAAAGGTATCATTTGATATTATTTCATTTATAGGGGCTGCTGTAGGTTTTGGAGCATTGTTATTTGGATTTAGTAATGCTGGAAATTATGCTTGGAGCGATAAAAATGTATATATTCCACTTATTATAGGGATAGTTTTTCTTATAATATTTGTTTGGAGACAATTAACAATGAAAGAACCTATGCTAGATTTAAGTGTATTTAAAAGTAGTATATTTACATTCTCAACAATAATAGTAATGATTGTTTATGCAGCAATGATTTCATCAGAACTTATAATTCCTATGTTCTTAGAAAATGTTAAAGCAGAAAGTGCCTTTAGAAGTGGGTTAACACTTATGCCCGGAGCTATAGTAATGGTTATAATGAATCCTGTAACAGGTACTCTTTTTGATAAATATGGTGCTAGATACCTTGCATTAGGAGGTCTAGCAATACTTACACTTGGAACATTTGGATTTTCATTTTTAAAAGTAGATACATCAATAACTTATGTAATTATTGTTTATGCTATAAGAATGTTAGGAATAGCTATGCTTTTGATGCCGCTTACAACGTCAGGATTAAATTCATTAAATAGAGAGCTTTATGCTCATGGTAACGCAGCCAATAATACATTAAGACAAGTAGCAGGATCAATAGGAACATCAATAATAGTTACATTAATGAGTAAATCTGCTGCATCATCAGGATTAACAAATCCTCTAGAAGCACAGGTTCATGGTATGAATGTATCTTTTACATTAATAGCAGCATTAACATTATTAGGACTTATAATAGCATTTTTTGTAGTTAAAAACAAAGAAGTAAAAGTTATGGATTAGTAGACATATAAATTAATGAATTTATTATAAAACTTTAGACTGCCTTAAGGTTAATTATATGATAAAATTAGCTTTGAGACAGTCTTATATAATTAATAATGATATTGTAAAGTTTAATATTAAAAATATATTAGACTTTATAGTAATTAGAACTTAGGGGGATAATATGAGTAAGCCAAAGGTAGCATTTATATGTGTACATAATTCTTGTAGATCACAAATGGCAGAAGCTTTAGGTAAGCTATTTGGAAGTGAAGTTTTTGAAAGCTACTCAGCAGGAACAGAAACAAAACCACAAATAAATCAAGATGCTGTGAGAATAATAGAAGATTTATATAATGTTAATATGAATAAAACACAAAAATCAAAGTTATTAAGTGATATTCCTGAAATTGATATAGCTATAAAAATGGGATGTAACGTAGTTTGTCCATACTTAAAAGCAAATCATACTGAAGATTGGGGATTAGAAGATCCAACAGGAAAATCAGATGAAGAGTTTATAAAGATAGCAAAAACTATTGAAGCTAAAGTTAAAGACTTAGCAGAAAGAATTAAAAATAATAAACTATAAATAATATAAAGGTATTCACAGTAAAAATGATATAGTAAAAGCCGGAAAAAATGAACTAACAAAGTCTATTTGATAGAGTATAGTTCAATTTGCCGGCTTTTTAATTAGCATTATTTTAATTTGCTAAAGTCATGATTAATTATTTCTAATAATTTAAATTTATCATTTTCAAATTCAAATTTTAATATACAACAGTTGCCAAGCCTTTCTTTTTGGTCAACATCGCTAGTATGAGCCCAGTATCTCATAAATTGACGGCAAGCAGCTCCGTGAGAAACAGCTAAAACAGTATTATGGTCATCATTTTTCATAATAGAGTGGAGTGTTTCAGCAACTCTATTTCTTAATTCAAATTCATCCTCACCACCATATTTAACAAAAAAATCTCCATAAGGTAATGGTGGATTTAAGTCTTCACTTTCTCCTTCAAATGTACCAAAATTCCATTCTTTAAGACCTTTTACTCTTTTATATGGAGTGTTAGAAACGTATTCCAAAGTGTCGCAAGCTCTTTCAGATGTAGATGAGTAGGCATGATCAAAAGTTATATTATTTGCTTTGAAATATTCTCCGGCTATGGTAGCTTGTCTAATTCCAAGGCTAGTTAATGGAGAATCACACCATCCCTGGACTTTTCGTCTAACATTAAAAAGTGTTTGCCCATGTCTCATTAAGTACAATATTTTTTTCATAAATTCATCCCCGTTTTAATATATTATAGTTTAATTTATATTTAGAAAGACCATTAAATGAATTACCTTATTCAATACTAATGAATAAGGTAATTATATTAATTTTAGATAATTGTCTAGATTCTCTATCTAATAAAATTTGTAAATATGTGAGCTTCTTTTTCTGGTAATCCAAATTGTTCTTTGCCTAATTGAATACTTTTCATTAAAAATGCCATATTTTTACCTAATGTACGCATTGTTTGCATTCCTTCTAAGTCTTTTTTTACTTCTTCAGCAGAATTACCATGTACCATATTCCAATACTGACTTGATGCAATTGGCATACCTGAGATAGTAAAATATTTATTAATTTCATCAAATGTAGCAGTACTTCCACCTCTACGGCAACTTACTACAGCAGCTCCTACTTTCATTCTTTTATCAATGGACATGCTACTATAAAACAGACGGTCAATAAAAGAAATAAGCGTTCCATTTGCTGAAGCATAATATACAGGCGAACCTATTACTATACCATCACATTCATTTAATTTTGGAGCGACTTCATTAACTATGTCATTAAATACACATTTACCTTTTGTCCTACATTGACGACATGCGATACAACCTCTAATATCTTTATTTCCTACATGAACGATATCTGTTTCAATACCTTCTTGATTTAAGGTTTTAGAGACTTCTTCTAATGCTGTATAAGTACATCCTTTAGCATTTGGACTTCCATTTATCAGTAATACTTTCATTTATATTTCCTCCTATCTAACTAGACTTGCTAACATTTCTACAGATGATGCTTCTTGATGATTAAAGAAAGAGCTTTCTTTTTTATCTAAACAAGATATTTTATTCATATCATCTTCATTTAATTCGAAATTGAAAATATCAATATTTTGTAACATTCTTTCTTTATTAACTGTTTTAGATAGTGGAACAATTCCTCTTTGAAGTAACCATCTTAGAATAATTTGAGCTACAGATTTATTGTATTTATCTCCAATAGCTTTCAATTCTGGATTAGTAAACATTCCATTTCTTCCTTCAGCAAATGGTGCCCATGCCTGCAACTGAACTCCATACTTTTCATTAACTTTTTGTGCTTCTATTTATTGATGAAATGGGTTGACCTCAATTTGATTAACGGCTGGTACTATTTCGTTAAATAAGGATAAGTCAACTAAACGGTCAGGATAAAAGTTCGATACTCCTATAGCTTTTATTTTTCCTTCCTTGTATAGATCCTGCATAGCTCTATATGTTCCATAATAATCATTTAAGGGTTGATGAATAAGTACTAAATCTAAATAGTCTAATTTCATTTTATTTAAAGATTCTTCAATAGATTTCTTTGCTTTTTCATATCCAGCATTACTAATCCATACTTTAGTTGTTATAAACAAATCTTCTCTAGGTACAGATGATTCCCTAATAGCTTCTCCTACTGCTTCCTCATTACCATAAGCTTGAGCAGTATCAATTAAACGATAGCCCACATCAATAGCATCTTTTACCACTCTTACACATTCTTCTTTTTCAGGAATTTGAAAAACTCCAAAACCAACTGATGGCATTTTAATTTCATTATTTAAAGTTACATAGTTCATTATTTATCACTCCTTGAATTTTAACAATATTTGCCTTACAATTTAATAGTGTAGCACTCGGTAGCAACTACCGTGCAATAGTTTTTTGTAAATATTTTATAGTTTTGGAGGAAAATTTTATGTACACAATGAAAGAGGTTAGTAAGCAAGTTGGGATATCATACGAAACATTAAAGTATTATTGTAAAGAAGGCTTAGTGCCTAATGTGAAAAGAGATAAAAATAATTATCGTATTTTTGATGAAAAAAATGTTGCATGGTTAAAGGGACTACAATGTTTAAAGAAATGTGGTATGAGTATTAAAGATATGAAATTATATATGAATTATTGCTTACAAGGACCGTCTACAATTCCAGAAAGAAAAGAGATGCTTAATAAATCAAAAGAAGCTTTACTAAATCAAATTAAAGAAATTAATGAGTGTATTAATTTTATTGATAATAAGCAAGCTTTCTATGATGGTGTACTTACTGGAAAAATAGAATATGAAAGTAATTTAATTGATGTAGAAGATTAGTAAGAAGATTATTTGAATTGTAAGTCAAAGGTAAGAAAAATGTAAGTCAAAATATTAAAAATAAATATTTATGTCACATAATTGACATAAATAAAGAGTATTATAAATCTTGTAGTAATTAATAAATTATTATGTCCCCTAAATAAATAACCTTTTGTAAAATTTTAATATTGAAAATAACCTAGAGCTTAATCCCCCAAAAAAAGCTCTAGGTCTTTTTTTGTTTAAAAACTTTATATATTTATTCTACGTTATTAATAAAGAAATAATTGAATTTATTACAAGTTGTAAAGAGCTTCACTAAATATCTAAATTTTATAAAGTGAACTAAGAAGAATGTCTAAAAATGAAATATGATTTATTAAAAGAAATATAAGTAAAATATTTACAATAAAGTAAGTTGGTGCTATGGTTAATTATATAAGTAATGAACTAATTAACTATAGTTGAATATATTAAATTATAAAGGTATAGGAGGCGACGTATGAATTTAGAATTTACTAATGATGTACCTATATATATCCAGATTGCACAGGCTATTGAAGATAATATATTAAAAGATATTTTTAAAGAAAATGAGATGATTCCATCAACTACAGAGATATCTGTAAAGTATAAAATTAATCCAGCAACTGTTGGAAAAGGATTTAATCTTCTTGTTGATGAAGGAATTATTTATAAAAAGAGAGGTATAGGTATGTTTGTAGCAGAGGGTAGCAAAGACTTACTTATGAATAAAAGAAAAGAGAGGTTTTTTAAGGATTACATTGTAGCTTTAATTGAAGAGGCAAAAAAACTTAATATCTCTAAAGAAGATATTATAAAGATGATTGAGAGAGAGGAATAAGATATGGCAAAGATAGAAATAAAAAATTTAAGAAAAAAATATGATGATAATTTAGTGCTAGATGATATTTCGCTTACTTTTGAAGAAAATAAAATTTATGGGTTGTTAGGCAGAAATGGAGCTGGGAAAACTACTCTTTTAAATATAATTACAAATAGAGTTTTTCAAGATGATGGAACTGTAGAAGTTGATGGCGAAAATATTCGTGAAAATGATAAAGCTTTAGAAAAAATATACTTTATGACAGAGAGAAACCTTTTTCCAGAAGGCTATAAGGTAAAGGATATATTTAAATATACAAAAGAGTTTTATCCAAACTTTAATATGTCATATGCTTTAGAGCTTTCTAAAAAGTTTGACCTTGATATAAGTAAAAAGATAAAGAGTCTTTCAACAGGTTATAGTTCGATAGCTAAGATTATAACTGCTATGGCCTCAAATGCAGAGATTGTAATTTACGATGAGCCAGTCCTTGGATTAGATGCAAATCATAGAGAATTATTTTATAAGGAGCTAATGAAGGATTATATTGAAAATCCGAAGACTATAATATTATCAACTCACATTATTGAGGAGGTTTCTAGCCTTTTAGAAAATGTAGTTATATTAAATGATAGAAAGATAGTTAATACAGAAGAATCAGAAGAATTATTAAACAAGGTTTATACAGTATCAGGTTTAGGTCAAAATGTTGATAAATATATTGAAGCTAAAGAGATTGTAAATATTGAATCATTAAGCAATTATAAATCTGCTACAGTTCTAGGTGAGATTAATAGCAAAGATAAGGAGTTAGCAGAAAATCTAGGTTTAGAATTTTCAAAGGTAGAGCTTCAAAAATTATTCATATACTTGACTAATAAGGGGGAGAGTCATGGTGAATAAGAGCTTTAAAATAGCTAAAATGAATATAAATGATATGGTAAAGCCTATAATAATATTTTATTTAATTATAATAGCTGTGGTAACTTTTACAACAGTACAAAATATTACTAATTTTAATGATAACTTTCATATAGTAAATTCAGGATTGGAGCTAGCAACTGTAATATTTCTTTTTGTATGTGGATTAAATTCTTTTAAAGAAAATTTTTATTTTGCACAAAGTAATAATATATCAAGAAAATCATTTATTATTGGTGTTATAGAATCAATATTTCCAATAGCTGTGGTGATGGCTGTAATTGATGTGATGATAAATAGGATTACCAATATCTTTGTTCAAATGCCTACTATTTATGATATATTATATACTTCAACTGGAGCTGATAGAGTAGGGATATATAATGAATGGATTCAAAGTAATAGTTTTTTGACAATAATAAATACATTTCTTTTATTGCTAGCGTTATACTGCTTTGCTTATGTATTAGGTGTAGTGATAAATATGATATATTTTAGATGTAATACAATTATGAAGGTTGTAGTATCAATAATTCCAATAGCGTTGTTAAATATAGCTGGAGTTATAGAGTTAAACAATAGATATTTTTTCCCTTCGGTATATGAAAGTATAAGAAAAGTTTTTGGAATAGCAACAAATAATGTTTATCTAGCTTTTTTAAGTTTAATATTAATTGTAATGGTATTAACAGGAATATCATTCTTATTAATTAAAAAAGCTGAAGTTAAGGGGAAATAGTCTATGGATAAAAGTTTAAGGGTAGCAAAGTTTAATATAATAGACATGAGAAAAAGAATTATATATTTTTATCTTATAATATCAATAGTAATAATGTTTTTTATAAATATAGGGCAATATGGAGAGATTCTTTTACCGGTAATAATGGACGTATTAACTTTTATATTTTTACTTTCTTGTGCATCAGATACATTAAAAAATAAATTTAAGTTTGCACAAGCTAATAATATATCAAGAAGTACTTTTATAAAAGGAACTATAATTTCTATATTTCCTATATCAGCGCTTATGGCAGTAATAGATTTTGCTATAAATAGAACAATGAATTTATTTATCAAAGCACCTACATTTTATGATCTTTACTTTACAACCTTTGAAAAGTTTACAGATGTAGAAGGAAGAATTATTTGGATGCAGGATGGTGGCTTGAATGCAATTATAGGATCAGTGTTATTTTCATTTATGATTTATAGTTTAGCTTCTGTTATAGGGTTAATAATAGGTGTTATTAATTTAAAAACTAGTGAAAGGACTCAGCTTATATGGTCAGTACTTTCAGTAGGATTGTGGATAGTATGGTTTAATATAGATGATAGGTTTCTTATTTTGGATAAGATTAGACCATCTACAGATAATAGGGTATTTTGGGTGTTGTTGATTTATATATTAGTATTTGGTGTATGTATTTTTGGTTCGTTTAAGATGATTAGAAAGGCTACAGTAAAATAAATAAGCTTATGGAACACTACCTAGTAAGTCTATACTTGTTAGGTGGTGAATTTTTTATTTTCTTTTTATGAACTATAGTTTTCGTAAAGTGAACAAATAATAGCAAAATAGTTTAAATATTTTCAAAATTTGAAATTATTTTTTCTGTTATAGAAATATAATAAAAAGTAAGTAAAGGTATGAAATGTTTATTATATTAGAATGTGGAGCTTTTAGGAGGAGAAAAAATGGGTTTTAGAAAAGATTTTTTATGGGGTGGAGCAACAGCTGCAAACCAATGTGAAGGTGGATATAATGAAGGTGGAAGAGGACTTGCAAATGTAGACGTTTCTCCAGTAGGAAAAGATAGATTTGCGGTAATAGCAGGTAAAATGAAGATGTTTGATTTTGATGATGAACATTTCTATCCTGCAAAAGAAGCAATAGACATGTATCACCGTTTTAGAGAAGATATAAAATTATTTGGAGAAATGGGATTTAAAACATATCGTTGTTCAATAGCTTGGTCAAGAATATTCCCAAATGGAGATGAAACTGAGCCAAATGAAGAAGGTTTAAAATTCTATGAAGAATTATTTAAAGAGTGTCATAAGTATGGAATAGAACCATTAGTTACTATAACTCACTTTGATTGTCCAATGCACTTAATTACAGAATACGGTGCATGGAGAAACAGAAAGTTAGTAGGCTTCTACGAAAACTTATGTAATGTAATCTTTAGAAGATATAAAGGACTAGTAAAATACTGGTTAACATTTAATGAAATTAATATGATTTTACATGCTCCATTTATGGGTGCTGGTCTTTACTTTGAAGAAGGAGAAGACGAAGAAAAGATTAAATATCAAGCAGCTCACCATGAGTTAGTAGCAAGTGCTATTGCAACTAAGATTGCTCATGAAGTAGACCCTAACAATAAGGTTGGTTGTATGCTTGCAGCTGGACAAACTTATCCATATTCTTGTAATCCAAATGATGTTTGGAAGGGAATGAATGCAGATAGAGAAAATTATTTCTTTATAGATGTTCAATCAAGAGGACAATATCCTGCATATGCATTAAAGGAAATGGAAAGAAAGGGTACAATGCCAGTAATGGAAGAAGGAGATTTAGAGTTACTTAAGAACCATACTGTAGACTTTATTTCATTCTCATACTATTCAAGCAGATGTGCAAGTGCAGACCCAGAAGTTAATAAAACAACTGAAGGAAATATTTTCGCTTCATTAAAGAACCCATACTTAGATGCAAGTGAATGGGGATGGCAAATAGATCCACTAGGATTAAGAATAACAATGAATACATTATATGATCGTTACCAAAAGCCATTATTCATAGTTGAAAATGGATTAGGTGCAGTAGATACTCCAGATGAAAATGGATATGTAGAAGATGATTATAGAATAGATTACTTAAGAGCACACATAAAAGCAATGAGAGATGCAGTTGTAGAAGATGGTGTTGATTTACTAGGATATACAACATGGGGACCAATTGACTTAGTAAGTGCTGGAACAGGTGAAATGAAAAAACGTTACGGATTTATATATGTAGATAGAGATAATGAAGGTAACGGAACATTAAAACGTAGTAAAAAGAAGAGCTTTGATTGGTATAAGAAGGTTATAGCATCAAATGGTGAAGATTTAGAATAATTAAGAATTAAAAATTTATTATAATAAAAAGTCAGCTTTGCTGGCTTTTTTATTATATAAGTGTTAATCTAATATTAATTTAATCATAATAAGTATTTAAAAATATTATTAAAATAGGAATTATATAGGGTAGATATTAAATATAATTATTATAAGGCGCAAAATTTATACTTATTTAAATGATGGGGTATTAAATAATTTGGTTAAAAGGAGGGGTAAAGCCTAAATTACTTATAGTTATGTTAAAAAATAACATAGAATAGGTTTTGGAGGATGTTTATGAGAAGTATTTTAATAATAGTAGATACTGATGATAGAGATAAAGAATTGAGAGATGAAATAATAAAAAATATTGATAATCATGTAGAGGGTAAGGTTGAAAAGTATTTTTTATATTTAGACGATATGAATTTAAATCCATGTGTAGGATGTTTTAATTGTTGGGTAAAAACTCCTGGTAAATGTATTATAAATGATGATAATGAGCTTAAGAATAGATTGTTTATAGAATGTGATTACATAGTTTTAGTTTCAAGAATATTGTATGGAATGTATTCTCCATCATTTAAAGTTATTCTTGATAGAATGATACCTAATATTTCACCGTTTTTTCAACTAGTTAATGGAGAGATGCATCATAAAAAAAGATATAAAAAGGATTTTAAGATGTTTGTAATAGGATATTCCACTAAATTATATACTGGAGAAGCTAGTACTTTTAAAGAATTGTTTAATAGAAATATGATTAATTTTCATTGTAAAGAAAATGAATTTTTAATTCTTGAGGATAGTAATAACATACAAAATAAAATTACTACTAGATTAGATAATTTGTGTGGGGTGAATTAAGATGAATATCGTATTGATTAATGGAAGTCCTAAAGGAGAAAAATCTTGTAGTAAATACTTACTGGAAGTAGTTAAAAGTTACTTTGATAAAGAAAATAATGTTTATGAAATTTCTATAGCGGATAAAAGAATAAAAGATGTAGATAAATTTCATGTATTAACTAATTGCGATAATATAGTAATTGCTTTTCCTCTTTATGTAGATTGTCTTCCATCTACAGTAATTAAATTTTTAGAGGGATTTGAAAAATACACAAAAGAAAATAATATAAAATGTGATTCTAGGATATACGGTATTGTTAATTGCGGCTTTTATGAAGGTAAACAGAATAGGCAAGCACTTAAGATACTTAGAAACTTTACAAATCACATAGAAAAATTAAGATATGGTGGGGGAATAGGCATTGGAACGGGTCCGTTTATTGGAAATAGTTCTAGTATTCCATGGCAGGCTAAGATTAAATCATCGATAAAGGAAGCTTTAGACAAGCTTATTGATGTTATAAATAGTGGAGAATCTATGGGTAAGGATTTGTACGCAGAAGCGAATATGAATAAGGTACTTTATATGCAAGCAGGAAACTTTGGATGGATAAGTTCAGGATTTAAAAACAAGGTATATATAACAAGTTTTAACAAGAAGCCATATAAAATTAAATAATTGGATTATAATATTAAAAAAACTGTTAAATATTATAGTAGTAATATTTTGAAGATGTATTATTTTGATACATCTTTTATTTTTTTAAGAAAATTCTATTAAATGTGGGACATATTGAAATTATAAAGTGTAATATGGTACAAGATGATTATTGACCAAGTGGTCAGTTGGTGGTACTATTTAAAATGATGAAAGTAATAATATAAAGGGGTTTAGATATGAGTGATAAAGAACTTCAAAATGCAGAGATTAAAGATAAAATAATAAAAGCAGCTATAGAAGAATTTGCTGAAAATGGATATAAGGCAGCATCTACAAATAGTATTTGTAAAAAGGCTAAAGTATCAAAAGGGTTAATTTATTATTATTTTAAATCAAAAGAAGAAATTTACTTACATGCACTTAAGTTTGCTATAGATAGATTTAAAGAAAATGTAAATATTGAAATAGATGATAAAGATAAGTGTGGGATAGATTATATAAGCAGATATTTTGATATTAAATTCAAATTCTTTAGGGAGAACCCCCTTTATTCAATGCTTATAGTAAATTCTGTACTTTATTATAACATTGAGGAAGCTATTAAATTAAGTGAAGAATTTCAAGAGTATAATAATAATCTTATATACAAAATCATTAAAAATATAGATATAAATCCTAAATTTGATAGAGAAAAAGCCTTTGAGTTAATAATGATTATAGGTGAAAAGTTAGAAGAAAAGCATATGAGAAATATTGGGGATAAAGATAAAGATACAGTAATAGAAGAGTTTAGAAAAGACCATAAAATAATGATAGAAATGGTCTTTGAAGGTATAGATAAATAAATGGAGGAGTAAAAATGATAAAAGGAATTATTTTATTAACAGTATTTGTTGTAATAGCATTTTTTGTAGGGAAGCTAGTTACTAAAGTTAAACTACCATCTATTCTTGGATGGTTATTAACAGGTATGATTATAGGACCTCACGCATTAAATTGGATGACACAAGGATTGCTAGACTCAAATTGGTTTCATATTTTAAGTAACGTTGGAGAAGTAACTGCAGGTATGTTAATTGGTACGGAATTAATATTGAGAGAAATTAAAAAGTCAGGAAAACAGATAGTAACTATTACTATATTTGAAGGGTTGATTACATTTATAATAGTAGCAATTGCATTTTTCTTTGTTGAAGATATTCCAATGTCAATTGCATTAATATTTGGAGGAATTGCATTAGCAACAGCTCCGGCACCATCTTTATCAATAGTTAGAGAGTACAAGGCAAATGGGCCAGTTGCAAAAACTTTAATACCACTTGCAGCGTTAGATGACATATTAGCAGTAATAGTATTCTTTTTAGTCATTGGTGGAGTTTCAAGTATGTATACTGGTGGAAGAATCCAAATACTTCCTATATTAATGATGGTAATTTTACCGATGGTAGTAGGTGGAATAACTGGATATGTAAGTGGTAAAATTCTACGTAAGAGCTGTGATAAAAAAGAAACTATTATAAAGAATATGCTGCTTATAATTGTTACAGCTATGATTGGTAGATTTGTAAGTCAAAATATATTAGAAATTAATTTATTATTAGTAGGTATAGCATTTTCAGCTGTTATTGCAAATATGGTTTCAGAAGAGAGATTAAAAGAAATAATGGGAGCTATGAATCCTATTATTGGAGTGGCATTAATGCTTATGATAGTAGCATTAGGAGCACCACTAGATTATCATCTAATATTAGGAGCTGGAGCACTTACTGCTGTATATATAATAGCTCGTGCTATAGGTAAAATATTAGGTGCATACCTTGGTGGTAAAATATCAAAGGCTGACAAGAATGTATGTAAGTATTTAGGGCTTTCATTACTTCCTCATTCAGGAGTATCACTTTTATTTACAGGAATAGCAGTAACAACTTTATTACCAATAGCACCTGAGTATGCAACTATGATTCAAGGAACAATTGCAGCAGCGGCAGTAATAAATGAAATTATTGCAGTATTTTTAGCAAAGCAAGCATTTAAGATGGCTGGAGAAATTGAATCAGAAAAACAAATTCCTGACTCAAAAGTAGTAAGTTAATAAATTAGATAAGTTAAGTAAATAAGAAGTAAAAAAAAGTGGATTCAATTAGAATCCACTTTTTATTTTTTTATGTAAATGAAACTCCATAATTTTTTATTAATATTATATTATGCTCTTTAAGCGGAGCATCTAAAAATATGCATATTATTAGTAAGCTATAAGTTATAGAGGTGATTTTATAATTGTTGGGGTATTATTTTTTATTAAATCATAAACTTATAGTGTAAGTAATAGTAGGGAGAGAAATGATGAGTAATAGTACATGTAACTATTATTTAGATGAAAATGCTCCAGGATATGTAGTGGAATATAGAGGGAATTTTAAGGAACAAATTGATAAGGTAGATTATGCATGTGGTGATACTATTACAGATACATTAGCAGTAGTAGCTGTAAGTGAAGAAAATCTTGATAGATTAAGAAAAGATGTACCGGCAATAATATTTATTGAGGCTAGAAGCGTATATACACTTCAAGATATATCACCAAGTGATGTTGATAATATATATCAAGTTAAAAGTAATCCTTATATAGGTTTAAATGGAAGAGGAGTTTTGGTTGGAATAATAGATACAGGGATTAACTACTTGAATAAGGAGTTTATTAGAGAAGATGATACTTCGAGGATAATTAGTTTATGGGACCAAAGTATACAATCAGATAGAAAAGAGAATGTATATATAGGAAGAGAATTTACCAATGCAGAAATTAATAATGCAATTAAAGCACAAAAAAATAGACAAGATCCATATGCACTTGTAAATAGTAAAGATGAAGTAGGGCATGGCACAAAAATGGCAGGGATAATTGGTGCTAGAGGATATAACGGAAAAATGGTTGGAATAGCCAATGATTGTGATTTTTTAGTTGTAAAACTTTTTGAATCACCTAATTATAAGACAATTTTAAAGAGGAACAATCTTCCTATAGTTCCTGTTTATAATAATTCAGAAGTATTAGCAGCTATTGCCTATCTAGAAAAACGAGCACAAGAACTAGAGAGGCCGATAGTTATATACTTAGGAGTTGGTAGTACACAGGGAAGTCATGATGGATATAATATTACAGCAAGATTTATTACTTCAATAGCTGATAAAAGTGGAATTATATTTGTTGCAGGTACTGGAAATTTGGGGAATAGTGAAGGCCATGTTACAAGGTATATTAAAAATGTAGGAGATATTGATACCGTTGAAATAAATATACCTAGAACTATCGAAGTCTTCAATTTCTATATATGGGTTCAGAAGCCAAATAGAATGTCTTTAAGCATAATTTCTCCAGCAGGGGAGGAGATAGGCTTTTTTATACAAAAAGTACAAGCAAAGTATGATAGAAAGTTTTATTTAACAGATACAAACATTCAGGTTGAAGAATATGATCCGGAAAATTATACAGGACATCAGGTTTATCATCTAAAATTTAAAAGTATAAAAGCTGGTATATGGAAGCTGAAATTAAAAGGAGAGTATATAATCAATGGAAGATATGATATATGGTTAAATGATAAAATGTTGATGCCGGAGGGAACTAAATTTTTAGAACCTAGTCCATATAATACATTAACAATACCATCTACTGCTATGAGAGTGGTAACAGTAGCGTATTACAGCAATATAACCGGTGGAATTCAGGCAGAATCAGGAAAAGGATTTAATGCAAATTATCTTATCAATCCAGATATAGCAACGGTTGGGACAAATATATTAACAATAGATTTAGATGGGAACAATGTCATTTCAACAACTGGAAGTTCTGCTGCAACAGCAATCGTAGCTGGAGTATGTGCACTTTTACTTCAATGGGCAGTAACTGATAAAAATGATTTAGCTATTAATTCTACTAAAATTAGGAGTTTATTAATATATGCAGCAAAAAGAAAAGGTAATTTTATTTACCCAAATGAGGAAAATGGATATGGTGATATGGATTTAGATGAGGTATTTAATATAATAGCTGGAAATTATAGAATTAGTGATAATGAATACGACGAGTATCATATTAATAATTTATTTGTAAGAATTCCAAAACAATAGTATTGAATTGGAGGACATTAAGTGGAATATTTAAAAATTAATAATTATAATCCTAAATATAAAGAGAATATTTTTATCAATAGGAATTATTTACATTACGTAATTCAATATGAAGGAGAAATAAGTAATATAAAAGAGATTCCAGGGATACACATAACTGTAATAAATGATAGTTTTGCGATACTTTCTGTTGAACAGAATGATATAGAATATACCTTTGATGCAACGGAAATTGTAAATAAAATTAATGAAAGTGAAGTAAGTAATAAATTTTATATAGTATATCTTGAACCGTTAACACTGTTTTCATTACAACAAATATCAGCTATTGAAGCAGCAGGAGTAAATCTTTTACAGGACCAGATGCAATTGAATTTAACAGGTAAAGGGGTAGTTGTTGGGATAATAGATACAGGTATAGACTATTTAAATGAAGAGTTTATGGATAGTGAAGGAAATACCAGAATTAATCTTATATGGGATCAGACTATTGATTCTATTAAGGAAGAGAATAGAGAGATTCCTTTTGGAGAAGTGTATACAAAAGATGATATAAATAGAGCAATACAGGCAAAAAGGAATGGAGAAAATCCATATAGTATAGTTCCAAGCAGAGATATGAATGGACATGGAACAAGTATGGCGGGAATAGTTGGTGCAGCAGGGAAAAATCCAGATATAAAAGGTATTGCACCAGAATGTGAATTTGTAGTAATAAAATTAGTTGAATCCATAGGATTTAAATATAGAAATGGGTATGATGAAAGTGTAACAGTATTTGATGCATCAGTTATTTTCGCAGCAATAGAATTTTTAAATCAATATTTATTAAGACAGCAAAAACCTGTCGTAATCCTTCTTCCATTGGGAAGTAATGCTGGAAGTCATAAAGGAATAAATCTTTTGGATTCTTATATAGAAAGTATAACTAGAAACATAGGAATAGCTGTAGTTAGTGGAACTGGTAATGAAGGAATTGAAGATGAACATGTTTCAGGGATAATACAGGAAGTATCAGGTGAAGAGGTAGTGGATCTGATAATGGATGAAAATCAGAAAGACTGTTTTGTAGAAGTGTGGGTAGATTTGCCTAATATAATGGAGGTTGGTCTTATATCTCCATCAGGAGAGGCCACTGGAATTATTCAGCTATCATTTAACCTTCAGGAAAAATATGAATTTACTATAGAAAATACAAAAGTGATGATAAATTATTTTGTTCCAGAAAAATATAGTGGTGATGAGTTTATAATGATTAATTTTTCTAATATTACTCCGGGAATTTGGAGTATAGTATTAAAATTAAAGCTTGGTTCAAATGCAAGATATAATATGTGGACAATGCAGAGAGAGCTTTTGGAGAAAGGTACAAGATTTAGCCCTAGCGATCCATATGGAACTATAACTATTCCAGGAGACTCATCTTTTGTTATAACTGTAGCTGCATATAATCAAAATAATAATAATCTTTTGGGCTACTCAGGTACAGCATTTAGAGATGATAAGGATGATAAGATAGACTTTGCCGCAGGAGGAGTAAATACGTTAACGGTAGGACTTAATAATACTACAAGGATTATTAATGGTACAAGTCTTGCAGCTGCTATTGGAGCAGGAGCTTGTGTATTATTATTTCAGTGGGGGATAGTAAATGGCAATTATCCATATATGTATACACAGAGTATGAAGACATTTTTTAGGAGAGGGACTGAAAGAAGAAGAGGAGATAAATATCCTAATTCGCATCTTGGATATGGAATAATTAATTTTTATAAAATATTTAATAATATGACATAAAACTATTTAGATGAAATTTTCACAATACAAAGTTACTCTATAAAGTTTAAATATATCATAAAGAAGTAACAAAAATAATGAATTATTATATTATATATTGTAGGGGAAAAGACGGGGGTCGTTAGATAGATTTATTTTCATGTTCAGTACTAGATTTAATAATAAACATACAAGGAGTTATAGGTAATATATGTGTTATGAATCTATCATCTTAAAGTCTTAAATTCCTTGATATGAAACTTATACCTACAAGTTGTAGAGAAGCCGTATTACTAATTTGGTAATACGGCTTATTTTTATATTATATATAATATTACGAGATAGAGATTTCAAAGTTGAAGTAATCTAAGAAAAGAAGTCTTTATATTTAACTAATAAAAGTAATTGTCTGATTCTGTTTCTTGAGTATTACTTTCAGTAGTACTATTAGAACTAGAGTCTTCTTCTAGACTATCTTTATATAGTTTAATAAATGCATCTAGTCTGTAGAAGTTCGCAAATAAACTTATTAGATAAGAATCCTTAAGTTGTTGTAATGTTGCTAAATCAGGATTTTCTTCGGTATTATTAAGTTTAAGTAAAGCTTCTGAATATCTATTCATTGATACTATCCATAATAAGGTATATCCAATAGAAATTAATATTTGACCATAAACAAAGGTTTCTTCAGGTGTACGACCAGTGTTATTTATATTTAATATATCTAATGTATCTAAATTGGCAGCAGAGAAAAATGTTAGATATCCGAAAGATGCAAATAATGCTCCTATTTTTTCTAAGTTAGCTAAGGCTAATTCTAAATCTTTTAGGTATAATTCAAAAGCATCTGTTGAGGAAGTGCTTTTATTTGAATTTTTATTGTCTTTACTTTTTTTCAAAAGATGCCTCCATAAAAGAATTTCATGATAGTATATGCAAAAAGATGATTATTTGAAAGCGTAAAGCATGCTTTTATGGAGAAAATAAATTTCAACTTTTTTATAGCTAATCAAGGGTATAAAAAAGTTGAAATTTATATGTTTATGTTATAGAACTTTTAGGTCTAGAAGTTCTACATCAGAAGATATAAAACCTTCTTTTATAGGCTCAACATTCATAAGGTCTGTCGATAAATATTTTTTATTATCATCTGCAAATACAGTAACTATATTGCCTTTGAAATTATTTAATTCAAGGGCTTTTATTGCACCTATAAAGTTAGCACCAGAAGATATTCCAACACCTAAACCAAATTTTTTACATATCATTTGAGACATGATTATTGAATCACCATCATCTACGCTAATTACATCATTTAATTTCGATAAATCTAAAATCGCAGGTATAAACTCATCTGAAATTCCTTGGATACGATGCTTGCTAGATGTATGTTTTCCTTTTGATAAAGTTGGAGAGTTAGATGGTTCAAGAGGATAAATTTTTAAATTCCGATTTCTTTCTTTTAAATATTTACCTATACCCATTACTGTTCCACCAGTTCCTACACCAGCAATAAATAAATCAGCTTTTAGACCATGCTTTTTTAATGCATGATATATTTCAGGACCTGTAGAGTAATAATGAGCATAAGTATTATCTACGTTAGAAAATTGTCCAGGTAAAAATATATCAGAACAATTTTTAGAACATTCCTCTGCTAAGGATACACATTTTAGGAATCCACCATCTTCTTTTGATACTAAGTGAAGTTTTGCATTATAGCTTTCTAATAGCTTTATCCTTTCTGTACTAAGCCAGTCAGGCATATAAATATGCACTTCGTGTCCTAAATAAGCACCTATAGCTGCAAAAGATATACCAGTATTCCCACTAGTAGCTTCTACAATAATATCATTTTCTTTTAATCTCTTATCTGAATATGCTTTTTTTATCATATATATTGCGATTCTATCTTTAATGCTTCCAGTTAAGTTGTAGTGTTCAATTTTAGAATATACCTTAAGAGGTTTTCCTTTATAAGTAAAAGAAATTTCAACTAATGGAGTGTTTCCTATAAGTTTTTCTAAATTACTTATTTTATTTGAAATATTCATAATTAAGACTCCTAAACTAAGATTATTAATATTAAATATATGTCTTAGATTTAGAAATATTTATTATAAATTTTACGAATTCTTAAGCATTTATAGAATTTTTATCATCTAAAGGTGTAGAAATTTCTTTCATTGCTTTCTTAAATTGAATTATAAATAATATTGCTGTAGTTGTAACTGCTAAGATATCTGCAACAGGTTCAGCAGTAAATACAGCTGTTGTTTTATCTTCCATAAACATTGGCATAATATAAATTAAAGGTATTAATAAAATTATTTTTCTAAGCAATGCTAAGAATAAAGATGCTTTTGCATTACCTAGAGCAATAAATGTTTGTTGGCATGCAATCTGAATACCGAAAATACAAGATACAGCCATATATATTCTAAGTGCTCGACTTGCAAAATCTACAAGCTCAGGGTCGTTATTAAATATTAATATAAATGCTTGAGGGAAAATCATTGCAGAAGCCCAAAGCACAGTAGAGTAAGTTAAACATGAAATAAGTAAAAGCTTAAAGGCCTTCTTTACACGATCAGCATTCTTAGCACCAAAATTATAACTAATAATTGGTTGTCCACCTTGAGTTAATCCTGTTAGTGGAAGCATAGAAAATTGCATAACACTTGTAAGTATTGTCATTGCACCAACAGCGATATCACCACCATATTTTAATAGTGAAGAATTAAAACAAACTGCGATTAAACTTTCAGTAGCTTGCATAATAAATGGAGCAAGTCCAAGTGCTATTGATGGAAGAATAATTTCTTTTGATAGACGTAAATGTTTTTTACGTATCTTTAAGGTAGTTTTCTTTCCTGTTAAGAAGAATAAAATCCAAATCATTGATAAAGATTGTGAAATTATAGTTGCAAGAGCGGCACCAGCTACCCCCATATTAAATCCGAAAATAAAAATAGGATCTAGGATAATATTTGTTATTGCACCAATTAAAACAGTAAGCATACTTGTTTTTGCAAAGCCTTGTGCACTTATAAAGGCATTAAGACCAAGCGTTAATTGAACAAATATAGTACCTAAACTATATATTCTCATATAGCTTGTTGCATAAGTTATTGTATTCTCACTTGCGCCAAATAATAAAAGTAAATCTTCAGCGAAGAATAAAAATATTATTGTAAGTGTAATAGATATAATTACAAGTAAGGTAAAAGAGTTACCTAAAGTCTTCTCAGCAGTGTCTTTTTCACCTTTTCCAAGAAATATAGATGCTCTTGGAGCGCCACCCATACTAACAAGTGCTGCAAAAGCAGAAATAATCATTATTAAAGGTAAGCAAACACCAACACCTGTTAAAGCTAGCTTGCCCACATTAGCTATATGACCAATATACATACGGTCAACTAAGTTATAAAGTAAGTTAATAATTTGTGCTGCAATTGCAGGTACTGCTAATTTAAAAAGTAATTTTCCAACACTACAGGTTCCTAGTTCTTCTGTTTGATTATGTTGCATAATATCAGTCTCCTTCTTTATTTTAAAATAAAATTGACAATGATTTATATTAATTATAATATAGTTTACAAGGAAACAGTTTACAATTCAACTATCTTGGAGGAAAAATGGATACAAATTTTAAAATTTCTAATATTTTATATAATATGAAACATATTGGTGATTTATATTATGACCTTTCTTCTAAAGCTGCAAAGGAATGTAATTTAACAAAACCAGAAGCAGATATTTTACTTTTTATAAAAAATAACCCAGAATTTAATACTGCAAAGGATATAGTTAAACTTAGAGGATTTTCAAAAGCATATGTATCTAAGGCTGTGGAACCTTTATTAGATAAAGAATTAATAACAATCGAGATAGATAAAGAAGATAGAAGATGTCAACATCTTCTTATTACAGAAAAATCAGAACCATTACTTGATATATTATTAAAGATGCAAAGAGAATTTATTGATATTATTACTGATGGTATTGATAAAGAAGATATAAAAACATACATAAAAGTTATGGATAGTTTTTATAAAAACTCTAAAAAAAGGTAAAAAATATGTATTAAAAATCTTTTTATAACAAATAATAAGAATAATTATTATAGTTATAAGGAGTTTTTTTTATGAAAAAGATACTTATTAGTACAATTTTTGTTTTAATTTTAACTTTTATAATTACTTCATATACAAGTGCTGAAAATGTCAAGAATAATATTAATCTTGAAAAAGCAATAATTAGTAATGTTAAGGTAACAACTGAAGGTAATAGATATATGACATTTTATGAAGATATAAATGGAGGAACTAATAATGAAGTATTAGTTTATATATGGGGACCAGACTTTAGTAATAGCTGTGGAGATACTTTATTAGTATTTACTGAAGAGAATGGAAATTATAGTTTTATATCTAAGACTACAAGTGTTAATATGCCAATAATAATAAGTAATTCAAAAACTAATGGATTTAATGATATAATTGTGTATGTTACCGGTGGTGGGGTTAAGAATGGATTTTATACAGCATTAAAAAATCAAGAAGGTAGATATCCACTCAATCCAAGTGTTCAACCAAAGGTAGATTTAGATAAAATACATGTTAAAAGGTTAATTAACGTAAATATCAATCAGAGTACAGGAGAAGAGTTAAAGTTGTGAAAGAGTATAAGTTTGAAGCAGAGATAAAGAAGGTAGATGGAAAAGATGCATCATATATAGAGATACCATTTGATGTGGAAAAGGAGTTTGGAGCAAAAAGAATAAAAGTTAAAGCTTCATTTGATGGAATTGAGTATAGAGGTTCTATTGTTAAGATGGGATTACCTTGTTATATGATAGGACTTACTAAGGATATACGCAATAAAATAGGAAAAACTTATGGAGATACTGTTAAAGTAATAGTAGAAAGAGATGTTGAAGAGCGTATTATAGAAATTCCAGAAGAGTTAAAATTGAGATTTAATGATAATAAAGATGCATATGATTTTTATAATGATTTATCATATTCTCAAAAGAAAAAATATGTTACGTGGATAAATTCTGCTAAGAAAAAAGAAACATTTGAGAAAAGAATTAATGATACTATAATAAAATTATCAAATAAAGAAAAAATGTAAATAAGATTATTTATAGGAAATTTTAATATGTAAGCCCCTTCTGTAAATGCAGAGGGGGTTTATGTTTAAATTAATATTTGTAAATTAATGTCGAAATGAAAAAAGAATAGAATGTCGAAAAGGGAAAAAAATACTCTAAATATAATATTTGTATAAAAAATTTGCTTATGATAAAATAAATGAGTAGTATTTATGGGATACGGGGGATGAAAGATGGAATCTGTTTTTAATTGTATTGATGAATGCATAATGGTTCTAGATGAAAAAAATATAATAAAATTCTGTAATAAGAGTTTGTTAAATATATTGGGCTATAATTTGAATGATATACAAAAAAAGAATTTGATTAATATTATACAAGGGATTAATAATTTCGATAGTGATGGAGAAGTAATTATTTATAACAAAGAAAATACTCCAGTTCAATTTACATATAAAGTAAACAGCGCATTATGGAAAGGAAATAGTGCAAAAATTTTAGTTTTAAAAGAAAAAGAATTATATACCAAGGCTGATTTAGAAAAGATATTAGAAAATATTCCACTATTGGTATGGATGAGAGATTTAGAAGGTAAATATATTTATGTGAATAGATCATATTGTGATTTTATGGAACTAAGTAAAGATGAAATAATAGGAAAGAGAGATAGAGATTTTCTTTGTAAAGAAGACTCATCTGTTATAGAAGAGGAAGATAGAAGACTAATAAAAGAAAAGTGTAATATTATTGAGCAAGAGGAGCTTAGAATAAAAAATAAATTAGCCCTGTTTTTTGTAGCTAAGGATGTGGCAGTAGATAAAGATGGGGATGTTAAATATGTTTTTGGAGTGGCACATGATATTACAGATATTAAGAAGATAGAAGAAAAAAGAAGAGAACTTGAGAAAGAGATTGAAGTAGAAAAGATTAGAAATGAATTTTTTAATAATATTTCTCATGAATTTAAAACTCCACTAAATGTTCTTTTATCTACTACTCAATTAATAGGAAGCCATATAAAAGAGCGAGATATTAAAGAGATAAGTGGAGAGAAGATTAAAAATTATATCGAAATGATTGAGAATAATTCTTATAGGTTATTGAGATTAACTGATAATCTTATTGATATGACTAAAATAGATACTGGAGAATATAAAATAAATTTAGAAAATAAAGATATTGTATCTATAGTTGAAGATGTAGTATTAACAGCTTGTGATTGCATGGGGAATTTCAGTGGTGAAATTATTTTTGATACAAACGTAGAAGAAAGAATAGTTGCCTGTGATCAAGAAAAAATAGAAAAAGTTATACTTAATTTACTATCTAATGCAGTGAAATATGGTAATGATAATGGTGAAATCTTTGTTAATATAAACTCTTATGAAGATAGTGTTGAGATTTCTGTAAAAGATAATGGAATTGGAATATCACCAGAGAATATTAATAATATTTTTGAGAGATTTGGACAAGAGGATAAAAGCTTATCAAGGAAACAAGAGGGAAGTGGATTAGGTCTGGCATTAGTAAAGTCAGTAGTAGAAATGCACAATGGAACTATTAATGTACAAAGTGAACTAGGAAAAGGTTCAAATTTTATAATTACACTACCAGCAAAAAGAGTAGTTAAGAGTGAGCAGCTTAAATTTAATATTTGCAACCAAACAATTTTTGAAAAATGTATGATAGAATTTTCAGATATATATGCTATTATATAATTTAATATAGATAGATAAGTAAACACCTGCTATATAAGTAGGTGTTTTAATTTGTATTAAATATAGAATATTAAAATACTTTAAATTAATATTAAGATTAACTTAAGATATTTTATAAGATTTTGTTGTAAAATATAAGTAAGACCCAAAATCTATGATTTTGATGGTCGAAGTCAACTGAAAGTCCAAATTTTTAATTTGGTAACTTGAAGTTATACAGAGTATACACCTACGAACGTCAGTGAGTAGAGTGTTTCATTAAAGGAGTAACGAAATGTCTAAAATTATGATTATAGAAGATGAAGTAACTATTAGGGAAGAGTTGGAAATATTTTTAACTAGGTATGGGTATGAGGTATTAGTTCCAGATGACTTTTCTAATATTATTGATTACGTAAAAAGTAAAAATCCAAACTTAATATTATTAGATATAAACTTACCTATATTTGATGGGTATTATATATGTAGGGAGATACGAAAATTTTCAGAGGTTCCTATAATTATAGTCACTAGTAGAGATAGTGATGTTGATGAGCTTATGAGTATGAACTTAGGGGCTGATGATTTTATAACTAAACCTTATAATACACAGATATTATTGGCAAGAATTGAATCTATATTAAAGAGAGTATACAGAAATTCCACGGTTCAAGATGTATTGGAGTATGGGGATATGAAGTTGAACTTATCTAATGGAACTATAATTTATAATGATAAGGTTATTGAATTAACTAAAAATGAATTGAAAATTCTATCATATTTAATAAAGAATAGAGGAAAAATTGTATCAAGGGAATCTCTTATAAATTATCTTTGGAATTGTGAGATGTTTATTGATGATAATACTTTATCAGTAAATGTTACACGAATTAGAAAAAAGCTAGAGGAGATTGGATTATCTAACATAATTGAAACAAGAAGAGGGTTAGGTTATATAATGGTATGAATATTGTAGAATATATAAAAGAAAGGATACCTTTTCTAATAATAAATTTAGTTTTATTTTTTATTGTTGCAATTTTTATGTATATAGCTAATGTGCCTAAAAGTATAATAATAATAGTATTTTCAATTTGGTTTTTACCATTAGTATCTTATATAGTAATAGAATTAATTAAGAGTAAAAGGTATTTTGATAGTATAAATAATGTATTAGAGAATTTAGATAAAAAGTATTTATTACCAGAGGTTATAGATGAAGCTAATTTTATCGAAGGAAAGATATTAAATAATATTTTAAAAACTCTTAGTAAGGATATGAATGAACGAGTAAAATATTTTAAAGATGAACAGTTAGAATATAGAGAGTATATTGAAACATGGGTTCATGAAATAAAGACACCTATAGCATCAACTAAGTTAATTCTAGAGAATGATGATAGTAAATTAAGTGAAAGAGTTAATTATGAAATTAGAAAAGTAGAAAATTATATTGATCAAGTTTTATATTATGCTCGAAGTAGTGATGTAAGCAAAGATTACATAATTAAAGAATTTGATTTAAGAGCAGTAGTAATGAAATCTATTAAATCAAATTCTAGAGATTTTATAAATAAAAAGATTAAATTAGAGCTAAAAGAAGTAAGTGGAAAGATATTTAGTGATGCAAAATGGATTGAATTTATAATAAATCAGGTAATAGTAAATGCTATTAAATTTTCTGAAGCTAATAAAGGAGTAGTAGAAATCTATTCTGAAGAATATGAAAATAATATAGTACTAACTATAAAAGATAATGGTGTGGGTATAAGTGATAAAGATATAGATAGAGTTTTTGAAAAAGGATTTACTGGAGAGAATGGAAGGCGATTTGGTAAATCTACAGGTATAGGTCTTTATCTTTGTAAAAAGCTTTGTAGCAAATTAGGACTTGGAATAACTATAACTTCTAAAGTAAATGAAGGAACAAAGGTTAATATAGTATTTCCAAAAGGAAGATTTACTGACTTTTAAGCTTAGTTAAGAGTATTTATATATTGTAGTAAATAAGATTATAAAAACTAAAAATATGATAACCATAGTATATGATATTAGAAAAATAATTACTAATACTATATGCTGTGGTTATTTTTATATTTGAAAATAACCACATAGATACATTTTCATATATCTCATATACAAGCATGTGCAATATTGATTAAGGATTTTATCTTACAAATTTGTAACTTATATGAAAGCTTAATCAATATGTGGCTATGATATTTTAGTATAGAATAAATTATGTTGAAAGCAATATTAAAGAATTTAAATATAAAAAGAAAAATGCAAGAAGTTAAATTTATTATAAATTTTGGAGGTAGGAAGAGTGAGGAACATATTAAAAGTAGAGAAAGTAGAAAAGTATTATGGAAATAAAGATAATATAACAAAGGCTATAGATAATATTAGCTTTAGAGTTGATAAAGGGGAATTTGTTGGAATAATGGGTCCATCAGGATCTGGAAAGACAACACTGCTTAATTGTATTTCAACTATAGATACAGTAACTACAGGTAATATAATAATAAATGATAAAGATATAACTAAGATGAAATCAAAGCAATTAGAAAATTTTAGAAAAGATGAATTAGGGTTTATATTTCAAGACTTTAATCTTTTAGATACATTAACTGCATATGAAAATATAGCTTTAGCATTGACTATACAAGGAGTTAAGCCGAGTTTAATAGATGAAAAAATAAAAAATGTTTCAAAAAATCTTGGAATAGAGGAAGTATTAAATAAATATCCATATCAAATGTCAGGAGGACAAAAGCAAAGAGTTGCATCTGCTAGAGCAATTGTAACTGACCCATCATTAATCTTAGCAGATGAACCAACAGGAGCACTAGATTCTAAGTCATCAAGATTATTATTAGATTCTTTCGAAAAATTAAATAAAGATTTAGATGCTACAATACTTATGGTTACTCATGATGCTTTTACAGCAAGTTATGCTCATAGAATTCTATTTATAAAAGATGGAAAAGTTTTTAATGAGTTAGTAAGAGGAAACGATTCAAGAAAAGAATTCTTTAATAGAATAATTGAAGTTGTAACTCTGCTTGGAGGTGATGTTGAGAATGTATTCTAAGATAGCTATAAATAATGTAAAAAGAAGTTTTAAGGATTATGCAATATACTTTTTAACAATATCTTTTGCTGTATGTATATTTTATAGCTTTAACTCTATAGAATCACAAAAAGCATTATTAGATATTAATAAAAATCAAGCAGAATATATAGCACTTATAACGACTTTAATATCATATGTTTCAGTATTTGTATCATTTGTTTTAGGTGGATTAATTCTATATGCAAATAATTTCTTAATAAAGAAAAGAAAAAAAGAACTTGGAATTTATATGACACTTGGAATGAGTAAGAGAAAAATATCAAAGATATTATTAAGTGAAACTTTAATAGTAGGAGTATTATCTCTTTTATCAGGTTTATTATTAGGATTAGGTGTATCACAAGGTCTATCATTATTTACAGCTAAATTATTTGAAGTTGGAATGTCTGAATTTAAATTTGTAGTATCAGGTAGTGCTATTTTAAAAACAGTATTATATTTTGCTTTAATATTTGGTGTTTTAATGATATTTAATACGAGAATTATATCAAAATATAAATTAATTGATATGTTAACTGCAGCAAGAAAAAGTGAAGATATTAAAATAAAAAATCCGATAGTTTCATCAATTATATTTATCATATCTATGATAATTTTATTTACAGCATATTATTTAGTAAGTAAAAGTGGACTAAATATGGAAAAGCTAGGATTTAAGCTTTCAATAGTATTAGGTGTAATAGGAACAGCAGGATTTTTCTATGGAATTTCAGGATTTTTATTATCAATAATTCAAAGAAGTAAGAATATATATCTTAAAAAGTTAAATATTTTTGTTACAAGGCAAATAAGTAGTAAAGTAAATACTAATTTTGTATCAATGACAGTAATTTCACTTATGTTATTTATAACTATAGTACTTTTATCAACAGGGTTAAGCTTTAAAAGTGCTTTAGAAAAAGGTATAGTTGCTCCATATGATGCTTCAATAAAGTTATTTACAGATGAAGATAGCACTTATAAAAGTATGGAGGATGTATTAAAAGAAATTAATTATGAATTTTCTTATAGTGAACCTATATTTATTAATGGATATGTAATTAATGGGATAGATGCTAACACTATACTAAAGGATTATGCAGTAGGAGAGTTTAAAAGGAGCTTAGATGATGGAAAGCACAGATGGGAATATATAGATGCTATTAAGATTTCAGATTATAATAAAATAAGAAGTTTATATGGTGAAGAGCCATTAAATATAAGTGATAATGAAATATTAGTTACATCTAATTTTACATCAGCGAAAGATTCAGTAAAAAACTTTATTGAAAGTAATCCACAGATTAGCATAGCTGGAAAAGAGTATAAGGTAGCTAATAAAGAATATTTAAGCGAAGCAGTATATAACTCTGAAATAGCAGATAATGTGTTAACTATTATAGTGCCAGATGATTTTAAAGATATGACTTTAGATTCAGCATATATGAATATGAATTATAAGAATCCTAATAATCCTACAGAAGAAGAGGAAATGATTAGTTTATTTGATTCTTTAAGTGGATATAAGAGTGAAGGAGCACTTAGTAGTAGTTATACTAGAGGAGAGAAAGATGAAATTCATAATCTACCAATGTTAAGATATACAAAGAAGCAGCTTTATGAACAAAGTAAAGGGCTGACTACAATGATACTTTATATGGGATTATATTTAGGAATTGTATTTTTAATTTCTAGTGCAGCGGTTTTAGCTCTTCAACAATTATCAGAAGCTAGTGATAGTAGTGATAGATACAAGGCATTAAAGAAAATTGGTGCAACAGAAAAGATGATAAATAAAACTATATTTACTCAAACAGTAATTTATTTTGCAATGCCATTAACACTTGCAATAGTAAGCTCAATAGTTGGAATATCGGTAGTTAATAAATTTATAGCTTTATATGGAAAACCTAATATTGTACCAACAGCATTAATGACTTTAGGAATACTTATTGTCGTTTATGGAGGATATTTTTATACAACATATACAGGATATAAGATTATAATTAAAAATTCAAAATAGATAAATAAAGGCTATGTTAAAATCCATTTTAAGAAATTGAAATGATTTTAATATGGTCTTTTTCGATTATTACTTCAAGGTTGGAGCAAATAAAAAATATATTAAATAATATAGAGTATGAGTACAGACAAAGGGTTGTTATTATGGGAAAAAAATCTTTTAAATATAAAAAAAGAAAAAGAGATAAGCAAGAGAAATCTACTTATTATAATGATAAAGAAAGTGAAAAGTTACAACTTCTTGCTGTACAACAATTAGTAATAATACTAAATATATATGGACAAGTATTACTATATAAAGCTACATTATTAGGAGTTGAACTAGTTGAGACACATTTTACAAATAATGAACTTCAAATAGAAGCAGATACTTTGGTAAAGCAGGCAGTCTATATATTTTTAATAACTGGATTATTATCAGCTCAGCTTGCAATGATTAATTATAACCTAGCATATGAAGATATAAATAATGGAGCTGATTATTCGATTCAACCTAATATAGACTTAATTACTGCAAATGTTCTAAATGTAACAGCAGCAATATACTATATAAAAGCTGCCAATGGATTATATGATAGGGATAACTTACAACCTATTTTCGGATTTAGATAAACTTAGACACTAGAAATTAAAGATATTAGCGAAAAACTATCGGGAAATATTGATGAAAATAGTAAATAATGTTAAAATTATGGAGGGGATAATACTATATTATAGCGATGGGGGCAAAAAATGACTAAACGTGTAATATATACAGCAATAATCTTAATAGTATTTTTTATAGGCATTTTTTATAATACAGTAGTACTAGCTGATGAAATTAATCTTTCCAATAAAAAAAATTTAGATAATGGCAAAGTTAACTTTCAAAATATATCTATGAAAGATGGTTTATCTAGTAATGCTATAACTTGTATTTTTCAAGATTCTAAGGGGTATATATGGATAGGAACTGAAGATGGGTTAAATCAATATGATGGGAATGGGGTAAAAGTTTATAATTATGAAAACAGCACAGAAGATGGTTTGAGTTCTACATATATAACAAGTATTGCGGAGGATGAGCAGGGGTATATATGGGTTGGAACTTATGGCGGTTTAAATATCATTGATGGTGAAACAGAAAATATAGTTTGCTATGGTGATAAAAATAACTTGAGCAGCCCATATATAACAGATATTTATAAAGATAGTAATAATACTATGTGGGTAGGAACAGCTTCAGGGTTAAATAGGTATGATTCCGAAAGTGATAAATTTGTTAAATATTATTGGAATGATAGGGATAATGAAATTGCTAATAATTATATTACTGATATAAGTGAAGATGAAAATGGATTTTTATGGATAGCTACTAAATGTGGTATAGGTGGAATAAATATAAATGAATTAGATTATTATGCTAAGAATTTTGGGGAAGAAAATTCTAAGCAAATATACGCAATTGGTAGAAGTATAGATGGATATATGTGGGTTGCTAGTAAAAGTGGGATATATAAACATAATGTATTTGATAAAAAAACTAATATTTATAAAGTTAGATTTGATGATAGTATAGAAAACAGTATCGTTACAGTACTATGTGATATTGAAGGCAATGTATGGCTTGGAACCTCAGATGGACTAGTAAAATATAATGAACAAAATAATACAATTGAAACTTACAAAAAAGACATAGCATTTAATACTAGTCTAATTAGTAATTCTATCACCTGTTTATTTCAAGATAGAAATGGAGTTTTATGGATAGGAACTGATAATGGAGTGAGCATATTAAATACAGCTCAACAGTTTAGTAATAGCATAAATGACGCTTTAAGGAAAATGGATATACCATATAGTAGTATAACATCTATAATCGAGGATAGTAATAACGATTTATGGATAGGTACAGAGAGTAATGGAATAATAAACTTTATTGTAGAAACTAAAGAGACTGTTAGATATATATATGATGAGAATAATAATAACTCATTATCTAGTAATAAAATAAATAATATTTTCGAGATTGAAAAAAATAGATTTTTAATATCTACAGATAGAGGGGTAGATGTTTTATATAAAGATATAAGAAAGATAGAATGTAACGTAACTAGAGACTTAAGAGAAGAGTATACTAATGAAATATTAACTGTTTTTGATGACGGATATGATTTGTGGATAGGTACTAATAACGGTTTTTTTAAAAGTAAAAATGGAACATATGAATTAGTAAACTATAATGAGAATTTTCAAGAGAAAGGAATAGATAATTATAGAGTTGTAGATATCTTTCAAGATGAAAGAGATAAAGATATATTATGGCTAGCGGGAGAACGATATAGCGGACTTATAAAATTTCATAAAACTGATGGTATTATAAAAAACTATGTAACAAGTAAAGACATCACTTCTATTAGCTATGACTTTGTAAATTGTATAGAAGGTGATGGAAATGGAGTTTTGTGGATAGGAACAAATTCAGGATTAAATAAATTTGATATAGAAACTGAAACATTTATAAGATATTCTCAAAAAGATGGACTAGTTAGTGATTATATAAATTCAATTGAAATAGATAGTTGTGGAAACTTATGGCTAGGAACAAATAATGGATTAAGTAAATTTAATATTGAAGAAAATAAATTTATAAATTTTTCTGAAATAGATGGAATTCAAGGAAGCCACTTCAATAGAGGGGTAAGCTTAAATATGGAGTGTGGTCAGGTACTATTTGGAACATCTACTGGAGTAGTATCTTTTAATCCAATGGAGATTAATGAAGATACATATAGAAATGAAAATGTTGTAATAGGAAAAGTAAGAATAAATGGTGAGTTAATTACTTTGGGGGATAAGAACCTAAATTTAAAGTACAATGAGAACAACATAATGTTTCAATATTTCCTTCCTGAGTATGGAAGATTAGGAGAGATAAATTATTTATACAAGCTTGAAGGAGTAGATGATGAGTGGAAATATATTAATAGAGGGTTATTTTTAAACTATACATTATTATCACCAGGTAACTACACTTTTAAAGTAAAGGCTATGAATAATACTGGAGACATTACAGAAGAAACAAGTTTAAATTTTACGATAAATAGTCCTATTTGGAAAACTAAAGCAGCATATTGTTTTTATATTTTTATTTTTTTAGCTATAATCTACTTTATATGGAACAGAGTTAAATTATTAAAAGCTATAGTTGAAAAACAGACTAAAGAAATAAATCGTCAGATGGATGAAAATAAAAAATTATATGAAAGAAGTTTAAAAAATGAGAAATTTAAAAATGATTATTTTGTAAATCTTTCTCACGAGTTAAGAACTCCTATAAATATAATATTATCTGTTTTACAATTGTTAAATTCTTTAGAGGATAGTGGAAATGTTACTAAAGAAAAAGCAAAACATTATATGGATGTAATAAAGAAAAGCTCTAATAATTTATTAAAGATTATAAATGATATTATAGATAGTTCAAAGATAGAGTCTGGAGCTTATAAAATAAATAAACAAGATAATGTAGATATAGTTTATTTAGTAGAAGAAACAGCTCTTAATATGAGCGATTATATAAAAGAAAAAGGACTTGAACTAATAATTGACCCAGAGATAGAAGAAAAAACAATATGTTGCGACCCAAAAGAAATAGAAAGATGTATTATAAATCTTATTGGAAATGCGGTTAAATTCACTGAAAGTGGTGGAAGAATTAGTATTGTAATTAAAGAAAATGAGAATTTTGTAAGCATTTCTGTTGAAGATACTGGACTTGGTATATCAAAAGATGACCAAGAGTTCATTTTTAACAGATTTGAGCAAGGAAAAGGTTCTGATTCAACTAAAGTAAGTAGTAGTGGGATAGGTTTAACATTAGTTAAATATATAGTAGAGCTTCATAATGGTAATGTTTCATTAGAAAGTGAAGAAAATCAGGGAAGTAAATTTACAATAACTTTACCTTTAGTTTAATTCTAGAAGGTAACTTTACAACTTAATAATTAAATTAAATTAGCATGTATATTTATGGAGATATATATGCTAATTTTTTATTAAATATAAGAATTAATTAATTAAATAAAGAAAAGATAATAAAGAAATAAATATATACTTAGGAGATTATTAATGGAAAGATTAGCAGAATTAATAAATAATTATGGATATATTATTATTTTTTTATCATTATTTTTAGAATTGATAGCATTACCACTACCAGGAGAAATCTTAATGGGATACTGTGGATTTCTTATTTATAATGGAAGTTTGAATTACACGTTAAGTATTATAACAGCAGCACTAGGAGCTATATGTGGTATAACATTATCATATTTTATTGGTAAATTATTAGGAGTTCCGTTTTTTCATAAGTATGGTAAATATGTTCATCTCACTCCAGAAAAGTTAGATAAAATATCAGGATGGTTTGATAGATTTGGAAATAAATTATTGACTATAGCTTACTTTATACCTGGAGTAAGACATATTACTGGATATGTATCAGGAATAACCAATATATCTTTTAGTAAATTTGCCATTCATGCCTATATAGGTGCATTTATTTGGGCTATAACATTTATTACTATTGGTAAAGCATTAGGTGAAGATTGGAATTATTTACATAAGTATGCTACAAAGTACTTAATTATAGGAGCAATATTATTAGGGATTATCATAGTAGCTATATATGGTTATAAGAGATATGAAAAAGAGATAAAGAAATATATTTACTTATATATGAAAAATATAATTTCGGTTTATAATTCAATTAAGAAAGTTGAATTAGGCATAGTTATTGCAGGGATAGTGTATATAGCTTTAATAATAGTTACTTTTAAATTAATAGATGAGCATTTATCAAATGAAATGAGCTTATTTGATAGTATAACCTATAGAATTTTTAGAGGTGTTTTTTCAAAGAGTTTTATAGAGGTTATAAGTGGATTTAAAAATTTATCATCTGTATATATTGTAATCTTGGTAAGTATTTTAATGGTTGGGTGGATAACAGTAAAGCAAAGTCAGAAAGTAAAAAATATATTATTTATAATTTTTACAATTCTAGGTGGAGAGATATTTGTTGACATTTCTAACTATATATTTAAGAAGAGTAATTCAGCTATAGATATAGGAAGTATTTATAATAGCTTTCCAAGTAAAGATGTTTTTATAGTTTCTATTTTATTTGGGATTATTACATATTATATATTAAGGCAAAGTTATAGTAAAATTATAAAAACTATATCGATGATTATACTTATATCTATTTGTGCTTTTGTAGGAATAAGTGATATATATTTAAAAATTCAATATGCTAGTGGTGTAATTGCAGCTTATTTATTTGCTACTCTTTGGATTATCTTATGTATCACAATTTTAGAATTATGGAGTATTATACCTGAAGCTGCAAGTAAGTTAGAGGATTAGCAAAAGGTATAAGGAATTTTTTAGCTTTGACATCTATTTGTAATGTTTATATTATAAAATTAATATGATAATTTATATTTTAGGAATCATGGAAAATGGATGGAGGAGAGATAAAGTTATATGCCTATAAGTATGAGAGAGGAAGTTAATAATAGAGTTACAAGAAATAGAAAAAGAAAACGCAGAAAGTATATAGTAGCAGGAGTTATTATTATAACTACTTTTGGAATATATAAAATTAATTATTATTGCAAACAAAAGGAAGTGGCAAGTGTAATTATTGAAGAAAATAAATATATAGAGAATGAAGAAGCAACTATTAAAAATAGTAGATCAGCGTCTAATGAATACTTAATGTTGATTAATAAGGAAAGTGGTATAAACCAAAACTATATACCTCCGGATTTAGTAATTCCAAATGTTAAATTTAGAGTAGCTGATGATATGTGCAGAGAAATGAGAGTAGATGCTGCAAAAGCTTTAGAAAATATGTTTAATGATGCAATGAAAGAAGGAATAAACTTAATTGCAATTTCAGGATATAGATCATATGAGTATCAACAAGAAGTTTATGATAGAAGCGTTGCAATAGAAGGTCAGGAGTATACAAATAACTATGTTGCTGTACCAGGAACAAGCGAGCATCAAACTGGATTAGTAATGGATTTATTATCAGATGAATATTTAAGTTTAGATGAGGGCTTTGAGAATACAAGAGCTTTTCAGTGGCTTAAGGAGAATATGAGTAATTATGGATTTATACTTAGATATCCTAAAGGAAAAGAAGATATAACAGGATATGATTATGAACCATGGCATTTGAGGTATGTTGGAGTTGATGTTGCAGAAGAGATAATGAGTAAAGGCATAACCTTAGAAGAATATTTAAATAGTTAGTATTATATATATTTATAATACTAGGATTACAGTAAGAATGTATAAAAACTTCTAAAGAAAGATATTTTCTTTAGAGTTTTTTTTATTACATAAAGATTAGATATGCCAAAGTTTAATTTATAGATAAGTGATGAATATTATATGTGATAAAGTTACACAAGGTAAGGTAAAATGATAACAATTGCTGGTGTGAGGAATATAATTTATTAAGTGATAATTAATTTATCAACTTAAATGAATTATAGGAGAGTAAGAAGATGAAAGTCATTAATGAATCAGAATTTGTAAATGAAGTTAAAGATGGATTAGTTTTAGTAGATTTTTATGCAGAATGGTGTGGCCCATGTAAGATGCTTTCACCAGTTTTAGAACAAATAAATAAAGAAAATAAGGATATTAAAGTTGTTAAGGTTAATATTGATAATTCAAGAAATATAGCATCATATTATCAAATACAATCAATACCAACTTTAGTTTTATTGAAGGATGGACAATTTATCCATAGGATGATAGGTTTCAATCCTAAGAAAAAAATAGAAGAGTTTATAGCAAGAGGAAAATAAATTAATAAAATCACATAGAGATTTTATTTAAGTAAATTTCTGTGTGATTTATTTTTATATTTAGTAATATAATTAATTTATTAAATCAATTACAATATTAACATTATTTAAATGTTTTCATAAAGAATTGAAAAAATATTTATAAAATTTATAAATATTTGTTCCATTTTCAATAAAATGGTTGTATAATATGAATATATTAAATTAATATTTTGAGTGAACAAAGGCGTTCAATAGAGGGATAATCCCTATTCTATTGTCGTCTTTTTTTTTATTATAAAGGGGGAATATATTATGTCAAAGTATACAAGGGAAGATATTTTAAGATTAGTAGAGGAGAATGACATTAAGTTTATAAGATTGCAATTCACAGATATATTTGGATTCTTAAAAAATGTAGCTATTACTGATAGACAATTAGAGAAGGCCTTGGACAATAATATAATGTTTGATGGTTCATCTATTTCAGGATTTGTAAGAATTGAAGAATCAGATATGTATTTAAGACCAGATTTAGATACATTTTCTATATTACCATGGAGACCACAACATGGAAGAGTTGCTAGATTAATTTGTGATGTTTATACTCCTGAAGGACATGCTTTTGAAGGAGATCCAAGAAATATATTAAAGAAAGTATTAAAAGAAGCAGAGGATATGGGATATAGCTTTAATGTAGGGCCAGAATGTGAATTTTTCTTATTAGAAACTGATGAGAAGGGAAGACCAAAGTTAGAAACTCAAGATAAATCAGGATATTTTGATTTAAGCCCATTAGAAGGTGCTGAAAATGCAAGAAGAGATATGTGCATGATGTTAGAAGATATGGGATTTGAAATAGAAGCTTCTCATCATGAAGTAGCATATGGTCAAAATGAAATAGATTTTAAATATGCTGATGCATTAACTACAGCAGATAGTATTATGACATTTAAGTTAGTAGTTAAATCAGTAGCTCAAAGACATGGAGTATATGCAACATTTATGCCTAAGCCTTTCTTCGGAATAAATGGATCAGGAATGCACGTAAATATGTCTCTTATGAAAGATGGTAAGAATGCATTTTATGATGAAAGTGATAAATTAGCTTTAAGCAAAGATGCATATAGCTTTATAGCAGGACTTATGAAGCATGTAAAAGAATTAACTGCTATAACAAATCCATTAGTTAATTCTTATAAGAGATTAGTGCCTGATTACGAAGCACCAGTTTATATTGCATGGTCAGCAAAAAATAGAAGTCCACTTATAAGAGTTCCAGCAACTAGAGGAGCAGGTACAAGAATAGAATTAAGATGCCCAGATCCAAGTGCAAACCCATATTTAGCTCTAGCTTGTCTTTTAGCAGCGGGATTAGATGGAATTAAAAATAATTTAACACCACCAGCGTCAATTGAAAAGAATATATTCGGAATGAGTGTTGAAGAAAGAAAGAAAGAAGGTATAGAAAGTTTACCAGGAAGCTTAGAAGAATCTATTAAGTATATGGAAGAAAGTGAATTAATAAGAAAAACTTTAGGTGACCATACTTTCTATAATTATATTAAAGCTAAAAAAATAGAATGGGATGAGTACAGAACTAAGGTAACTCCATGGGAAATTGATAATTATTTAGAGCAATATTAAGATATTGTTAGATTAATAGTATTAAAGTAGAAATTCTATCAGCTAAATATATAACATATACTTAAGCTGAAAGAATTTTTGCTTAATACGATTTTAAGCATCTGTTTGATTGGAGGGAAAATATGCAAGAAAGAATTGTAATAGCTATAAATAATCTTGATGTTGCAGACAAATTAAGAATGGTATTATCTAACGCAGGATATTACATAGTTGCTACTACAAAGTCAGGAAATGAACTTACTAGAATAGTTAGAAGCAATGATATAAGTATTGTTTTAATTGGGTATAAGCTAAGTGATATGACTATCATGGATGTGTATGATAATATTGGAGAATTAACTAGTTTTTTAGCAATAGTTAATGAACAACATAAGGCTTATATACAGGAAGAAGTAGATATTTTTTGCATAACAAGTCCTATAAATAATGCAGTACTTCTAAATTCCATAGATATGGTGATACAAAGTCAAAGAAGATTTGGAATTTATAAGAAGAAAATTCATTCTTTAGAGCAGAAGATTGAAGATAGAAAATTTATTGATAAAGCAAAAGGTAAATTAATGAAAATAGAAGCTATTAGTGAGGAAGAGGCTTTTAGATATATTCAAAAACAAGCTATGGATAGAAGGAAAACTATAAGAGAAATAGCTGATGAAATATTAGATGAGATATAATTGGATTTTGTCCAAGCTAAATGGAGGGGTGTATGCATAAGGATTGTGGTTTATACAAAGGGGTATTTGAGCATGATGCGTGTGGAATAGGAGCTATAGCCAATATAAATGGTGAAAAAACTCATAAGACCATAGAGGATGCTCTTAATATATTAATAAATTTAGAGCATAGAGGTGGATCTGATGAAAACTCTGGTGATGGTGCTGGAATACTGTTGCAGATACCACATAGATTTTTTAAAGAAGAAGCTCAAAATTTAGGATTCATCTTACCTAAAGAGGGAGAATATGCTGTTGGTATGTTCTTTTTTTCAAATGATGAAGTTGAAAGAAATGAAACTATAAGATTGTTTGAAAATGTTGCTACTGAAGAAGGTTTAAAGATTTTAGCTTGGAGAGAAGTACCATATGATACAAATGGCTTAGGGGTAGAGGCTTTAAAAACTATGCCATATTTTAAGCAAGTTATAATTGAGAAGCCTAAAAATATATTTTCAGGAATGGATTTTGAAAGAAGATTATATGTTTTAAGAAGAAGTTTTGAAAAAAGAGTTAAGGATGAGAAGACATATGTAGTTTCTCTATCTTCAAAAACTATTGTGTATAAAGGGATGTTGTTAGCTGGACAACTTAAAAACTTTTATAAGGATTTAACAAATCAAAAAATTGAATCAGCTATAGCCATGGTTCACTCTAGATATAGTACAAATACAGTTCCAAACTGGGAGAGAGCTCATCCTAATAGGTATATAATTCATAATGGTGAAATTAACACACTAAGAGGTAATGTAAATAAATTATATTCAAGAGAAGAGACTATAACCTCAAGAGTTTTAGGAGATGAAATTAAAAAAGTATTACCAATTATAAATAAAGAAAGTTCTGACTCAGCTATTTTAGATAATACTTTAGAGTTTTTAACTATGAATGGTAGAGATATGGCAAGAGCTGTGATGATGTTAATTCCAGAGCCTTGGGTTAAGAATACTAGAGTTACAGAAAAGAAAAAAGCTTTTTATGAATATAATGGAACTTTAATGGAACCTTGGGATGGACCTGCTGCTATTGTTTTTTCTGATGGAGATAAAATGGGGGCTGTTTTAGATAGAAATGGTTTAAGACCAGCAAGATATTATATTACTAAAAATGATACCTTAATTCTTTCTTCAGAAGTTGGGGCATTAGATATAAAAAATGAAGATATAAGATATAAAGGTAGATTAACTCCGGGTAAGATGTTACTGGTAGATACTAAGAAGGGAAAACTTATTGAAGATAAAGAGTTAAAAGAAAGATATTATATGCAACATCCATATGATGAATGGTTAAGTGAAGGATTAGTTACATTAGATTCTTTATATGAAAGTAGAGTTGAAGAGATTGAAAGAGAAAGAAGAGGGAAACTCTTTAAAGCTTTTGGTTATAGCTATGAGGATTTAACAGGTACAATTTTACCAATGATGGAAAGTGGAGAAGAACCTTTAGGTTCAATGGGGATAGATACTCCACTGGCAGTTCTTTCGAAGAGAGAGCAACCTTTATTTAATTACTTCAAGCAATTATTTGCTCAAGTAACAAATCCACCTATTGATGCTATAAGAGAAGAAGTTGTGACATCTACTAATGTTTATTTAGGTACAGGTGGAAATATATTAGAAGATAAAAAGGATAATTGTAATTTAATTAAGTTAAATGATCCTATATTATCTGATGAAGATTTAGCAAAGATAAAGGCAATGTATGATGATAATTTTAAGGTTAAGGTATTAGAGATAGTATATGAAAAGACAAGTTCTGATAAAGATCTAGAAAAAGCTTTAGATAATCTGTTTGAAAATGCTTATAGTTCATATAAAGAAGGATATAATTTGTTTATTTTAAGTGATAAGAAGGTAAATGAAACTCAGATTCCAATACCATCTTTATTAGCAGTTTCAGGATTGCATAGATTTTTTATAAATAAAGGAATACGAACTGCTGTAGATATAATTGTTGAAAGTGGGGAGCCAAGAGAGGTACATCATTTTGCTACTCTTTTAGGATTTGGCGCTTCAGCAATAAATCCGTATTTACTTTATGAATCAGTACAAGAATGTAAAGAGATAGGCTTAACAAATATAGAGTATAAAAAGGCTGTTAAAAATATAAACAAAGCATTAGTTAAAGGAATAATCAAGATATGCTCTAAAATGGGGATATCAACTATTCAATCTTACCAAGGAGCACAGATATTTGAAGCTTTAGGTATAAAGGAAGATGTTATAAACAAGTATTTTACAAAGACAGTAAGTAGAATAGGTGGAATAGGGTTAGAAGAAATCCATAAAGAAACTTTAATGAAGCATAAGAAAGCTTTCGATAAGTACTATAATAATTTTGATTTTTCATTAGAAAGTAATGGGATGTATAAAGAAAGAAGCGGAAAAGAAGAGCATTTATATAATCCGTTAACTATTCATAAGTTACAAGAATCTACTAAAAAGAATGATTATAATTTATTTAAAGAGTATTCAGCTTTATTAAATAAAGAGAATAATGAAATAACTTTAAGAAGTTTATTAGATTTTAACTTTGAAGAAAATCCTATACCTATTGATGAAGTTGAATCTATAGAGTCTATAGTAAAAAGATTTAAAACAGGGGCAATGTCATATGGGTCTATATCAAAAGAGGCTCATGAAGCTTTAGCAATAGCAATGAATAGAATTGGGGGCAAATCAAATACAGGCGAAGGTGGAGAAGATAGTTCTCGATATATATTAGACAAAAATGGAGATTCTAGAAGATCAGCAATTAAGCAAATAGCTTCTGGTAGGTTTGGGGTAACCACAGAATATTTAGTAAATGCTGATGAGATTCAAATTAAAATGGCTCAAGGTGCAAAGCCAGGTGAGGGAGGACATCTTCCTTCAAAGAAAGTATATCCATGGATAGCTAAAACTAGGGGATCTACACCAGCAGTTGAATTAATCTCACCGCCACCACATCACGATATTTACTCAATAGAAGATTTGGCTCAACTTATATATGATTTAAAAAATGCTAATAGAAAAGCTAGAATATCAGTAAAACTTGTAGCAGAATCAGGAGTAGGAACTATAGCTTCAGGGGTAGCTAAAGGTGGAGCTGATGTAATTTTAATTTCAGGATATGATGGTGGTACAGGGGCAGCACCAAGAACATCAATACAACATGCTGGGATACCGTGGGAGTTAGGAGTAGCAGAAGCAAATCAAACGTTATTATTAAATGGGTTAAGAGATAGAGTTACTATTGAAGTGGATGGAAAGCTCATGACTGGTAGGGATGTTGCTATAGCAGCTCTTCTTGGGGCAGAGGAGTTTGGATTTGCAACAGCACCGTTAGTAACATTAGGTTGTGTAATGATGAGAGTTTGTAACTTAGATACTTGTCCAGTAGGAATAGCTACTCAAAATGAAGAGCTTAGAAAAAGGTTTAAAGGAAAACCAGAGTACGTAGTTAATTTTATGTATTTCATAGCTCAAGAATTAAGAGAATATATGGCCAAACTAGGTTTCAGAAATGTTGAAGATATGATTGGTAGAGTAGATAAGCTTAGGCAAAGAGATGATTTAAAAGGGTTTAAAGGTAGCAAGGTTGATTTATCTTCAGTTTTATATGTTGATGAAAGATTTAAAGGTAAATCAGTAGTGAGAGATAAGAATAGAAAGAGTTATAACCTAGATAAAGTTATAGATACAACTTTATTACTACCTATGGTAAGTGAAGCTATAGAGAAAAAAGAAAATTTAGTTTTAAATATAGATATTAGAAATATCCACAGAACTTTAGGGACAATACTAGGTTCAGAACTAACTAGAAGATACGGAAAAGATGCTATGCAAGATGAAACTGTAAGAATTAAATGTAATGGTTCTGCAGGGCAAAGCTTTGGTGCGTTTGTACCTAGAGGAATTACTTTAGAAGTTATAGGTGATGCCAATGACTACTTTGGAAAAGGATTATCTGGTGGAAAGCTTATAGTGTCTAAGCCTAAGGAATGTACATTAGAAGGTGAAGATAATGTAATAATTGGAAATGTAGCACTTTATGGAGCAACTAGTGGTAAAGCTTTCATTAATGGTGTAGCAGGAGAGAGATTTGCAGTTAGAAATTCAGGAGCAATATCAGTAGTTGAAGGTGTTGGAGACCATGGTTTAGAGTATATGACCGGTGGGACAGTAGTTATTTTAGGTGAAATGGGAATTAACTTTGCTGCAGGTATGAGCGGTGGAGTTGCTTATGTTTATGATAGTAAACTTATTTTAGAAAATAGAGTAAATAAAGATATGGTATCTATAGAAGGTCTAAATTATGATGAAGTAATGGAAGTTAGAGATCTTATAAGAGAACATTATAAAGAGACAAACTCTAAGATTGCTAAAAATATCTTGGATAATTTTGACTTTGAATCAGGATACTTTAAGAAAGTAATGCCAAAGGATTATGCTAAGATTATAAAATTAATAAATGAAAAAGTTAAGAGTGGATTAAGTAAAGCTGATGCAGCTTTAGAAGCTTTTTATGAAAGGAGTGGAGTTTAATATGGGAAGGCCTGATGGATTTTTAGTATATGAAAGAGAAGCAGGAGAAAATATAGCTCCACTAGATAGAATTAATAATTATGATGAATTTCATAAGAGCTTAAGTGAAGATAAGCAAAAAGAACAAGGGGCTAGATGTATGGATTGTGGAATTCCATATTGTCAAAGTGGTATTTTAATAAATAATAGAGTATCTGGTTGTCCTCTAAACAACTTAATCCCTGAATTTAATCACTTATTATATAAAGGTAATTATAAATTGGCATTACAAAGATTATTAATGACAAATCCATTTCCAGAGTTTACTGGAAGAGTATGTCCAGCGCCTTGTGAACATGGATGTACAGTTGGACTTAATGGTGTATCAGTTAGCATAAAGGAAAATGAAAGATTTATAATAGATAAAGCTTTTAGCAATGGAACAATGCAGGCAAAACCCCCCATATGTAGAACGGGAAAAACTATTGCTATAGTAGGTTCAGGTCCAGCAGGACTTTCAGCAGCTTATATTCTAAATAAGTTAGGACATACAGTTACTGTTTATGAAAGGGAAGATAGAGTTGGGGGACTACTTATGTATGGTATACCTAATATGAAGCTAGATAAATCCGTTGTAAATCGTAGAGTTATGTTAATGAAAGAAGAAGGAGTAAACTTTTTAACTGGGGTAGATGTTGGAAAAGAGAGCAAGGTAACTTCTATGATACTCAATAATTATGACTCAGTTATATTAGCAACAGGAGCACCAAAACCTAGAGATTTAAATGTTAAAGGTAGAGAGTTAAGAGGTATAGAGTTTGCTGTAGATTATCTAAAAGAAAATACAAGAACTTTATTATCACCGAAAATAGATAATAATAATTATATAGATGCAAAGAATAAAAATGTATTAATTATTGGTGGAGGAGATACAGGAACAGATTGTGTTGCGACAGCTTTAAGACAAGGAGCTAAATCTATAATGCAACTAGAAATAACAGATAAGCCACCAAAATCAAGGAGTGATAATAATCCTTGGCCACAATGGGCAAATATTTTTAAAGAAGATTATGGTCAAGAAGAGTATGTAGCTAAGTTTGGGAAAGATCCAAGAAAATATTTAACTTCAGTAAAAGAGTTAATTGGTGATGAAAACGGCAATGTTAAAAAAGCTGTAATAACAAACGTAAAATGGGAAAAAACTGAAGATAATAGAGTTGTACCTATACTAGTAGAAAATAGTGAAAAATTAATAGATGTAGATTTAGTTTTGATTGCTATGGGATTTTTAGGCTCTGAAGATTATTTAGCTCAAGTATTAGAAATAGAATTAAATAATAGAGGAAATATAAAAGCTGATGATAAAAGCTATAAAACAAATAAAAATAATATATTTGTTTGTGGAGATGCTAGAAGAGGTCAATCTTTAGTGGTATGGGCTATAAGAGAAGGAATAGATGTAGCTTATAATGTTCATAAATATCTTGTTAAATAGGATTAAAGGATGTCCAATTTGGACATCCTTTATATGCGTAATAGAAATAAATTTTTCATGTTAATATGTTTGCACTAGGAACTAGTTTAATTTTCTGAACTAAGTTGAGCTATTCCTAATGATGTAAGACCAATTGATAATAGAGTTATAGATGTGTTTATATCAATAGTTGTTATAATTGATAAAGCTAAAGTTGCTACTCCCATAGATAAACCAACTGCTTTGAAAATAGTATTAATAGTTTTTTTATTCTTGTAATACCTCCAAATATTTTTAGTAATATAAAAAATATATGTTAAACTATATATTGATTATACATTTATTGGGATAATGATACAATAAATGTATAATTAAGATTAACTACGTAATTAAATGTATATAGGGATAGATGTAGTATTGATATTCAATATAGTTGAGTAAATAAAGATGAAAATAATGTGCACAGATATTTAGTTATAAAGAAGATGGGGGTTAATATGGATATAAACTTAAGAAAATTATCATTAGAAGATAAAAAGGAATATTGGAATAGTGGATTTAAAAATCAAGATGAAGAAGTGATGTATTATACTGGGACAACAAATAATCCAACTGAACAACAAGTATGTAATTATATAGACAGAGTAGTAAAAGATGATTCAAGGGAGGATTATGTTATTTGTGATTTAAATAATAATATTTTAGGTGAAGCTGTGTTAATGGAAATAGATGATGATAATAAGAGCTGTCATTTTAGAATAGCTATATTTAATAAAGAATCATTTGGAAAAGGAATTGGATATAAAGCAACAGTAGAAATATTAAGAATTGCATTTGAAAAGTTGAAATTACATAGAGTAGAGTTAGAAGTTTTTGACTATAATCTAAGAGCAAAGAAAATGTATGAAAAAGTAGGATTTAAGGTTGAAGGATTAAAAAGAGATGGAATATTTATAGATAATCAGTATAGAGGTATATACATAATGTCTATACTTGAGGATGAATATAGAAAAATATTCAGTTAAAATCTATATAAATTTTACGAAAAATTTCTGTACATATTAGTTAAGGTAATGTACAGAAATGTAAGCTATAATTAGGATTATAAAAATAATAAGAAATAATGTAGCTTATTATGGAGGAATAGTGATGATAAAGGTATTGTTAGTTGAAGATAATGAGAAGATTAGTGAGAATATATTAGAGTATTTTAAAGATGAAATGGATATTAAAAATGTATATAACGGAAGAGATGCTATTGATTATTTAGAGCTATATGATTTTGATATAATTATTTTAGATTTAATGCTTCCTGAAATAGATGGAATGGGAGTGTTAAAGCATATGTCTAAAAAAGGTATAGACACAGCAGTTATAGTTCTTACAGCAAAGGAAGAGCTTGGAGATAAGCTTAAAGCTTTCAATTTAGGGGCAAATGATTATCTAACAAAGCCATTTTATATGGAAGAGCTTAAAGCAAGGATAATTGCAATATTAAAGAGTGTAGGAAAAATAAAAAGTTCAAATATGCTTCAGTTTAAAGACATGGAAGTTAATATGAAGACTAAGAGGGTTTATATTAAAGGCAATGAAATTGATTTAAATGAGAAGCTGTATAGTTTATTAGAATATTTAATAATGAACAAGGGTGTACTATTATTTAAGGAACAGATATTTGATAATATTTGTGGATACAATAGTGATGCATCAACTGAAATAATAGAAGTTTATATGAGTAGACTTAGAAAAAATTTAAGTAAATACGGATATGATAAATATATTGTTACAAAGAGAGGTATGGGGTATTTAATGGACGAAAGCATTGAGGACTAACTATGATGAAGAAGGATATATTTTTAAAGACCAAGAGGAAAGTAATAATTTTGAGTTTATCTATAGTATTTATTTGCTTGTTAATATTTGCGATAATCACTAAAACTTTATATACTTCTATAGTATTTAGTCATATAGATCAACAGCTTATGAATGAGAGAAATACTTATAGCAATGCAATGAATACAGGGAGAGATGTAAGAGAGTGGAGAGGTATACCTAAGCTACCACCTAATATTATTATGATAATACAGACTGGTAATGGAGTTGCATTAATGAATCAAAATTACTATTTTGACTCTGATAATCTACCAGTTTTTCCTGATAACTCTGAAGATGAAATAGTGACTTTAACCTTTGGGGAATATACATTTAGAGGAATAAAATTTAAATTTAATGATTTAGTTGTATCATTATTAATAAATGTAGATTCAGAGATACAGTCTGTAAATCAGCTTATGAGTTCAATAATATTAAGTTTTGTTATACTAATTATAATAGCACTTGTATTATCTTATTATCTTTCTTCAAAGATAATGAAGCCTGTTAAGGAGGCTTATGATAAGCAGGTATTTTTTGTTCAAGATGCATCCCATGAGATGAGAACACCTCTTGCAGTAATAAGAGGGAAGCTAGAACTTCTTGCTAATAAGTGGGGAGATACTATTGATAATAATTTTGAACATATATCAAAAATGATGAGTGAGGTAAGAGGTTTAGAAAAGCTTAATAGTGATTTACTATTACTATCAAAGGAAGATGTTGATGGAAGTATTAATATAACAGAATTTTCTTTAAATGATTTTATTACAGATTTAAGTGAATTCTATATTGATTTAGCTGAAATTCAAGAGAAGACCTTTGAAGTAAAAACAGTAGATTCTGATTTGAAAGTGAGCTGGGATTACAATAAAATTAAGAGAATGATAATTATCTTAATCGAGAATGCTTTTAAATATACTGGTGATAATGGTAAAATTCAACTTAGTTTTGAAGATGCAGGAAAGAATATAAAAGTAACTGTTAAAGATAATGGGATTGGTATAAAGGAAGAAGATCAAAAGCGTATTTTTGATAGATTCTTTAGAAGTGCTGATGTGAGAGTTAAGAATATAAGTGGTAGTGGAATAGGATTAAGTCTTTTAAAATCTATTTCTAAAACTTTAGATATTAAGGTTAAATTAACTTCAAAAGAATTGGTTGGAACAGAATTTACTTTATTAATTCCTAAATCGATAAAGTAATGATAACTTAGATTAAGTAAAAATATAAACTCTATGCAAAAGAGAATTGATGCTGTATACGGTACAGATAAATTCTGCGTAGAGTTTTTTATTTATGTTAAGTTAATGTTAAGATTCATCTATTAGAATGAAATAGAAATATATGGAGGTGGGTTAATAATGAATGATAAAAAGACAAAGTATATTTTAATTACATTAATTATTATATGCTTAGCTTTAATTGGAGTATATTTAGTTAAATTTAATCCAAATACTGAAAATGGTTATGGAAATATACAAAATGTTGATACTGTCTTAGATAAAGATAATATTACAAATATTAATATTGAAATTGCTGATAGTGACTGGGAGGATTTAAAAGAAAATGCAACAGCAGAAGAATACTATGAGGCAAATGTAACAATAAATGGAGAGACTTTTTATAGTGTAGGGGTAAGAGCTAAAGGAAATTCAAGTCTTAGTAATATAGCTAAGGATGATACTACAGATAGATATAGTTTAAAGATTAAATTTGATAAATATGTTGATGGTCAAACATACAATGGAATAGAAAAATTAGCTTTAAATAATAATTATCAAGACCCTACATACATGAAGGAATATTTATCATATGAGATATATGAATCTTTAGGGGTTCCAACTCCAGAGTATTCTTATGCAAGTATAAGTATAAATGGAGAGCCATGGGGATTTTATCTTGCTATAGAAGATATTGATGAAAGATATATAGAAAAATATTATGGTTCAGTAGAGGGAAATCTTTATAAACCTGAAACTATGGATTTGAATAATAATGATATGGGGCAAAAAGGTGAAGAAATGATAAAGCCTGATTTCCAAATGAATGAAGATATAGGTGGAGAGTCAGCAGCATCAAATAGTAATTCACAAGGAATGGATGGCAATATGCAAAGTATGCCTGGAAACATACCTGAAGGAATGGAAGGAAATATGCCAAATATTCCAGAAAATATACCTGAAGGAGTGGAAGGCAACGTTCCTACTGATATGCCTGCTAATATGGAAGGAGTTATGTTTAATGGAACAACAGAAAATGCTGAAGGTAATATGATGCAAGGAATGCAAGAAAATCTTCCAGAAGGAATTCCAAATGATATGCAGGGTAATAAGCAAGGAATGATGGGCGGATTTAATAAAGGAAATAATGGGGGTGCAGATTTTAAATATATAGATGATGATATAGCAAGTTATTCAACAATAACTGAAAGCGCTGAATTTAAAACTACAACAGAAGCTGATTATCAAAAGATTGTAGATATGATAAAAAACTTAAATAAGGGGGAAAATCTTGAAGAGTATCTAAATGTAGAAGAAATATTAAAATACTTTGCAGTAAATACGTTTTTAGTTAATTTAGATAGTTATTCCGGTGGAATGTATCATAATTATTATCTTTATGAAAGAGATGGAGTATTTGAAATGCTGCCTTGGGACTTAAATATGTCCTTTGCAGGATTTGGTGTTAATAATGCTAGTAGTGCAGTAAATTTCCCAATTGATTCACCAGTAACAGGTACATTAGAAGATGCTCCTTTAATAGGGAAGTTATTGGAAGTTGATGAGTATAAAGAATTATATCATAGCTATCTAAATCAAATTATAGAAAATTATATAAGCAATGATGGCTTTAATAATTTAGTAACTAAAATTGATAATATGATTAAAGATTATGTTAAAGAAGATGTGACAGCTTTTTATAATTACGATGAATATGAAAGTGCAGTTTCAGAGTTAAGAACATTTATGCAAGATAGATCATCAAGTGTAATTGCTCAACTTAATGGTGAACAGCCTTCAACAGAATATGGTACTATCGAAACTACTGTTGATTTATCAGTATTAGGTGGTCAACAACAAATGGGTATGGGTGGAAATAAAGGTGGAATGTTCGATATGAATAATATCTCAGGAAATATTGATGGACAAAATATCCCACAAATGCCAACTGATATGAATGGAGAAAATCTACCACAGATGCCGACGGATATGAACGGTGCAAATATTCAGCAGATGCCACCAAATATGAATGGGGTTAATATGGAACAGCAGCCCAATATAAATACTAATGATATGCAACAGAATATTGAAGGTGAAGTTGGAAATAGTCAGTAATAGAGTGGAGATAATGAAAGTGGTAAGCAAATAGAAACAAATTAAATCCAACATATATTCTATCTAATAAGGATATTTTTAAAGGAAATATATGAATATTATCCCAAAACACCTTGAAAATCTATGATTAAGCTTCATTAAAATACAAATATTTCAATATAGCCCAGTAAGTTGCCAGTTATAGGATGTAGACTAAATATCTGTAATAATAGTAAGATAGTTTAGTATTTAATAATTATGGTAATATATTAGAAACAGAGAATTACAATTTGTAATATGGGCACTTAGAATATATAAAGTCAGCAGTGCAACCGGCTAAGATCTAATAAGTTTTAGATCTTAGCCGGTTTTTTATTTTACCATAAATAGAAAGGGAGAAAGCTATGAACAAAAGATTAAAAAATCAAATACTAAGTAGTATTTTGATGGTTATGTTTACATTTGGATTTATTATTCCAGATATGAAAACAGTATATGCAAATATGCTTACATATTTGCCAGAAGGATTTTCAAGTATTGCTATAGGTAGCAATGCAGAAGGAAATGCTTATTATGATAATAATACAAAACAATTTAATATAGAAGGAACAGGGGGATACGTAGGTAAAGACAAAGGTGCAACTGATAGCTATCAATTTGTAAGTTATAAAGTTGAAGGAGATGCAACTATTGTTGCAAGACTTGCAGATTTTGATATGAGTAGTGCAACTAGTGGGCAAGCTGGTGTATTTATTCGTAGCACTAATAATACTGATAATGCAGATTATTTTGGTGTGTACGTAGAACCAAGTTTAGACGGATATAGATATGCTTATAGAGATGTCTCTGATGCCAACTCAGAAAAGGGTGGTACAGGAGCAGAAACTATTGAAGGAATAACTTCAAATGATAAGAACTTATATATCAAGTTAGTTAAAAAGGGAAATAATTTTAAATATTTCATCTCAGATGATGTAATTTTCCCAGCTGATAAGACTTTGATGAAAGGTCAGGAAATTATAAGTGATAATGGTGAATGGTATGTTGGATTTGCAGTAAGCAACGGAGAATCAGATTCAAATACCATAGCTAATTTTGATAATATCTCAATAACTGATGCTACAGGATTAGTTTTTGATAGTAATACATTTACGCCACCTGTAGACAGAGGTATTTTACCAGAAGGTTTTATAAATAGTAGCATTGGAAATGAAAACAATACTTCATATGCTAATTTTGATAAAATAAATAAGAATTTTACAATAGAAGGTTCAGGAAATTTAATAGGTAAAGATAATGGAGTAACTGATAATTACCAATTTGTTAATTATGAAGTTGAAGGTGATGCAACAATTACTGCAAGACTTGTAGATTTTGATATGAGCAATGCACCTAAAGGACAAGCTGGAGTATTTATTCGTGATAATAATACTGCCAATGATGCACAGTATTTTGGTGCATATGTGGATTCAGGAGCAAATCAATATAGATATGCTTTTAGAGATAATGTAAAAGCTGGAGCTGCAGCTATAAATGGATTAGATACGAATTCTAAAAATAAATATATCAAAATAGTAAAAGAAGGAAATGTATTTAGATATTTTATTTCAGAAGATCCAACTTTCCCAGCTAATAATACTATAACAAATTCACAAAATGTATCTATGGAAGATGATGGAGTTTGGAATGTAGGACTTGTTGTAAGTAATGGTGGAAGTACAACACCGGCAGTAGCTATATTTGATAATGTGAAAATAGAAACTGCAGATAAGGTATACTACGATTCAACTTTAGAAGTTATGCCAGTAGATACTGTAGAGGGTGTAGAGGCTGTAGCTGGTGATTCTAATGTTGCTTTATCATGGAATAATGTAGAGAGTGCTACAAGTTATATAGTTAAAAGAGCTACAGCTATAGATGGACAGTATGAAGAAATTGCAACAGTTTCAGGAAATACATATGTTGATAATACTGTAACTAATAATATTACTTATTATTATGTGCTTGTTGCTGCAAATGATGAAGGTATAAGTCATGATTCTAAAGTAGTAAGTGCGATGCCTAATAATAGCAATCCACTAAATCTTCAATATGGAAAAGATGCTGCTAAATTTACTATTACAGAAAAACCAAATGATACAGTATTTGATTCTGTTATAAAAATAGCTGGTTATACAGATAAAGATGGAACTATAACAATAGAGCAAAATGGTAAAGTATTAGTAGATTCAGAAGTTAAAGCTGCTAATGAGAGCTTTGAACAAGTACTAAACTTGAAGCTTGGAAGAAATACTATTAATATATATCAAACAACAGAAGATGGTAAGAAAACATTAAAAAGCTTTAATATAGTAAGATTAAGTAAAGAAAATGTTAATATGATAGTAGACAGTAATTACAGCGGAAATGATGGAGATACTGTTGAAGGTATAAAAACATATAAGACAATTTCAGCTGCAGTTAATGCTGTAAGCACTAAAAATGAAGAGCGTGTTGTTATATTTGTTAAGAATGGTATTTATAAAGAAAAAACAATAGTTCAATCACCATATATAAGTATAATAGGTGAAGATAGTGAAAATACTGTATGGACATATGATGCTGCTAATGGGACTATCAATCCTGAAACAGGTAAAGCATATGGAACAAGTGGAAGTGCAAGTGTAACAGTAAAATCAAAAGCTATTGGATTTACTGCAGAAAATATTACTATAGCAAATGAGTTTAAAGAGCAAGGTAATAATAATGAGCAAGCAGTTGCTTTAAATAACCAAGCAGATCAAAGTATTTTTATAAATGTTAGACTTATTGGTAACCAAGACACATTATTAGCTGATGCAAGTAGTTCAGTGCCAGCAAGACAATATTACTACAAAAATTATATTGAAGGTGATGTTGATTTTATTTTTGGTCGTGCACAAGCAGTATTTAATGATTGTGAAATAGTTTCTTTAAATAGAAATTCAACAAGTAATAATGGATATGTTACAGCAGCAGATACATGGGATAAAGATGCTTACGGATACTTAATAATAAATTCAAGATTATTAGGGGAAGAAGGAATTGCAGATAATACAGTTTCTTTAGGTAGACCGTGGAGACCAAGTAGCCAAACTCAAAAAATGACTCCAGCAGTAACTTATGTTAATAATTATATGGGAAGTCATATAACTGCTAAAGGATGGGAAGACATGGGAGCAGACTCTTTAGCTGTAGACTCACGTTTCTTTGAATTTGGAAACTTTGGACTAGGAGCAAAATTAAGTGAAACAAGAAATCAATTAACTGTTGAAGAAGTTAAAAATTATGAAATGAATAATGTATTTGCTAAAAATTCAGCAACGACTAATGGCAATGATGCATTTACTTTTGATTGGATACCAACTTCTGTTGAAGCAAAGGTTAATATTGAAACATTATATGGAATTTTTATTCCAGTAACTTCAATAGCATTAGAGGAAAAAGAAGCTACGTTAAAGGTTGGAGAAACATCTACTATTAATGCTTTAGTAGGACCGGAAAATGCTTCAGAAAAGACTATAACATTTAAAACAAATGATGAAAATGTAGCAATTGTTGATGAAAATGGAGTAGTTACTGCAGTAGCTGTTGGAACAACAACTATAACAGTATCAGCAGGAGATATTTCAGAGGAATATTCAGTAACTGTATTACCTTCATTAACAGTTATGAACAAAGTACCTGTAATAACAGCAGATGATGTAACTATTAAGGTTGGAGACAATTTTGGTGCAATGGAAGCTGTAACTGCAAATGATAAAGAAGATGGAGATATAACATCAAATATCGAAGTAGTAGAAAATACAGTAGATACAGCAAAAGCTGGAGAGTACAAAGTAGTATATAAAGTTACAGATAGCCAAGGAGCATCAGCAACTAAGGAAATAAAGGTAACAGTACTACCTATATTAGTAGGAATGAACAGTGTACCAGAAATAGTAGCAAAAGATATAACTATTAAGGTAGGAGATAACTTTGATGTAATGGAAGATGTAACTGCAAATGATAAAGAAGATGGAAATATAACATCAAATATCGAAGTAGTAGAAAATACAGTGGATACATCAAAAGCTGGAGAATACAGAGTAGTATACAAAGTTTCTGATAGTCAAGGTGCATCTGTAACTAAAGAGATAAAGGTAACAGTAGAAGTAGTAGATGAAGTTGTTGAAGATAACAATAATGGAAATTCTAATGGTAATGCTGCAGATGATGAATCTGTTGATGACTCTGTAAATGGATCAACTGATAATGTAGGTGGAAATACAACAGAAAATAATTCTAATAATTTACCTAATACAGGTGGAACATTTGCTGTAGCAGTAGGTGTAATAGCGCTTCTATTAATAATTGCAGGGGTATTCTTATTTAGAAAAAAAGACAGAAAATAATATTATTATAAAATAGGCGATAAGTCGTGTAAGTAACATGACTCATCGCCTTTTGATTTTAAATGGAAAATAATAAACAATATAGATTTATAGAAAAAAATGGTATAATTATAAATAAATTGATAATGTTGAATTATAAAAATATAAAAAAGTAAATTTGGGGAGGGAAAATAGCAATGACAGAGGTGTGTATTTTAGGCGTTATGCATGGATTACATAAAGAGAATAACGTTTATAGTTATGATGATATTTTTGGGGTGATTAACAAATTTTCACCAGAAGTTATAGCAGTAGAGATAAGGCCTGAAGATATAGGTGAATCTGTTCAGTATCTAGAAAAGTTTTATCCTTATGAAATGGTACAAACAAAAATAAGATATAAAAATAAATGTAAGCTTTATGGTTTCGATTGGTTTGAAGAGGCGGTTGAAGGAAAACTTTTATGGGATGATTATTTTAATAGTTTTGATAAGGTTAAGATAGAAAAAGAATTTGAAAATGATGATAAATATAAAAGAGAGAAAAAAGTACTTGAAGTTATCGATGATATGAGACTTGAACTTCTGTTGAATCATAATGCTAAGGAAGTTAATGATGAGAAATATGATGTTATTGCAAAAGTATATTACAAACAATTTGAAGTTTTATTTAAAGATACACCTTATGAAAGAATGGCCGAAATATTCAATGATAGACAAGCTCATATTAATGAAAATATTATAAATATAATAAAAGAAAATATAGGCAAAAGGATTCTGTTTATAACAGGAATAGATCATAGGGCTTTTATAATAGATGCTATTAAAAATAATATAAAAGAGGATATTAAGTTTGCTAAGGTAGAGGTTTAGGATATTTAACTATAAGAGAACTATGAGAGGTGAGAATATGGATAGTAAATACGAGAAAGTTAATAAAAAATGGGATGAGATATTTTCTAGACAAATTCCTAAGATACCAGAAAGTCCTTTAACAGGTAATAAAACTTTTGATTCAGCTATTAAGTGGGCATGTAATGGAGCAGAAAGAATAGTTGACTTTGGATGTGGAAATGGAACTGTATTATTTTTATGCGCTTTGAATGGAAGTAAATTTCATATTGGAATAGACTTATCTGAAAAAGGTATAGAAGTGGCGAAAAAAAGATCATATGATATGGCAGTAGGAGAGTATAAATTTATTCAAGGTGGAATTGAAGAGTTAAAAAATATTGAGTCATCATGTATAGATTCAGTAGTCTTATCAAACATAATTGATAATTTATATCCTGAAGATTCGGAATTATTGATTAAAGAAGTAAAAAGAATTTTAAAGGTTAACGGGAAAGTACTAGTTAAATTAAATCCGTATATTACAGAAGATAAAATAAAAGAGTTTAATATAGAAGTTGTAAAAGATAGTTTATTAGATGATGGATTACTTTTATTGAATAGATCAACTGAGGAATGGTATGAGTTCTTTAATAATGAATTTACCATAAAAGAATTTAAGGAGATTTATTACAAAGAGCATGACCAATATAATAGATTATTTTATTTAAAAAAGGAATAGTAAAATTTATGAAATATATATAGATGATAAGGGTGAATAAAATTAAGTTAGTGATAATTTTATTTTCGTTAAATTTATTTTTAATATCATGCAGTACACTTGATAATGAGTTTAAAAGTATGATATGTGGAAAATTAATTGAAGATGTTGAGATGTAAATAGACTGTATATATTTTTTTATAATAATTATAGGACAAAAGAAAGCCTAAAAAATCGGGAAGCCAATCTTTTACGATGATAATATTAGATTAACGAAATGAAGAGGGGGTAAAATTATGGAATGGATTGAAAGCATTAGAGAAGCTATTTCTTATATAGAAGATAATATTACAAAGGATTTATCCATAGAAGAAATTGCAGATAGAGTAAATATTTCTCCTTTTTATTTTCAAAAAGGATTTGGAATGTTATGTGGCTATTCATTAAGTGAGTATATTAAAAGAAGAAGACTTTCGCTTGCCGGCAGTGATGTCTTATCTACTAATGAAAAAATAATAGATATTGCAATAAAGTATGGATATGATTCTCCAGATAGCTTTACTAAAGCTTTTACAAGATTTCACGGAGTTACACCATCTGCTGTTCGTAAAGAAGGTGCAATGGTAAAGTCTTTCGTTGCCCTTAGAATCAAATTTTCATTGGAAGGTGGATATATTATGGATTATAAAATTGTTGAGAAGGATGAGTTTAAGGTTATAGGAGCATCTAAGAAATTTAAGTATGAATCTGCATTTATGGAGGTTCCTTCATTCTGGAATGAGCATATTTCACAAGGAAAATTAAAGGATATTTGTGGAATGTATGGTATTAACATTGATGAAAAAATGAGTGGAGATGAATTTGAATATCTTATTGCAGAGGATTATTCTCAAGAGAAAGATGGAATGGAAGGATATATAGTTAAAACAATTCCTAAGTTTACATGGGCTATTTTCCCTTGTTATGGACCAAGTCCACAGGCAATTCAGGAAGCTAATAAGAAAATATTCTCAGAGTGGCTACCGAATGAAAGAGAATACACTATTGCAGCAGGTTATAATATAGAAATGTATAATGACCCAAGTAAGTATGAAAAGGGGATCTTAGATAAAAATTATTATAGTGAAATTTGGATTCCAGTAAAGAAAAAATAGATATTAATTATATAAGATATATATATAAGCAGAAGTAGTTAAATGTAGGAGGATATTCTAACATTATACGGTTATTTGAAAAGCAAATGATAAAAGAGGAACATCTTCCGTAATGGCTGGAGCTATGACAGTTTTATTAATAATAGTAGGATTCTATTTATTAAGAAGAGTTAGAAAGTAATATTATAGTATAAAAGAGGCGATAAGATATGTTTGTTTAACGTAGCTTATCGTTTTTTTATTTAGTTTAGATACACAATATTTTCATTTAATAAATATATCATAAAATATGGAGTTGTTGACAACTCAACAAATTGTTGATATATTTTAAATTGTTGATAATTCAACAAATTTTAGACGTATTGAAAGGTGAAAATTATGAGGAAATCATTTATATTGGCAAATATTATTGTGCTAATTTTTATATTAGTTTTTGATGTTTGTTATATGTTTGGTGGTGGATTACCTGCTAAATCTATTGCTAGTATTATGTTTGTTGGAGCAGGAGTTATAAATTTAGTATACTGTTTTAAGAATAAAAATAACTTGAAATTTCCGATATGGATGATAGTGGCTTTAGTATGTGCTATGCTAGGAGATATATTACTTGTACTTAATTTCTATCTTGGTACAGCAGTATTTGCTCTTGGACATATATTTTATCTAATATCTTACTGTATGCTAGAGAGCATTAACATTAGAGATTTAATATGCGGTATTTGTATTTCATTGATTTCAGTAGCTATTATATTATTTACTCCATTTTTAGATTTTGGAGGTTCTTTAATGCAAGGTGTGTGTTGTACTTATGCTATTATTATTTCATTTATGGTTGGTAAGGCAATTTCAAATTTATTAAAGGAGAAGAATCAGGTTAATATCATAGTTGCAATAGGAAGTATATTATTCTTTATATCAGATTTTATGTTGATGCTAGATTTATTTGGAGGTATTTCAGTTGCTTCTTATTTATGTCTTAGTACATATTATCCAGCTCAATTTCTACTTGCAATGTCACTATTTATATATGCTTGTGCTAATTCATCAAAACAAGAGAAAAATAATAGTATGTCAAAAGCTTCTTAAAATGAAAGGAAGGGTATTACTATGATTGAAGTTATAGAGCGTTTCGAATCATTTACAACTTCTGTTGCAAAAGCATATAAGTGTATTCAAAAAATTAAGCTTGCTGAAACTAAGCGTATGGGATTGAAACCAAGTCATGTGATGTGTATGTACTATCTTGGTAAAAATCCAGAAGGACTTACAGCTACAGAGTTATGCAAATTATGTATTGAGGATAAGGCAGCTGTATCAAGAACAATTGTTGAGCTTACTAAAAAGGAATTTGTAAAATATTCTGAGACATATCCTAGTCGTAAGTATCGTACAAGAATTATACTTACAGAGGAAGGTAAGGAAATAAATAATCAGATAAATGAAGCCATAGCTAAGGCAGTTACTAATGCTTCTAAAAGTTTAGATGAAGATGAACGAAAAAACTTTTATCGTGTTTTCTTCTATATTACAGATAATCTTGAGATGATTTGTGATTCATACTTAAAGGAAAAATAAAATGAAAAAGCACAACTATTCTTAAAGGGATAGAGTGCTTTTTTTGTAAGTATAATCAATATAATTATTATATTAATAATATATTTGGGCAAACTATATATCAATTAATATAACTATATAGAAAGATAGTGATAAAATGGAAGGAAAGATTAGCTCAAGAGTTTGGGACTATATATCAACTATTTTAATAATTATAAATGGAGTTATATGTATATTTTTTCATGAAGAAATATACAAATGGCTAACAGGTGTATGTGCTATAGTTTTATTAGTAAAAGGTGTAGTTAAGCTTATAGAAGGAATTAAAGAGGACCATCATAAAGATTTAAATGGAAAGAAATTTGAAGTAGCTCTTGTAATGATAGCTTTTTCAATAGCAATATTAATAAAGCAAAATGATGCATTTGTTGTAGTAGTTATATTTTGGGGATTATTAGGACTAAATAAATCTGCAAATTATTTAAATGAGGCGTTATATAAAATTCATAAAAAAGAAGGCGGTATTGTAGCTTTATTGAAAGCAGTTATTGAATTTACCTTATCTATTTTATTAATTTTTGATCCCTTAGGAAAAGCTTTAGAACATATTGTTATATTAGGTGTTGAATTAATTATTGAAGGTATATTTGAAATTATAAAAATACACTCTGGAGAAGAGGAACTAGTTTGATTAATATGTACTAAAAAAATAAACAAACATTCTTTAAGCAGTATTATATTTATAGTATTTGATACTTTAAATGAAGCATAGACTACTTGTGTATGAAAAATAAAATATGATAGAATTAATTGAAAAAAGGACTGTATCAAAATTAATTTTGATACAGTCCTTAAATATTATTAAAAATAAAATAAACTTTCTTTTGGAAACTTTACATTTATTATATCTGATATTTTAAAGTTAAGTTTCTTTTTATCTAAAGAAAATCTTATTAAATCTCCAGTCTTCAGATTAGGATTCTTTATGTAAATAGTATAATCAAAAGGATTTTCAATTATATTTTCTACAATAAATGGATAAGAGTTTACTTCGTAATCAGAAGTTGATAACTCTATATGATGAGCTCTTATTCCTACATAGCTAATATCAGCATCTAAAGAAGAATCAACAGTATACTCATACCCCCAGCTTTCAGCATAAACTTTATTAGGTGAAGTAGCTTTTGCAGGTGATATATTTTTACAGCCTGTTAGTTTAGCTTCAGCATATGATTTAGGTGAGTTAAATAACTCTAGCTTATTTCTATTGTTTAAAGCAGTTCCTTTATCAAAAACTATTATATTATCACATACTCTGAAGGCTTCCTCTATATCATGGGTAACAAATATAACATTTCCGTTATAATCCTTTAATATAGACATAAGTTCCTTTTCCATAGAGTGTCTTAAGTGATGGTCTAAAGCTGAAAAGGGTTCATCTAAAAGTAAGATTTTAGGTGAGATTACTAAGGCTCTAGCTAAAGCAACTCTTTGTTGTTGTCCACCTGATAATTGCCAAGGATAATGTTTTTCTAATCCTCCAAGGTCAAGACGTTCTATATATTCTTTACACAATTTAGATTTTTCGTTGCCTTTTAGATTTCCTAAACCAATTTGAATATTTTCAGATACAGTCATATTAGGAAAGAGCGCATAGTTCTGAAATAGAAATCCTACTTGTCTTTTTTGTGGTGATAAGTTTATTTTCTTATCTGAATTATAAAACTCAGTTCCATCAACGATAATTTTACCTTTAGTAGGCTTATCTAAACCAGCTATAGTTTTTAAGGTAAGGCTTTTACCGGAACCAGATGCTCCTAGAAATCCAAGGACCCCTTTATCTTGATTTACCTTAACTTTTAAATCAAATGTAGGAAGGTGCTTTTCAATATCTATTAATAATGACATACTATCTCTTTCTCCTTCCCATAAGTTTTAATTGAATATCAGACCAATAATTTAAAATTACTATCATAAATAATGATATTGCTACTATTATTAATACCCAAAGCATTGCAGTTTTCATATCTCCACCTTCAACTGCAAAGAAGATTGCAAGAGGCATAGTTTGCGTTCTTCCAGGAATATTTCCAGCAAGCATTAAGGTAGCTCCGAATTCACCCATAGCTCTTGCAAAAGAAAGAACTAATCCACCAATAATTCCAGGCCAAGCTAGTGGAAGGGCAATTCTAAAGAATATCTTCATTTCACTTAAGCCTAAAGTTCTAGCAGCAGATATTACGTTAATATCAATTTGCTCAAAAGCAGCTCTGCTTGTTCTATACATCATAGGGAAAGAAACTACAGTAGCTGCAATTACAGTAGCAGTCCATGAAAATATTAAAGTAATATCAAAGTTTAATAAAAACTTACCTACGGGACCATTTTTACCACATATAAGTAATAAAAAGAATCCTATAACAGTTGGTGGAAGAATTAATGGAAGAGTAAATAAACCATCAATTAGTCCTTTAAGTTTATTTTTAGAATTAGCTATCCAGTAAGCGGCAGCTACACCAAGTATAAATGTTATTATTGTTGCTAAAAAGGCTGTCTTAAGGGATATCCATAAAGGTGACAGATTCATACTCATGTTAATTCCTCCAAGGTTATTTATTAATGAACTTATTGAACTTTATTATATCCGTATTTCTCGAATACTTGTTGAGCTTCGTCTGTAAATAAGAAATCTTCAAAAGTTTTTGCAGCATCAACATTTTTACTATCTTTTATTACAGCAACAGGATAAGTAATTGGTGAATGTAAATCTTCAGAAATTGTTTCTATTATTTTAGCAGAATTGTTGCTTAAAGCATCACTTAAATATACAAATCCAACATCTGCATTTTCAGAAGTTGACCAAGCAAGAACTTCTTTAACATCTTTTGCAAAAACAAGTTTTGATTCTACTTCAGATTTAATTCCTAAGTTTTCTAAAACTTCATCAGCATATTTTCCTGCAGGAACAGAACTTGGCTCACCAACGGCAATTTGCTTAACTTTATCAGTAGTTAAGTCATCTAAGCTAGTAACAGTTGTATTGTCTGTACTTACTAATACTAATCTATTTTTTACTAAATCTTTATTTGTATCAGTTTCTAATAAATCTTCATCAGCTAGAGCTGTCATTTGCTTTTTACCAGCAGATATAAATACATCACAAGGTGCTCCTTGTTCAATTTGTTGTTGAAGTGAACCTGATGCTCCAAAGTTAAAAGTTAAAGAAATATTAGGGTTCTTTTCAGTAAAGATTGGTTCAAGTTCAGCCATTGCTTCTTTTAAGCTTGCAGCTGCTGACACTGTAAGTTCCACTGAAGTAGTATCATCTTTTTTAGTTGATCCACATCCAACTGAAGATAATATTAAAGATGATGTTAGTAATAGAGATAAAATTTTACTAAACTTTTTCATGATAAACTCCCCTTTATATTTGTATTTTTTTATAGTATTTTATTAATTTACGGTTATTATAAAATAATTAGAAAAATGTAATTTTCAGTAAATGTGTACAAGTAGTATTTTATCATTGAAAATTTATAAATACAATACTAAAATGATAAGTTTTAATACGTTTTGTTATGTTTCGTCATGTTTTGTTTAAAGAAGGTGTATATTAGAACCAAATCTTCATAATTGTATCTATTAAGGATTTAATGGTAAAATATTATAGAAGTAAGGAGTGATTTAAATGAATTCGAATGAATCTCTAAATGCCATAGAAGTTGCTGAACTTCTGAATATTACTAAAAACACAGTATATGAATTGGTAAAAAGGGGAGAGCTACCAGGCTATAAAGTAGGTAAGAAGTTAAGAATAGATAAATGTGATGTTAATGAATATATAGAGAATCAAAAGTCAGGTAATAACAAGAAAAGTTTAACTAAAACTAAAGAAGTTGTTGTACCGAAAATTGATAAGAATACTATAAGTAGTAACGATATAATAATTGCAGGTCAGGATCAAATTTTAGATATTTTAAGTGAGTATATAAAGGCTAATATTAAAGATGTAAGAGTTCTAAGAAATAATGTAGGAAGCTATACTAACCTTTACGATTTATATAATGATAAGATATCAGTATGCTCGTCACATTTATGGGATGGAGATAGTAATGGTTATAATTATGAGTATGTTAGAAGATTACTGCCGGGGATACCTTGTATACTTATAAATTTAGCTTATAGAATGCAGGGCTTTTATGTAGCAAAAGGGAATCCTCATAATATTAAAACATGGAATGATTTAGCTAATAAAAATATATCTATTGTAAATAGAGAAAAAGGTTCAGGAACAAGAGTATTACTTGATGAAAAATTAAGGGCTAATAATATAGATTCAAATAGTATTAGAGGATATGACATAGTAAGAAATTCACATCTTTCAGTAGCTAGTAGTATAGCAAGAGGAGAAGGTGATGTTGGTATGGGAATAGAAAAAGTAGCACTTCAGGTTAAAGGAATAGATTTTATTCCTATGCAAGAAGAGAGATATGATTTAGTTATTAAAAAGTCTGATTTATCATCACCAATATATAAAGCTATTATTGACATAATTCAATCAAAAGATTTTAGAGATGAAATTGATGGATTAAGTGGATATGATTTAAGAGATATAGGGAAAATTATTGCTCAGACATAAAAGGATTAAGGAGGTGAAAGATGGTTAAAGAACCTCCTTATATTTTATTAAAATAATTAACACAATAAAGGGTATTATGGGAGGAAAGAGGATGACAGAAAGACATAGAGAATTACTGAAGAAAATAATTATTATTGCTATTCCAATAGCTATACAAAACTTAATAAATGTAGGGGTAAGTGTCACAGACACACTTATGATAGGAAATATAAGTGAAATACAATTAGCAGGTATTTCACAAGCAAATCAACCATATTTTATATTTACAACTTTAATATTTGGACTAGCATCTGGTTCAATGGTTTTAAATGCTCAGTATTGGGGTCAAAGAGATACAGGAGCTATAAAGGCTATTATGGGATTGATGATGAGAATAGGAATTATAGGGGGACTACTAGCCTCAGCAGTTGTTCTCATATTTCCAGAACAAGCTGTTTCTATATTTACTAATGAAGCTGAAGTAATTAATTATGGAGCTCAATATTTAAGAATAGTAGGACTTTCATATGTATTTTCAGCTTTTACTGGAATTTATTTAATGGGTCTTAGAAGTATACAGAATGTAAAAATATCTATGTACATATATGGATTATCATTTATACTAAATGTATTTTTAAATTATACTTTTATATTTGGTAAGTTTGGTATGCCAAGATTAGAATGTAGAGGTGCGGCAATAGCAACCTTAATAAGTAGAATTTTTGAAAGTATATTAGTTTTAATTTATATGTATAAGATTGAAGATAAAGTTAGATACAGAGTTAGAGATGTTTTTTGCAAAACATCTAAGTATTGGAAGAGTATTGCAACTTATAGCTTGCCAGTATTATTAAGTGAAATAAATTGGGGATTAGGTATCTCTATGCAGGCAGCTATTATTGGAAGATTAGGTTCAAATGTAATTGCAGCGAATAGTTTTATAAATGTATTTCAACAACTTTCAGGTGTTGCAATGATGGGACTTGGTGGAGCAGCTGGAGTAGTATTAGGAAATCTTATAGGTAAAGGTAAAAAGCATGAAGAGGAAGTAATAAGCTTTTCTAAATTTTTAGTAAAAATAAGTGTTATTTTAGGAATAATAGTAGTAACAATGGTATTAATTATTAGACCGATAGCACCATCATTTATAAATGCATCTGAACAGACAGCTGAATTAATTAAGAGTATGTTATACGTATCAGCGTTTTTATTATTCTTCCAAGCTATAACTATAACTATATTTGTGGGAATATTAAGAGCTGGAGGAGATACAGCATTCTGTGCTGCGATAGATATAGCAACGTTATGGATATGCAAGATAGGTTTAGGATTACTATGCGCTTTTGTTTTAAAACTACATCCAGTTTTAGTTTACCTAATTTTATCAAGTGATGAATGTGTTAAAGCACTGATAACTATACCTCGTGTATGGAAAGGGAAATGGATTCACTACACAACGGTGTAAGGTCAAAATAATTACGTTAAAGTAAATTATATTTATAGTAAATAATATATAAAATAAATAATGGTAAAAAGTTTTGAGATTTATGGAGGTATGGTAATTGGATCACGATTGTGGATTTGAAAGAGAGAATAAATGGTTTCGTTATAGAGCAGCAGCAATTATTATTGAAAATGGACATGTACTTTTTGCCTATTGATAAATTAAGTGAGTATAGAGCATATCCTACATTTTTTAAAGATAGATTAAAAAGTATAAAAGATGGAATAGAGCATATTGTTACTTACGAATATTAGATAATATAAAAAATATTTATAAATAATGTTGACATTGACGTTACGTAAAAGTCTATATTGATATTAGGAGGTGATTTTCTTGGAATATTCCATTAAAAGTTTAGCTAAACTTGCAGGTATCAGCACTAGAACATTAAGATATTATGATGAAATTGGATTATTAAAACCTCTTAGAATAAACTCATCAGGTTATAGGATATATGGAGACAAAGAAGTAGATATTCTTCAGCAGATATTATTTTATAAAGCATTAGAATTACCTCTTGAAAAAATAAAAGAAATAATAACTAGCAAGGATTTTGATCCTAAGACAGCTCTATATGATCATAAGGAAAATATCTTAAGGAAACAGGAAGAATTAAGAAGATTATTAATCAATGTAGAAAAGACTATTTGTTCTTTAGAAGGAGGAAATGAAATGTCAGCAGAAGAAAAGTTTGAAGGTTTTAAAAAGAAGAAAATAAAAGAAAATGAAGAAAAGTACGGTAAAGAAATAAGAGAAAAGTATGGTGAAGAAAAAGTAAAAGAAAGCTATGCTATGTTTGGTAAGTTATCTAAGGAGCAATGGAGTGAAGCAGAAAAGATAGGTGCTCTTATAAATGAAACTTTAAAAGAAGCTATGAGTGAAGGAAATCCTAAGGGAGAAAAATCCAGAGAAGTAGTAGAGCTTCATAAGAAATGGCTATCATTCTTTGGAAACTATCCAGTTCAAGCACATTTATCGCTAGGGCAAATGTATGTAGATGATGAAAGATTTTCTGATTACTATGATAATGCAGCTGGAGAAGGTGCAGCAATATTCTTAAGAGATTCTATAGCAGCTTATTATAATGCAAAATTTAATGAAGAAACATGGCAATGGATTATAAATAGTTAATACTTTAGGTAGCACAATGTGCTACCTTTTTTATGTGGAATAAAATGTAGTTAGCCATAATCTAAAAATTATTTTATAATATGCTAGAATTAAGATTTACGAAAGATAAGAGTTTGGAGGCAAGCTATGGATAAAATAAATACAGTAATATTTGATATGGATGGAGTGATTTTTGATACTGAAAGAATTTATTTAGAAGCTTGGACAGAGGTTTTTGATAAGTATGGATATAAAATGACAAAAGAAGTCTATACTTCAGTTATGGGAGTAGGGCGGAAGAATGTAATAAATACATTTAAGCGTATTTATGGTGAAGATTTACCTATAGATAAGATGTATAAGGAGAAGGATGATATTCTCTTTAATAGAATAGAGAATGGAACAGTACCTACCAAAGAAGGGGTATATGAGCTTTTAAAGTTTTTAAGAGAAAATAATTATAATATAGCTTTAGCCACATCTGCTAAGAGGGAACGAGTGGACAAGCATTTAAAAGAGTCTAATCTTGAAGGTGTTTTTAATATTTCAGTTTGTGGTGATGAGGTAGAGAAAGCTAAGCCAAATCCGGATATATTTCTAAAAGCAGCAAATAAGTTAGAGGTTGATAGTGAAAACTGCATAGTAGTTGAAGATTCTTTAGCGGGGGTTAAGGCTGCTTATAATGCAGGAATGTTAGTAGTAAATATTCCTGATTTAAGAGATTATGATGATGAAATGAAGAAATTTTCGCATAAAGTTTTCAAAAATTTAATAGACTTTAAAGAATACTTGAATTTTCAAATAAACTATTAATTATCTATGAATTATATTAATAAAAGAAAAAGAAATATAGATTTATGCTATAATACAATTTAAAAATAAATAGGAATCTAAATATAAGAGATTTATATCGAAAAAAAGTAAGAATTAAGATGAGAAGGAATTATGGGGAGACAAATAAATGAATAAAAATACTGAATACAAAAAAATTACTTTTAAAGAAGCATACTCGATACCTAATATATTATGTTATATAAGGATTCTATTAATACCTGCTTTTATTTATATTTATGTGAATGCAAAGGATACTGTAGATTATTATTTAGCAGCTATTATTATACTTTTATCAGGACTTACTGATTTCTGTGATGGCTTTATAGCTAGAAAGTTTAATCAAGTAACTGAACTTGGGAAATTGATAGACCCTGTTGCAGATAAGTTAACACAAGCAGCGATTATAATTGCATTGATGTTTAAGTTTAAGTGGATGTTGTTTTTAGTAGTTTTATTTGTAATAAAAGAACTATCAATGCTTATTAATGGGATTATCTTATTAAGAAAAGGTAAAAAATTAGATGGTGCAATGTGGTTTGGTAAGGTATCCACAGCGGTATTTTATTTTTCAACATTTATAATAATTTCATTTCCAATGTTGAATTCTATGGTAGTTAATATTTTAATGGTAATATCGGCATTCTTTATGGCATTATCATTTATAATGTATATGATAGAATATGTAAAAATGTATAAAGATTTATAAAATTTATCGGCTTAAAATAGCATTTTCTTTGAAATAAGAAGATGCTATTTTTATTTAATATGTGAAATATTAAGTGGATATAAAAGCTAATTTATCCAAATAAGTAACATTTGACGAAAATAATTCTTTATTTGGAGTATTATATATGATAAAATGTCAAAGTATTAATATACCGGAGGGGATTTAGTATGAAACATATTAAGACAATCAATAAAACAAACATTAAGAACAGCTTATGCAAACCAGGATGTAAAGAATGTGCAAACTCTTGCCAATCTGCTTGTAAAACATCTTGTACAGTAGCTAACTTAGAATGTGAAAACTAGTCAATAAGAGCTGTTGAAATCTCTCAACAGCTCTTACTATATCATTAGTGAAAGTTCTAGCTTTTTTAAAATTAAAAGTTGAGAGTGTAGAGGTAAGAGTTTCTTGAAGAGAAGGTCGGAGAAGTTTCAATAGTAACTCTTAGTTATTAACTATTAACTTTTAACCGATGAAGGCTTTTAATATAGATACCAATATAAATGCTTAGGAGGAGATTAACGTGAGTTTAATTCACAAGTTTAAACAAGGTGAAAACTACTTTGTGTTAGATGTAAATACAGGAGCAGTTCATATAGTAGACGAGCTAGTATATGACTTAGTAGATGATAATATATTAAGGTCAAAGGAAGAGCTTATAGCTGAATTTGGAGAAAAATACGGTGCTGATGTTGTATCAGAAGCTTATGACGAGATAAAAGAGTTAGTAGATGAAGAAATATTATACTCAAAAGATCAATATGAAGAGATAGCTCATTCTTCAATGGATGATAGAGATTACATAAAAGCTGTATGTTTAAATATAATACATGGATGTAATTTAAGATGTAAATACTGTTTCGCTGATGAAGGTGAATACAATGGACATAAAGGTGTAATGTCTGTGGAAACAGCAAAGAAAGCTATAGATTATGTAGTTAAGAGAAGTGGCCCAAGAAGAAACATTGAAATTGATTTATTTGGTGGAGAACCAACAATGATCATGGACAAGGTTAAAGAAATAATAGCTTATGCTAGAGAAAATGAAAAGGCTTGGAATAAGAATATTAGATTTACTATGACTACTAATGCTACTCTTTTAACTGATGAAATGATGGACTTCATGGATAAAGAAATGGGTAACATAATTTTATCATTAGATGGTAGAAAAGAAGTAAATGATAATGTAAGAATAAAAGTTGATGGTTCAGGTTCTTATGATGATATACTTCCTAACATAAAGAAGATGATTGAAAAGAGAGATAAATCTAAGCACTACTATGTAAGAGGAACATTTACAGGAGCTAATACAGATTTCTTTGAAGATGTTAAGGCTATGGTAAATGAAGGATTTAGAGAAATATCAATAGAGCCAGTAGTTTTAGAATCAGGTCATATGTTAGAACTTAAAGAAGAACACTTGCCAGAAATATTTGAAAACTACGATAAGTTATATGAAGAAATGGTAAGAAGAAAGAAAGAAGGAGATGAATTCAACTTCTATCACTTCAATATAGATTTAAATGGTGGACCATGTGTTTATAAAAGAATTTCAGGTTGTGGTGCAGGATTTGAATATGTTGCAATAACTCCACAAGGTGAAGTTTATCCGTGTCACCAATTTGTTGGTAAGGAAGAATTTAAACTTGGTTCTATATATGATGATACATATGATACTGAATTAGGTAAGACATTTAAGAAAGCACATATCTACAATAAGCCAAAATGTAGAAACTGTTGGGCGAGATTCTACTGCTCTGGTGGATGTCAATCAAATAACTTTGCATTTAATGGAGATATGAACATTCCTTACGAAATCGGATGTAAGATGCAAAAGAAGAGAATTGAATGTGCAATCGCTCTAAAAGCAGAATAATAATTAAGAACTAAAATGTTAAGATTTTGGTTATAATTAAAACTAGTAAGCAGTTAATGTTAGAAGAATACGTTAGCTGCTTACTTTATTCATATTTTATATCTTTTTAAGTTAAATTGATTTATATAGTATATAATTATACTTAAATTAAAAAATATAGATTATCGATGAAATAATCAGAAGTTGAAATATACAAAATAGATGAAATTTAAATGAGGTGTAATAAATGAAAGATTATATTTTAGATAATGGCTTGAAGTTAGTATATAAAAAGGGTAATAGTGAATTAAGCTCTATTGCTATTTCATTAGATGCAGGGGCAGCCCGTGATGGAGAAAATTTAGGTGTTGCGCATGTGACTGAGCATATGGTATATAAGCAGACTGAAACAAGAAGTGAAAAAGAAATAAATAAAGTGCTAAGCGATACTTTTGGATTTCAAAATGCAATGACAAATTATCCATATGTAGTTTTTTATGGAACTTTATTAAATGAAGATTTAAGTAAGGGATTGGAGATTCTTTCTGATATTCTTCTAAACCCTGTATTCACTGAAGAGGGATTTAAGGAAGAAATGGAAGTAATAAAGCAGGAACTTAAAGAATGGGATGAAGAATTAGAACAGTATACTGAGGATAAGCTTTATTTAAATTGTATGGATGGCAGAAGGCTTCAGTATCCAATCATAGGAACGGAAGAATCTTTAGAAAGATTAACTATTGATGATGCAATAGATTTCTTTAATGACTATTATTGTGCTAATAATGCAACTATTACAGTGATATCAAGTCTGGAATTTGATGAAGTAGTAGATAAGGTTGAGGAATATTTTATAGATTGGAGAAGCGAAAGTCTACCAGAAGATGAGATAATATATAGCACACCAAATACAGGGGTATTTATAGATAAAAAAGATGATATAAATAGTGCTAAGGTTCAAATTATATTCCCTATTAATGAATTGAATCAATGGGAAATAAAAGCATTAAAAGTATTTAATCAATATTTTGGTGAAGGAGTAAACTCTGTACTTTTTGATAGCTTAAGAACAACTAATGGATTAGTATACGATGTGTTAACAAGAGTTGCGAATGAAGAATATATAAAGGTTTATAAAATTACATATGGTACAGCAGTGGAGAATGTTGAAAAGTCTATTAAAATTGTTGAAAATTTAATTTCAAATGTGGATAACTTGAAAAAAGAGTTAAATACTGAAAATATAGCTAAGATGATAAAAAGCTTCAAGCTTAAGAGGTTATTTGGAGAAGAGCAGACAGTAAGGCTTGCAAAAGAATTAGCTACTTATGATACTATGTTTGGAGATTACAATATATATCTAGATGAAAGCAGAGATTTAGAAAAGCTTACACCAGAATATATAATAAATACAGCTATTAAGGTATTAAGAAATATGAGTATACAAGTTATTAGAAATTAATATATTAAAAATTATACTAATTATGTTAAATAGTATAAAGATATGTAATATAATAAGATAGTCATGGGAACTTTGTCCTATGGCTATAATTTTTATGTTTAAATATAAATTATAAAAAAGGAAGATTTACGAGGTTGATATGAAGAATAGACTACCATTATTAGAAGAGGTATTAAAATACCATAAAGAAAAAAATTTAATTTTATCAATGCCAGGAAATAAAAGTGGTATAGGGTTCTTAAGAGATGATATAGGGAAAGAGTTTGTAAATAGTATGGGTTTTTTAGATATAACAGAGGTCGGAAATCTAGATAATTTTCATCATCCAGAAGGTGTTATTAAAGAAGCACAAGAGCTTTTAGCTAATTTGTATAAAGTTGATAGAGCTTATTTTTTAGTTAATGGAAGTAGTTCTGGAAATTTAGCAAGCGTATTTGCAGCTTTTAATGAAGGTGATGAAGTTCTTGTAGAAAGAAATTGCCATAAATCTATTTATAATGCTCTTATTTTAAGAAAATTAAAACCAGTGTACATAGAAGCTAATATTGATTTAGATAACGGTATCCTTTTACCTTGTAATGAAAAAAATATAAAAGATGCTCTAATTAAAGCTAAAGATCCGAGAGGTGTAATATTAACATCTCCTAACTATTACGGAATATCCTATAATTTAGAAAAAATATTAAGAAAGTTAAGAGGAAATGGATTAAAGATAATAATAGATTCAGCTCATGGAGCTCATTATGGAGTAAATCAAAGGCTTCCAGAAAGTATGGCTAGATTAGCTCATTACGTTGTTTTAAGTGCTCATAAAACTTTGCCAGCTTTAACGCAAGGGGCATATTTACTTGTAAATGATATTAATAGCAATGTAGAATTTTTTATAAGTGCATTTAATACGACATCACCATCATATTTAATTATGTCATCTTTAGATTATGCAAGATATTATTTGGAGAATTACGGTGATTCAGACTATGATTCATTAATAGATTTAGCAGAAGTTTATAAAAATCAGATAAATTCTTTAGATAAAGTTAAAATATTAAGCGAAGAAGATATTGAAGGTGATTATAAATTAGATAAAAGTAGATATATCTTGACACTTCCAATAGGATATAGTGGTAATAAGCTTTTAGACTATTTATTAGAAAATAATATCCAAAGTGAAATGAGTTTCTCAAGAGGTGTAGTACTAATATTATCTCCATTTAATACAAGAGATGATTTTGAAAAGATATATCATGCTATAATGTTTTTAGATATAGAAACACTTAAAGACGAAGAAAAAAATATAGGCTATGTTAATTTAGAGAAGATTAAAAGGTTAGAACCTTTTGAAGTACATAATGCGAAATTTGAAGAAGTAGAAATAAATCATGCTGTTGGAATGGTGTCAAAAGATTTTATAGTTCCATATCCACCAGGAATTCCATTAGTTTTACCAGGGGAAGAAATAACAGAAGATGTAGTAAAAGCTATAAGATGGTATCAAGGAAAATGTATTTCAGTTTTAGGGGTGTACTATAATAGAATTAAGGTTGTTTTAGACTAATAATTATGGAACCATATCAAAAATATAATAAGATAGAAATTAAATGATTTTAATTAATTTACTTTAATTAATAAGACATGTATAGAAGCCAGCATAGATTTGTATTAGAAACCTATACTGGCTTTTTTCATTTTATAAGTTATAATTTTTGCTACTTTTTCAGGAGATAAGAAAGTATTATCTAGCTTATATAATTTTTTTTCTTCTCCATCCAATGAGTTATCTCTATTAGTGAGTATTAATTATATTACATATATTTATCTAGAGTTTCAGCTCTTTCATAAGATTTCTTAATTATTTCCTTAGGATAGCCTATGTGATCTAATAATTTAATAGCATTACGTGTCTTAGAAACACCTTTCTTAAGCTTGTAATCAAAGCTTAATCCTTCTTTGTTAACTCGCTCACTAAAGTAGAAGAATTCATAGTTATCTTTAAGTATATCTGTTAATTCTCTATCGTGAGTAGCTACTATTGATATACTCTTCTTTTTATTAATATAAGTTAATATTTCAGCAGAAGAGGATATTCTTTCAATAGGGTTAGTACCTCTAAATATTTCATCTATAGGACAGAATACAGGCAACTCTTTATCTAATGCTTTTATTATTCTAAGAAGAGCTTCTGCTTCAGCCATATAATAACTTTTACCTAAAGTAACGTCATCACTTGGACTTATAGAAGAAACTATGTTAAAGAAGCAAGCTTCGTATTTTTTAGTTAGTGTAATATTGAATGTTTGAGCTAAAATCATATTTAGGCCAATCATTCTTAAAAATGTAGATTTACCAGACATATTAGTACCAGTAAGAACTATACCTTTTTTAGTAAAAGTAATAGAGTTAGGGACTGCATCTTTAATAAGTGGATGAACACCATCTACTATGTTTATGTTGATTTCATCAGTAAATTTAGGTTTTGTATATTTACCTTTCATTTCTTCTTTATATGATGCTATTGCAATATAGCTTTCAAGCTCACCTAATAATTCATATAAGTCTAGAATATAATCCTCTTTATCTTTTAATAAAGATGCAATTTTATAGTATGCACTTTCTTCTAATAAAAATGGCATAGATAAAACTTCAAAAGCACCACCACCAGCATTTGCAAATTGAATAGATTTAGTTGCATTATCTATAGATTTTATATCTTTAAGAAGTTCATTTATTTTATCAGTATATTCCTTTATTTCAGGATAATCTATTTTTTTTATTTCTTTGGCTGCAATTATTATACTTCTTAAATAAAGTAATCCTTGAGATTTTACATTTTTTCTTTCTTTATCATTTATAAACATATTGATAAATATTGTGAATGCTGTAACTAAAAGCATATATGGATTTTGAAATATTATAGCTAATAATGCACTAGATATAGTTAGAAATTTACCTAAGAATGTATAGATATAATACTTACTTTTATTTTCTACTAATTCTTCAGTTAACATTTCTAATAAAGCATTTTTTTTGTCATATCCAAGATTGTAATAAACCATTTGTAATTTAGTTCTTAAATCAGTGTTAGTTCTTAAAGTTTCAGTAAATTCATATCTTTTATTAAGTTCACTTTTGTCATGAAGTGGATTTCTAAGCATTTTATATAATGCAGCCTCTCCAACACTACTATAAGTTCTATCTAGCTTTGTGAAAATCTCATCCATGTTGAAATCATCCCAAGTTTGATCATCTATTGTATACTCATCTTCTTCATATATATCAAATAGAGTTCTTATTTTATTAATATATCTTTTCTTTTTTCTTTCTTCACCAAAGTCGGCTTTCATGCAATCATAAAGCCCCATTAATTTGTCCATTAGCCTCATACTTTTTTCCTCCGCAAAACTATTAATATTTTAGATTATAATTCTTTTTATAAACTGCTATTCCTAATAAAACTAATATTATGATTGGAATAATTATAAGTATAACATCATTTAGATTAATAAAATACTTATAAGGATCAATATAAAACATTTTATCTAATATAAGTTGAAATATAAGTGTTACATCTCTATTTTCATATTGAGCTTGTAGTAGCATATCCATAATCTTATGTAGTATTTCTTCTTTTTCATATGAAGTTAGATTAGTTGCTTTTATATAGCTTGTTATATGCTCATATAAACAAAGATTATTTTCGTTAAAATTCTTTTGTTCTTTTAATCTTAGATTTCTAAGTTTTAAGACTTCTAACTAATTACCCATCCAATACATTCTCAACATTTCTTTTTACAAAATTCCATGTATCAATAAATTCATCTAACTCTTTTATACCAGCATCAGTTAAGTAATAATATTTTCTCATAGGTCCAAGCGGTGACTTTTTCATTTTAGAATATAATAATTTTTTCTTTTCTAACCTAATAAGAATAGGATAGACGCTACTTTCAGATATATCTTCAAAGCCGTATTGTATTAATTTTTCGCAAACTGCATATCCATAGGTTTCATCAGTAGAAACTATTTTTAAGATACATCCTTCTAATAAACCTTTTAACATTTGTGTTGAATTTGCCATTTATTCACCTACTTTGTAATACGTAATAGCTATATGAAAATAATACCATACTACTATGTATTGTCAAGTAGTGGAATAATTAAAAAATAAGCATATAGAAAGTTTGAAATATATGGTAAAATTGAGTAATGGTATAAATAGGATAAAGGGGGACTTTATGAAAAATAAATTAGGAAATAAATTTTGGATAACTCTTGTGATTTTTAGTCTCATGGGACAAATTGCTTGGGTAGTAGAAAATATGTATTTAAATGTTTTTATTTATAAGATGTTTAATGCATCAGCAGCAGATATTTCGCTTATGGTTGGAGCTAGTGCAGTGGCTGCAACTATAACAACTCTATTTATTGGAGCTTTATCAGATAAGGTTGGAAAACGAAAGATATTTATTTGTACTGGGTATCTTATGTGGGGAATATCAATTCTTGCATTTGCATTTATTAGAATGGATATATTAACACCTATGGTAGGAAGTACTACTGCTGCGGCATCTTTAGGAATTTTATTAGTTATAGTATTAGATTGTATTATGACTTTCTTCGGATCATCAGCTAATGATGCTTGTTTTAATGCATGGCTTATTGATTCTGGAGATGATAGTAATAGAGGGAAAATAGAAGGAATTAATTCTATGATGCCACTTATATCTATATTAGTTGTTTTTGGTGGATTTATGGCATTTGACTTAGATATACCGTCTAGTTGGACAACAATATATTTAATAATAGGTGTTAGTGTTACAATAATAGGTTTATTAGGTTTTATATTAATAAAGGATGTTACTATAAAGTCAGAAGATACTAACAATTATTGGGCTAATGTGATTTATAGTTTTAGATTATCAGTTATAAAGGAGAATGTTCTGTTATATTCAATAGTTGGAGCATTTGCTATCTTTGGAATTTCTATAAATATTTTTATGCCATATCTAATTTTATATTATGAAAAAGCTCTTGGTATGGATAATTACGTTATGATAATGGCTCCTGCAATTATAATAGCAGCTATAATTACAGCTTTTTATGGAAAGGTTTACGATAAAATTGGGTTTAAAAAGTCAGTAATGCCATCAATATCAATTTTAATGATAGGGTATGTAATATTATTTTTTACTAAAGCCACAACTTTAGTTTTTATTGGATCTTTATTAATGATGACTGGATATTTAACTGGAATGGCATGCTTTGGAGCAATGATAAAAGATAATATTCCAGAAGATAAGGCAGGTTTATTTCAAGGTTTACGTATTTTTGGACAAGTACTTATTCCGGGAATAATAGGCCCTGCAATTGGGGCTATGGTGTTGCATAATGCAAATGTAATAATAAATAATGATGGAACGGAGTCTTTTATACCAGATAACAGAATTTATTTAGCAGCTTTTATTGTAGCTATAATTTTATTTTTAGTATTATATAGAATTTTTAAATTGATGAGAGAAGGGCATTGGAAACTTAAAAGTGAAGAAAAAATTGGATGGAGTGAATATCCACGACCACAAATGAAGAGAGATTCTTATTTTTCATTAAATGGACTTTGGAAATTAAATGGTGAAGATATTGAAGTACCATTTCCACCAGAATCAGATTTATCAGGATATAGAGGAATATATAAAGGTGAGTTAACATATGTAAAATACTTTAAACTGCCAAGCAGCTTTAAAAAGGATAAAGTATTATTAAATTTTGGAGCTGTAGATCAAGTTGTAGAAGTATGGATGAATGGTAAAAAGCTAGCCACTCATGAAGGGGGATACCTACCATTTACAATAGATATTACTGAAGCTTTAAATGAAAATGGAGAAAATAAATTAGTTGTAAAGGCTATAGATACATTATCAAGGAAATATCCATATGGAAAGCAATGCAAGAAAAGAGAAGGTATGTGGTATACCCCCGTCAGTGGAATATGGCAAAGCGTATGGATTGAAAGTGTTCCTAAGAATTATATAAAAAATATAAAGATAATACCTGATATGACAGGAGTAAATCTCGAAGTAGATACAAATGCAGATGAATATGAGATAAATGTTTTTCTTGATGGATATACACATATATTAAAATCGAAAGACAGAAAAGTTAGGATAGATTTAGATAATATTGTATTGCCAAGTAATAATAAATATAATCCTATTTTATGGACCGTAGACAATCCATACTTGTACAGGTTTAATATAAGGGCTGGGAATGATTTAGTAGAATCCTATTTTGCATTAAGAACAGTATCGATTAGAAATGTAAATGGAAGTGAACGAATTTGTGTAAATGAAAAACCAGTATTTTTACATGGTGTGCTTGACCAAGGATATTATTGTGATGGTATTTTTTTACCACCGTCAGAAAAAGGCTTTGAAAATGATATATTAAAAATGAAGGAATTAGGTTTTAATATGTTAAGGAAACATATTAAGATTGAGCCAGAGTGCTTTTACTATTATTGTGACAAGCATGGAATGTTAGTAGTGCAAGATATGGTTAACAATGGAGGATACTCTTTTATAAGAGATACAGCGCTGCCAAGTTTAGGATTTGTAAAGAGAGATGATAATGGAAGAGGTACAAAAGAGGGAAGAGAGATATTTATAAAACATAGTAAAGACACTATAAAACATCTATATAATCACCCATGTATAATTGGATATACTATATTTAATGAGGGGTGGGGTCAATTTGATAGCGATAAGCTATATGATATAGTTAAAGGAGAAGATACTACTAGGTTTATAGATTCTACTTCAGGATGGTTCGCACAGGAAAAGAGTGATGTAGATAGTCTTCATATTTACTTTAAAACTATAAAATTACCAAAAACAAAGAGACCTTTATTTGTATCTGAATGTGGAGGATATTCTTATTGTGTACCTGGACATGTTTATAGTAAATACAATACTTATGGATATGGAAGCTGTGAGAATAGTGAAGAATTAAGTGATAGCATTATAAATATGTATGAAAAGATGATTATACCAGCTATAAAAGACGGCTTAAGTGGTTGTGTTTATACTCAGGTAAGTGATGTCGAAGATGAAATTAATGGTCTATATACTTATGATAGAAAAGTATGCAAGGTAAATAAAGAAAAGATGCTTTTAATTAATTTACAAATAAAAGCCATAATTGAAGGTTTAGAAGAATAAAAGGAAATTAAATAAAAGCCTAGTGATTATAAGATTTTAAATTTTGTATAATCACTAGGTTTTAATTATTAAAGAATTATTTTATATATGTCCAACCACAATCATCATGGTATATCATTTGCTTAGTCATACCACCGTCGATAGTTATATTTTCGCCTGTAATAAAACCGGCCTTATCACTGCAAAGGAATAAAACCATATTAGCTATATCTAGAGGTTCACCAACATGTCCTGATGGATGCTGTGAAGTATCACCGATAGAATATTGTGGTTTATAATTTTCACTATGTTGATATGCACCTGTATCAATCCATCCTGGACTTATAGAATTTACTCTAACTTTTCCAGCTAAACTTATGCTAAGGCCATGAGTTAATGCACTTATCCCACCTTTTGCTGCAGTATAGCTTTCTGTATCTGCTTGAGACATGTAAGCTCTTGTAGAAGAAATATTAACTATAGAAGCTTTAGGATTAAAGTAGTTTAAAAATAATTTACTTAGCATGTAAGGTGCAGTTACTCCTAGTTTTAAAACATAGTTAAAATCATTAAAGGAGCAGTCTGATAAAATACCTTTTCTACTTATGCAAGCATTGTTTATTAAGTAATCTATATTTTTAAATTTTTCAATAGTCTTATTAACGAAATCATTAAGAGTATTTTCTTCTGTTATATCTCCATAATAGAAGAAGAGATTTTCTTCACCGAATTTTTTTATAAGATTATTTCCAGAAATTTTATCAGTATCAATAATAGCAACTTTTGTACCAGCTTTTATGAATTCTTCTACGATACATCTACCAATTCCATTAGCACCGCCAGTTATTACACATACTTTATCTTTAAAGTTCATAGTTATACCTCCTAATTTAATTATATGAATTATTATATATTAAATATAGATATCTATATAGTAGTGTTATAGACAAATATAATACTTTACAATAATATGGTAATAAGCTGAAGTGGAGTTTTATTATTGTCTAGAATTTAGTGATTGTGATTTAGCATAAGTTTACGTAGGTAGATTAGAGAGAATAATTAATAATAAATAATTTTTTGGAGGAATAAATGAGTAATAAAATTTTTATAGTTGAAGACGAAGATAAAATAAGAGAAGAATTAATTACTTTGTTAAATAGATATGGATATGAAACGGAGTTTTCTAATGATTTTAAAAATATTGTGGAAGATATTTTAAAAGCTATTCCTAGTTTAGTGCTTTTAGATATAAATCTTCCTTATTATGATGGATATTATATTTGTAGGGAGATAAGAAAAAAATCTAACCTTCCTATTATAGTTGTTACAAGTAGAGATAGTGAGATAGATGAACTTATGAGTATGAATCTAGGGGCAGATGATTTTGTAACAAAACCTTATAACACTCAAATACTTTTAGCAAGGATATCATCACTTTTAAGACGTAGTTATAGCAAAAATGAAAGTGAAGTTTATCAATTTAAAAATTTAAAATATAACTTATCTACAAGTGAAGCTGAATATGAAGGTAGCACAATTGAGTTAACTAAAAACGAAAGTAGGATACTATATACTCTTATTAAAAATAAAGAAAAAATAGTTTCAAGAGATGATATAATGAAAAGCCTTTGGCAGTCTAATGAGTTTGTAGATGATAATACTCTTACTGTAAATATAAATAGATTAAGAAAGAAGTTAGAAGAAATAGGAGCAGAAGGATATTTACAAACTAAGAGAGGGCAAGGGTATATATTGATATGAATATAGTAGATTTTTTTAAGGAGAGAATATTATTTATTGCTTTAAATATAGTAATTCTTATTTTTACGGCAGTGCTTTTAATAACTCTTAAGATAGATATGTATGCTATAGTATTTATTTTTATTATCAATTTAATTGGTATATTTATATTCCATTTTTATGAATTTTTTAGGAAGAAAAGATATTATGATGAGATAGAAAAAGATTTACAATCCTTAGATAAAAAATATTTACTTTCTGAGGTAGTTGCTGAAAGTGATTTTCTTGAAGGTAAACTTATTCATAATATAATAGATCAAGCTAATAAATCTATGAATGATGAAATATCTAAATATAAGCTAAGTATTGATGAATATAGAGAGTATATAGAAATGTGGGTTCATGAGATAAAAACACCTATAGCAACCTGTAAATTACTTATTGAAAACAATGATTCAAAAATAACTCGAAGTATCGGAGAAGAGCTAGGAAGGGTTGAGGATTATATAGAACAATCTCTTTATTATACAAGAAGTAATGTTTTGGAAAAGGATTATATTATTAAAGAGATTAATTTAAGTGATTCTATAAATAATGTTATAAGAAAAAATGCTAATACATTAATTGCTAAACGAATAAAAATAAATATTTATGATGTAGATAAAAAAGTTTATTGTGATAGCAAATGGATAGAGTTTATATTAAATCAGATAATTAGCAATTCTATTAAATATATGAATAAAAAAGAGAGTGAGCTTAAGGTTTATTGTGAGAAATTTAATGAGGATGTAATATTAAATATATGTGACAATGGGATTGGAATTAATGAAAAAGATAGAGTTAAGGTTTTTGAAAAAGGATATACGGGAGAGAATGGAAGAATATTTGGCAAATCTACAGGAATAGGTTTATATTTATGTAAAAAGCTTTGTATTAAACTTGGATTAGGGATTAAATTAGAATCAGAAGAACTGGTTGGAACTAAGGTTTCAATTATTTTTCCTATAAATAATTTGATGAAATTTTAAGAGATATTAAATAAAAGATGTTATATATGACTTTATAATTAAATCATATACAGCATCTTTTAAATATCTAAATCAATGTTAATAATAAGGAAACTACTATTACACTATGTTACATAGGAGTAAGCAGATATTCCAAATTGGAAATTTGAAATATCTGCTTATATAACAAAAATGTAAGGTTAGTGTTATATTGTTCTATGGTTAGAAGCTTTTTAAGGATATATGATTTATATATGGACTAAATCATATGTTGGAGGTAAAGATGAACAGAGAAGTTTTAAAAGTAGAAAATATAGAAAAGTATTATGGTAAAAGAGGTAATATAACTAAAGCCATTGATAATATAAGCTTTACAGTAGAAAATGGGGAGTTTATAGGAGTAATGGGGCCTTCAGGAAGTGGGAAGACAACTCTTTTAAATTGTATATCGACTATAGATAAAGTAACTAGTGGTCATATAAAGATAGCTGATAAAGATATTACAAAATTGAATTCTAAAAATATTGCTAAGTTTAGAAGAGAAAAGTTAGGTTTTATATTTCAAGACTTTAATCTTTTAGATACATTAACTGCTTATGAAAATATAGCATTAGCATTGACTATTCAAAGATTAAATCATAGAGAAATAGATGAGAGAGTTAAAGAAGTTGCAGATAAACTTAATATTTCAGACATATTAAATAAATATCCTTATGAAATATCAGGAGGGCAAAAGCAAAGAGTAGCATCTGCTAGAGCTATAATCACAAAGCCTGAGATAGTACTTGCTGATGAGCCAACAGGGGCTTTAGATTCTAAGTCAGCGAAGATGTTACTTGAAAGTCTAGAACATTTAAATAAAGAATTAGGGGCAACTATTATGATGGTAACTCATGATGCCTTTACAGCTAGCTATGCTAGTAGAATTCTATTTATAAAAGACGGAAAAATCTTTAATGAGCTAATTCGCGGAAATGATTCAAGAAAAGAGTTTTTCAATAAGATAATTGAAGTTGTAACTCTTCTTGGAGGTGACCAAAGAGATGTATTTTAAATTAGCAGCTAAAAATATAAAGAAGAGCTTAAAGGATTATACAATATATTTTCTAACATTAGTGTTTGGTGTTTGCATATTTTATACATTTAATTCTATTAAATCACAAGGTGTAATGATGGAGTTAACTGCACTACAAGCTAATGCCTTTGAACTTACTAATTCTGTAATAGGTATAGCATCAGTATTTATATCTTTTATCTTAGGATTTTTAATAGTTTATGCAAATAATTATTTGATAAAAAGAAGAAAAAAAGAATTTGGAATATATATGACTTTAGGTATGGAAAATAAAAGTCTTTCAAGAATAATATTTGTTGAGACTATGTTAATAGGGGTAATATCTTTAGGTATAGGCTTGGTATGTGGAGTTTTATTATCACAAGGAATATCAGTTTTTACAGCTAAGTTATTTAAAACAGATATTACAAAGTTTACTTTTATATTTTCAAAGGATGCATTTATTAGAACTATTATATGTTTTGGACTTATTTACTTAGTTGTACTTATATTTAACTCATATGCTGTTAGAAAAGTACAATTAATAGATTTGTTAAATGGAGCAAGAAAAAATGAAAATTTAAAAGTAAAGAATATATGGATATCAGTAGTAGTATTTTTAATTAGTATCACTATGATAGGAATTGCTTATTATATGGTATTAAAAGCTGGGGTAGCTGTAGTATTTAATATAGTTCCAATAATACTTGGATTTGTAGGAACATTTTTATTTTTCTTTTCATTATCAGGATTTTTACTAAAAATTTTACAAGCAAACAAAAAGCATTATTTAAAGGATTTAAATATGTTTGTTTTAAGACAAATAAACAGCAAGATTAATACAACTTTTATTTCTATGAGTTTTATATGTTTAATGTTATTTGTAGCTATATGTACATTTTCAGGAGGACTTGGAATTACTAAAGCAATGAATAAAGATTTAGATGACTTAACTCAGTTTGATGCTAGTTTTTGGAGTTATGATACAGATAATATAATAGGAGTTATAAATGAACAATATGGTGGCCTTGACCCTATAATAGAGGAAAGGTCTCAATATACAAACTATAATACAGAAACTACTTATAGTAAGTTTATTTCTCAAGAGGCTATGGAAAAAAATAAAAATAATTATCCTATTTTTGTAGATGATAAAATCAAAGCAATAAAGTTAAGTGATTTTAATTCAGTTATGAGAATGTTAGGTAAAGAAGAGATAGCTTTAGAAGAAAATGAATATTATGCTTTTGGAGATATACCAGATTTAATAAAGTATATTCAAGAAGCTATGGATAGAGAAACAAATGTAATTGTAAATGGAAATGAATTAAAGCCTGCTAACTATGAAGTTATGGAAGTAACTACGTATAATTCAACAATGAAAAATAATTTATGTACATTTGTAGTAAATGATAGCTTAGTTAATGGATTAGAAGTTTCAATGACAAATTTAAATATTAAATTTAATTGCAGTGAAGAAGAGGCAGAAAACTTTATAAATAATAATCTAAGATCAGTTAATAGAGAAGGGAAAATTCCTGTTTATGGAATGACTAAAAATGAATTAATAGATAGCTCTATAGGTTTAGGAGCAATGATATCATACTTAGCTATTTATATAGGAATAGTGTTTTTAATTACATCAGCAGCAGTTCTTGCGTTGCAGCAATTATGTGAATCAGCAGATAATAGTTATAGGTACGAACTATTAAAGAAAATAGGGGTAGATGATAAAATGATAAAAAGATCATTATTTTATCAAATAGGAATTTACTTTATGGTACCTTTATCACTTGCAATAGTACATTCTATAGTTGGCTTAAAAGTATCAGGTGATATAGTTTCTATCTTTGGAAATGCAAATATGCTTAAATACATTTTATATACTATGATAGCTGTTGTATTTATATATGGTGGATATTTTATAGCTACTTATAATGGTGCGAAGAAGATAATAAAATAAAGCAAATAAAACAAATAAAATAAATTTTAAACAAATATCAGACAAATATCCAGCAAACAATAGGGTGTTAAAGTAATTATATATTAAGAAATTAAATATGAAAGTAAGTGTAATTATTATTAAATGTAATTATGGTTTTATAAGGGTAAGTAATATGATTTTAAATATCAGTAGTAACTTAAGTGATACTATTGAAATTAAATTAAATATCAGTAGTAACGGTAGTGATACTAGTAATAGTAACAGAAGTGATATGAGTAGTAGTAACTCAAGTGATACTATTGAAATTAAATTAAATATCAGTAGTAACGGTAGTGATACTAGTAATAGTAACAGAAGTGATATGAGTAGTAGTAACTCAAGTGATACTATTGAAACTAAATTAAATACCAGTAGTAACGGTAGTGATACTAGTAATAGTAACAGAAGTGATACGAGTAGTAGTATCACTTCTGTTACTCTAATAAAACAATATAAAAACAAAAAAAGAAATATATATAAGGATTTTTGAAAAGTGGAATAAGAAGAATATAAGAATAACAAAAGCTAAGGAAAATATAAAAAAATATACATCTAAACAAATGGTAAAAATTATCTTGAAAAGAGTTATAGAATAACTTATAATAAATTTAAGGAAGATTATGGGGTGAGAGTTATGAATGAGAAAATTAATTTGTTTTTAGAAAATAATAAAGCTTTAGAGGATGTAAAAGGTTCATGGGGAATGTATGGATTTCAAATAAAGAGTAGTGCATTAACTTGTACAATGAAAAACCAAAGAGTAGATACAGATAGAATCAATTTGGCATTAGATATAATTAAGAAAAATACTTCTATGTTTTCAAATTTTAGAGGGATTAATAAGTTAACCACTGCAATAACAATTTCATTTGAAGATGATATGGAATATAGCTTAAAGGAAATTATATCTATTTATGATAAGTTAAAGGATGAATTTTTTACTAATGAATATTTAGTTATGGCAGCACAGGTAATATTTAATGCAAGGTATAGAGTTAATGTTGATGATGCAGTAAGAAATACTAGAGTAGCATATGACTATATGAAAAAGCATCATAGATTTTTAACTGGTCAAGAAGATATTGCAAATGCAGCAATAATAGCTACAACTTCAGCTAATTTAGAAGAAACCTTTAATGAGATAGAAGAAATCTATCAGTATTTAAAGGACAATAGGATTTCTTATAGTAATAATATTCAATCCTTATCACATATTTTGTCTTTAATAAATTTACCTTCAATACAAAAGTGTGACGAAGTATTAGCAATGAACTCAATTATGAAAGAGAAGAAGGTTCCTTTAAAAGATTACTTTATACCAATGCTTGGAATAATAACTTTTTTAGCTGATAATAAAGAAGATTTTGCTATGAATATTGCAGATGTAAGTATGAATTTAAAGAAAGAAAAAGGATTTGGGAACTTTGCTTTAGGAAGTAATTTTAGAAATATGATTTCTGCAACATTAGTTTCAATTGATTATCTAGATACTTTAGATAATAACATAAAAGAAAATATTATAATTAATACTAATAATATTGCATTAACTGTGGCTATAGCTATGCAAACAGCAGTTTTAATTTCTTCAGCTGCAGCAGCATCAGCAGCTGCAGCGAGTTCATCATCTTAAAAAGTGAATATAAATTACAATAAAGATTTTGGGAATACTAATCTATGACAATTAATAAATTAAGGAGGCATAGATATGGAATTTCCAAAATCTTTTCCTATGCAAGAGCAAAAACATCAACCAGGATTTGAGTGTGAAATGAACCCAAGACCTATATTTGACCATCCTAGCTATAATAAAAAAGGTGATACTTTAAATGGTAAAGTAGCAATAATTACAGGTGGAGATAGTGGAATAGGGAGAGCTGTTTCAATAGCTTATGCAAAACAAGGTGCAGATATAGTTATTGTATATTTCAATGAGCATAGAGATGCTGAAGAAACTAAGAAATTAGTTGAGGAAAATGGTAGGAGATGTACAATAATTTCTGGAGATATTAGTGATGTAGAGTTTTGTAAAAATGTTGTAGAAACAACAATTAAAGAGTATGGAAAAATTGATATATTAGTTAATAACGCAGCGGTTCAATATGAAGATAAAGATTTTAAAGATATAACAGATGAGCAGTTTGATAAAACTATGAAAACTAATATATATGGAACTTTTTATATGACAAGAGAGTCATTAAAACATATGACTTCAGGATCTTGCATAATTAATACAGCTTCAGTGGTAGCATTTAAGGGAAATGAAAAGCTTGTTGATTATTCCATGACAAAAGGAGCTATTACTGCACTTACAAGATCACTTGCCACAGAACTAGCAAAAGCAAAGAAAAATATAAGAGTAAATGAAGTTGCACCAGGACCAATATGGACTCCTCTTATACCAGCATCATTTACTAAGACGGAAGTAGCATCCTTTGGTCAAAATGTAGCAATGGGAAGAGCTGGTCAGCCAGTAGAGTGTGCAGGGGCGTATGTATTTTTAGCTTCTGATAATGCATCATATATTACAGGTCAAACTATTCACGTAAACGGAGGAGAGATAGTTAATAGTTAGCTGGAGTTAATGGGAAGAGTAACCAGATGTTAGGTGAAAAGATTCACTATGTGAATAAGGAAAAGTAACTGTGTTAAGTGAAATATTTATTTCGCAAAGGTGAAAAGAATTTACTTAGGGTTAAAAAACTATTGTTTAATATTAATAAATGAGTAATAATAAATTCATAAATATTAAAAACAGAGGAAGATAGAAGATGACTAAGTATAAGAAACCTGAATTATTAGCTCCTGCTGGGAGTTTAGAAAAATTAAAGATAGCATTTCAATATGGTGCTGATGCAGTTTATTTTGGAGGGCAATCTTTTTCACTAAGAGCTGCTGCACAAAACTTCTCTTATGAGGAAATGGCAGAAGGTGTGAAGATAGCTAGAGAGTATGGAAAGAAGATGTACTGTACTGTTAACATAATGCCAAGAAATTCAGATTTAGAAAAACTTGCAGAGCATTTAAAGAAGCTAGAGGAAGTAGGGATAGATGCAGTTTTAGTATCAGACCTAGGAGTATTCTCTCTTGTTCAAAAATATACTAAATTACCTATACATATAAGTACACAAGCTAATACTGTAAATTATGAAGCATGTAATATGTGGCATAAGATGGGAGCAGAGAGAGTAGTTTTAGGAAGAGAATGCTCTTTAAAAGATATAATTGAAGTACGTGAAAATATTCCTGAAGATTTAGAACTAGAAGTATTTGTTCATGGGGCAATGTGCATTTCTTATTCAGGAAGATGCTTACTTTCAAGCTATATGGCTGGAAGAGATTCAAATAGAGGAGCATGTGCACAAAGCTGTAGATGGAAATATTCATTAGTTGAAGAAAAAAGACCAAATGAATACTTCCCTATAGAAGAGGATCAATATGGAACATATATAATGAACTCTAAGGATTTATGCATGATAGAGCATATTCCAGAGCTTATGAAGGCAGGGATATCATCATTAAAGATAGAAGGAAGAAATAAGAGTGAATATTATGTAGCTATAGTTGTAAATGCGTATAGAAAAGCTATAGATTTATATTTTGAAGATCCTGAAAACTATAAATTACCAAAGTATTTATTAGATGAAATGTATAAGGTAGCTCATAGAAGATACCATACTGGATTTTTCTTTAATGAACCTATGGAAGAAGGGCTTATATTTGATACAAACAATCACGTAAGAGAGTATGATGTAGTAGCGCTTGTATTAGACTATGATAAAGAAACTGGATTAGCTACGTGTAGACAAAGAAATAAATTTGTAAAAGGTGACATTGTAGAAATATTATCACCAGAAATTACTGGTGAATCTTTTACAGTTGATGTATTGTTTAATGAAGCTGGAGAGGAAATAGATGGATGTCCACATCCAGGAATGATATGTAAAGTTAAAGTTCCATTTGAGTTAGAAAAGAATAGTTTTATTAGAAAAGCATTAGTTTAATTAGAAAAGAGCTAGCGAAAACGTTAGCTCTTTTATCAGTTTTAAATTAATATTAACAAATTATACACATATTTGAAAGTTAAATTAAAATATGTTAAAGTAATACGTGTAAAAAAATTATTGTATAATGTCGATTTGAATTACTGATTTTTGTGAAATTTATTAATTTAATTCTATAAATGTAAGAAATAGCTAAATGGTTTGTGGAGATTTACAATGGAAATAAGGCTATAGCTTGTCTGCGTTGATTATGAATTTTATTTAAAAATAAATTCATAATTTTCTTTAATTAAAAAGCATTGACAATAAATTAACTTTACATTAATAATATTAATGTAAATATAAGTGGAAGGGATGGACTCGATTATGAAATTAAGAGTTATAGCAGCTACATTATTAGCAGCAACATTATTAGTAGGATGCGGAAGCAAAGAATCAGGAGAAAAGTTAACTGGAAAAGCTGAAGGTTTCGGTGGAGAAGTTACTGTAGAAGTTACAGTTGATGGAGATAAAATCACAGCTGTTACTGCAACAGGAGATAGCGAAACTCAAGGAATCGGATCAAAAGCTATAGAAGAGCTTCCAGGTAAAATAGTAGAAGCTAACTCAGCTGATGTTGAAGTAGTTTCAGGTGCTACAGTAACATCAACTGCAATTATTGATGCTGTAAAATCTGCTTTAGAATCTAAATAGTATAATAAAAAACAAAGGGTGAAGTTTATGCTAAGTAAAAAAGACATAAAGTTAATTACTATAATCATAGGAATAAGTCTTATAATTTGGATAGGATATACACTTATGAGACCTAAAGGACCTTCTATAGAAGTTATACACGGCAATACAGTTGTTGAAAGACTAGATCCTAAAGTGGATGGAAGATATACTATTCAAGGTAGTTATGGAGAGCTTGTAGTAGAGGTTAAGGATGGTAAGTTTAGAATTACCGATGAAGAGTGTCCAAACCATGTTTGTTCAGCTATGGGCTGGGTAGACAGTGACGGATATTTACCGATACTATGCTTACCTAATGAAGTAATGGTTGGAATGGAAGGCCAGTTTGATGAGTAAGACTAAGCGACTTATTTACTTAGCATTGCTTACATCTATGGCTATAGCGCTACAGGTATTTGAAAGTATGATAGCAGTACCATTGCCATATGGAGCAAAGCTAGGACTTGCAAATATTATTGCTTTAGTAACTATGGAACTTTTTGATGTAAAAGAACTTATTTTAGTTAACTCTATGAGAGTATTATTGGGATCTCTATTAAGAGGAACATTCTTAACAAGTACTTTTTGGATATCAAGTGGTGGAGTACTATTAAGTAGTTTAGCGATTATCTTTATGAAGAAGTTCACAAAGCAATCGATGATAGGAATTTCTATTATAAGTGCTGTATTTCATAATATAGGACAAATAATAGTTATTACGTTCTTATATAATAATGTTGCACTAGCTGCAATATTACCAATATTATTTATAACTGCTATTCCAACAGGAATATTAGTTGGAATTGCAGCAAAAGAAACAAGTTCAAGAGTAAAATTTACATAGTTAAAAACAAGAAGCTAATTTTTAGCTTCTTGTTTTTTTATATAAATAAATTGACAGAAAAATTAAAAAATATAGAATTTTAAGAAAAAATAATATATAATAATAGGACAAGTTATACCGGTGTAAAAATTTGTAAGACATACATAAAATAGTTTAATAATAGTTTTATATAAGTAATAATAATTAAAGGTTAGGAGGAATAGGGATGGAATGCACATATGCACAAATTGATTTGAATTCGTATGTAGCTAAATATGTAGATGAAATGGGTTGTAGCCTAGAAGAAGCTTGTAGAGAGTTAGGTATAGACCTATCCAAAGTTTTTAATTCAGAAGAAAAAAATAATTATTAAAAAATGATGGCATATTAAATAAGCTAAAAAAGCTATTTAATATGCCAATTTTATTGCAGTTTTTAATTATATAATAAAGAAACCTGCAGCAATTATAAGGTATACAGCCATTAATTGTGCACCTTCAAGCCAATTTGATTGACCATCTCCTGCAACTTTGTTTGCAATAAGAACTGATACTATCAAAGCAACAAGTTCAAATTGGTTAAAAATTATGCTCATTGGTGTGAATAATAGACTTAAAAATATAAGTATAGGAGCAACGAATAGTATAACTTGTAAACTAGAACCTAGAGCTATTTCAAGAGCCACATCCATCTTATCTTTTAATGCCATTGTAATAGCTGTAGTATGCTCAGCAGCATTACCTATAATAGGGATTAATATTATACCTACAAAAAATTCACTTAAACCTAATTTGGATGTAATATCTTCAACTCCACTTACTAAAAATTCACTTTCAATGGCAATTAATATAGTAGCTACTACTAACACGATAATAGCTTTTTTTAATGACCATTTAGCTTTTCCTTCTTCTTCGTATGTCACGGAATATAAATCCTTATGAGTAAAAAAAGAAAAGAATAAACTGCATAGATACAATATGAACATAATTATTGCAACTACTAAAGTTAGACCTTCATAACGAGTATTTAATAATGATTGATTTAAAGTATGAGTAAAAACAGCTGGTATACATAAACCTATTACAGCAAAAAGTAGCATACTAGAAGTAGTTTCTACAACATTTATATTAAATTTTTGAACCTTATGCTTTAAGCCACCAGCAAACATACTAGCACCAAGAACAAGAAGAATATTTCCTATTATAGCTCCAGATATTGAAGATTTAACAACTTCAAATAAACCTTCTTTAAGGGCAAAAAAAGATATTATAAGCTCTGTTGCGTTACCAAAGGTAGCATTTAAGAATCCACCAATTTTAGGGCCAGAGTAAAAGGATATTTCTTCAGTGCCTTCACCCATAAGTCCTGCTAAAGGAATTATTGATAATGCAGCTAAAATAAACATAATAGATGGAGAAAAATTCATAAACTTACCAACTATACTAATTGGTATGAAAATTAACATAAATTTTAATATCTTCATAATTATCACAACCTATCATATAAATATATAATATATTTTTTCCATAATAAATATTATTATTAGTAAAAAATAATTGGATAATAAATCAATTTAAGATATACTGTAAGTGAATTTCTAAATCTTTGATTTACTAAAATGAACTTACTCCTACGAATGTATATGAGTAGTGAGTTTCCTTATAAAAAGATAGGTAGGTGTAAAAATGAATATACAGATATTTGGAACTAAGAAATGCTTTGATACTAAAAAAGCAGAAAGATATTTTAAAGAACGAAGAATTAATTTTCAGTTTATAGATTTAAAAGAAAAATCATTAAGTAAAGGTGAATTATCTAGTGTTAAAAATTCTGTTGGACTAGAAAATTTAATAAATAAATCAGCAAAAGATTATAAAAAGTTAAATTTAGATAAAATAAGAACTGCAGATATGAGAGAAGAAATATTATTTAAAAATCCTTCAGTATATGTCACTCCTATAGTTAGAAATGGAAAACAAGCAACAGTAGGATATAAACCAGAAGTATGGAATGAATGGGAGTAATAGAAATAAAGTGCGAAGCACTTTGGGCAAAAGTTTGACTTCGTCAAAGTCCAAAAGGTCACTTTGTGACGGCCAAAAGATTTACAATAACCAAGAGTAATAACTTAGAGTTAAAAAAGCTTTTGGACATTTACGAAGTAAATCCTTTGGACTGCCGTAGGCACTTTTGGACTCTATGCAGTCGACCTTTCACCTGTGAGCTTAGCGAACAATTTATTTCTATTCTTCCATAACAGCAACGGCTAGAAGTCTAGGACCAGAGTGTATGCCTACTGCAGGAGTTATGGTTCCACAGTGCATAAATGTTGTGTTTGGATGTTTTTCAAGTATAGATTTTAACTCTTCGGCCTCTTTATGCATTGTACCAGTCATAATTATTACTCTTCCCTTGCCACGGTCAAGGATTTCTGTTGCAAGTTTCACTAGTTTATTAAATGCTTGCTTTGATCCCCTAACTTTTGCAAAATTAGTATAGCTACCGTCATCGGCCATAGTTATTATAGGCTTTAAGTTAAGCATTTCTCCAATACCACCGGTTACTTTTCCTATTCGCCCACCTTTAATTAAATACTCTAGGGTATCCACAGTAAAGTACATATTAACTTTTTCTCTAAGGGTAGGGATAGTCTTACAGATTGTATCGAAACTTTCTCCATTGTTAATCATTTTTCCAACTTCTATTACTATTAATCCAACGGCCATAGAGAGAATTTTTGTGTCAAAGATAAATGAAGTTATTTTATCATCATATTGTTCACTAGCTAATCTAAAGCTGTTTATAGTTCCTGATAAACCAGAAGAGATTGGAAGAATAATAGCATGGGTATATCCCTCGCTGATAAGTTTATCATATAAATCACATGCATCTTGTACAGAAGGCATTGATGTAGTTGGTAATTCTTCTTCAATTCTAGAGTAGACTTCATCAGCGGTGATATTAATTCCATCTATAAATTCACCACTTTTATATATTATTTTTAAATTTACAATGTGTACATTATATTTATCTATATATTTCTTTGGTAATCCACAAGTGCTATCTGTGATTAACGCAATTTTATTCATAAGGGCCTCCTTTTATAAAAAAATACTTTGATTATCTTAATATTTGCTTTGTAAAAATAATAACACATAAATATTAACAGTGCAATATGTAGTTATAAAAACTATGTTAAAATATTAGATAAATATTAGAGCTGGCAAGAAGTTACTTTATATTAGGTTTTAAGAAGTAGTATTATTTATATTTTATTTTGAGAGGGAATTGGAATCGGTTCATTTTTAGCATATACGACATATATGATATAATAGAAAATATTGGAGGTGTTAAAGTGAAATTTTATGAAAATTTATCAGAGGCAATGGAGAACCTAACTAAAAGAGGTGCTTTTTTAACAGTAAAAGAAAATGGTAAGGTAAACACTATGACTATTTCCTGGGGGTATGTAGGATATAGCTGGAATAAACCCTTTTTTGTAGCTATGGTAAGACCTCAAAGATATACTTATGAATTTATACAAACTGCTAAGGATTATACTATAAGTATTCCATATAGTGATGAAATGAAAAAAGCTCTTACTATTTGTGGAACAAAATCAGGAAGAGATATAGATAAAGAAAAGGAAGCAAATATAAAATTTGTACCAGCGAAGCTTACAGAAACGCCAGTAGTAGATAATTGCAATATGTACTATGAGTGTAAAATCACTTATGTGGATAGAATTCACAAAGATAGCTTTCCGGAGGAATTAAAGAAGAATTATCCTAAAGATGACTATCATTATATCTACTATGGAGAAATAGTAGAGTGCTACGCAAAGTAGTTTCCTAACGGCAAAGTAAAAAGTCACCTATGGTGAAGGGAAAGGTTTTGCTTACGCAAAAAGGGAAAAGCAGCTAAAGTAGAAATTTTTGAATAAATCAAGCTCTTTCTACTTATAAGTCAACTTTCCACTCTGCGAAGAAGATTTTAATCTTTGACGAAGTCAAAACTTTGATCTTGCGAAGCAACCTTTCACTTACTTTTAGGCATTAATCAAGTCTTTCTAATTTACCCATATATAGTCTTGCAGGAATAAATTTAATTTTAAATTCTTTTTCGTATGAATTTATCCACTTGATTTCTTTTGTTGTTATTAGAGATATAGCTTTTCCTGAACCTAAGCCACGAGCAGTTCTTCCGGCTCTATGAAGATATTCATTTGAGCTTCCAGGGAAGTCAAGGTTTATTATGTGAGTAACATCAGGAATATCTAAACCTCTTGCAGATAAATCTGAAGAAACTAAAACGTTACATTTTCCACTTCTAAATGCATCTATAGCTTTTTTTCTATCTTCCTTAGAAGATTTACCACTTATATAGATTGCATTAACTTTATGATGTGCAAGCTTATTAGTAAGTACATCCATTTCTGTATTATTGTTAACGAAAACTATAGCTCTTTTAGGTCTTTCAGCAGCAAGTAGCTTTCTTAAATTTTCGAATCTATCTCGATTATCACCCAAAATACATATATGTTCTATGTTAGGATTTAGAGATGTTTTACTTTCAGTTTTAATTATTTCAACATCTTCTTTAACTAATGACTTAGCTTCCTTTAAAGCTTCTGCACTTATACTAGCTGAGAAGAACATTAGCTGTCTATCTCTCATAGTTGTTTTTATAATATCTTTTATAACGCTAGTTCTATTGTTACGAAGTAATGAGTCAGCTTCATCTATTACTATAGTTTTTATAGTATGAGCAGTTATCTTTTTCTTTCTTATTAAATCTAATATTCTACCTGGAGAACCAACTATTATATGAGGTTTAATATCTTTTAATTTTTTTATTTGCTTTTCAATATTTGACTCACCCATTATAGTTAATGAAGTTACGTTTGTTTCAGAGTTTGTATTAAGTAATTTTATTTGAGATTCTATTTGCATAACAAGTTCGTGAGTTGGAGCAAGTATAATAGCTTGCATTTCTCTTTTTTCTGTGTTTATTTTGTGGAATAAAGGAATAAGATAAGCTAAAGTTTTTCCACTACCAGTATGAGCTTCACCAATAATATCTTTGTTTTCCAATGCTTTTGGAATACTTAATTGTTGAATTAATGTAGGTTCTGTAATGTTTTGCTTTTTAAGACCTTCTATTATATTTAAATTTAAGTCAAGTTCATTAAATGTTTTAATCATTTTTTTCTCCTTAAGTTTATTATTATCTATATTAGTATACAATAAAATAAATTTTTATGTAGACTTATATCTAACTTTATCGGAAAAAGATAAAGGAATGTTAATTGTAAAAAAATACTAAAAGTTATATAATATAACTATTGAATTATTAAATGGAATAATACTTTTATGTTATAGGGGAGAAGTGTATGGATAATAATATTGCACCACAAACGAATGAAGTAGTAGTAAAGCCTACCAGTAAACGAAAGAAAATATTATTTTTTGCAGTATTAGCAGTGCTTGTGTTAGTTGGATTTACTGCAGCTTATACTAATTCAGAAAATAAGAAACTTGTTAATAGTTATGAAGATAAGGTATATCCAGGAACTTTTGTATTAGATACTGATGTATCAGGATTTACTAAGAGTCAATTGCATAATGTTTTAGAGGAAATGGTTAATGAAATTTCTTCAAGAAAAATAAATGTTGCTGTTGGCGATTCTAATTTTGATAAAAGTTACTTAAATCTAGATACAACTATAGATTATGAGACTTTTGAAAATGAACTTTTGAACTTTGGAAAAGATAAGAATTTTAAAGAAAAACTTTCTCTTATAAAAGAACCGGAAAGTAGAAGTTATGAGTTTGAAATACTTTATAATGAAGATAAAATTGCTGAATTCATAGATACAATAGCTGAACAAGTTAAGGTTGATGCAGTAAATGCAAGTATAAGTATAAGTTGGGATACTATAAGTGTAACAGATGGACAAGTTGGTTATGGATTAAATAAAGAAGAGTTATTTACAAATATAAAAACAGCATTAGAAGATGTTAATGGTGATGACCTTGTTTCGATTGAAGGAAATCTTGAAGAGGTAGATCCAGAAATAACAACTGCAGCGTTACAAACAGTAGATACAAAAATATCTTCATATACAACTTATTTTTCAGCAGGACCAAGTGGGACAAACATTCAAAGAGGAGCTAGTATGATAGGTAATGTTTTACTTATGCCTGGAGATTCTTTTTCAACTGTAGAAGCTATAGGACCTACTACAGCAGAAAATGGTTTTGTTGCTGCTAATACTTATCTTAATGGGAAAGTAGTTCCAGGATATGGTGGAGGAGTATGTCAGATTTCTAGTACTATATATAATGCTGAGCTTAGAGCAGGAATAATTCCTGATTTTAGAACATATCATGAAATGACTGTTGGTTATGTTCCACAAGGCTTAGATGCTACTATAGGTGATGAATGGCCAGATTTAGTGTTTACAAATCCTTATGATTATCCAATTGTTGTTAATGTATATTCTAGTGGTGGTTCAATAACTGCTGAGTTTTGGTCTAATAGCCAAGCTACTGGTGGAATAACTTATGAGCCAAAAGCTTATCAAACAGGAGCATTATCTGCTGATACTTATTTATATGGATATAATTCAGCTGGAGAATGTGTATCAGAAGTATATTTAGATAGTAGTGTCTATAAACCTTTTAGTTAAAAAAATATTTTATATTTAAGGAGTTGTTTTTATAAACAGCTCCTTTTATTATATTTACAAAATAAAAATATAGAGAACTAAAAATTGATTATTAAAGTATAACTATTTTTGAGAAAATAAAAGCTAATCACAATTAATTATGAAAATACAACTAAATTGATGGGAAAATAAAAGAATTTGAATTTTGACTTATAAATAATAATGAGTATGATAATATACAGATAAATTCGAGAGAATGGGGGAGTTAATAGAAGTACAGTTATATGTGGATATGATTACAATTGTTGCTTGAGTGGTTTTATTTAAAATGCAAATGAAAAAAGTAAAGTAATATTTGTCACAATATATACAAATAATACTAAGAGAACTAATTTAATAGTAATAAGGAGATACAAAAGATGAAAAAGATATTTGAAATTTATAAGGATGATATTAGAAGCATATTTAAGAATTATGCAGCTATTATTGTTCTAGCTGCCTTATGTATAATACCATCTTTATATGCTTGGTTTAATATTAAGGCATCATGGGATCCGTATTCACAGGACGCAACCAGTGGAATAAAAGTTGGGGTTGTTAATCTTGATAAGGGAGCTAATTTTAGTGGTAAGGATATTAATATAGGTGATGAAGTTATAGGTCAACTTAAAGACAATAAGCAGCTTGGGTGGCAATTTGTATCAGAAGAAGAAGCTGAAAGAAATGTTGAAAATGGAAATTATTATGCAAGCATAACAATCCCAGAAAATTTTTCAAAGAATTTAACATCCATATTAAGTGACAATGTTACAAAGGGAGAAATTATTTATACTGTTAATGAGAAAGTTAATGCAATAGCACCTAAGATTACTGTCAAAGGTGCAACAGCACTTCAGGAACAAGTAACTAAATCAATAGTTGAAACAGTTAGTAATGCTATATTTGGAGTTGCCAATGAGGTAGGAATACAACTAGAAGAGCAAATTCCTAAAATAACAACAATATATAATTCGTTAGTAAAGATTCAAGGAAGTTTTGGTGATATAAATAATACTGTAGATAAAGCTGCAGATGGAGCAGAAAAGATTCAAACTTTAATTACAGAGATTCAAAATGATATTCCTAAGATTCAAGATACTTTAACTAATGCTCAAAATTTAAGTAGTGAAGTACAAAATTTCATTACATCTTCTCAAGGTGCAGTAGAAAAGTTATCACCAACTATTAAGCAAGATATTAAGATAGTTAATGAAGTTTCAAAGGATATTGCAACATATACTGAAGGGGTAAAAAATGCAATTAACTCAGGAGCTGATAATGCACCGGCAATGGTAGATAACTTAATAAGTAAGGTTAATGGATTAAAAGCAACAGCTGATTCAGTACTTAATATTTTAAATACATTGAATAAGTTCTCAGGAGGATCTTTAAGTAATGCAATAGATAGTTTGACTAATATCAGCAATACTCTTTCTACAGCTTTAGGAACTCTAAACGATATTAAAACTAAAGTAGATAGTGGAGTAGTAATAGATTTATCTCTATTAGATAATATCGTTACAGCTGCTAATGATATAGCTAATATTACTGATGGAATATATGCAAATTATGATTCAACAATAATACCTGCTTTAAATGATACCTTAAATCAAGCTTATAATGTTGCAGGAGGAGCATTAGACATACTTAAAGGAGCAGAGGCTAAGCTACCTCAAGTACAAGATATACTAAATACAGCATATGCAGGAGCTCAAAAAGGTGAAGAAGGAATAGCTTTTGTTAAAGAGGCTCTACCTCAAGCTGAAGCAATGATAAATGATTTAGTAGATAAGATGGCTGGTATTAGTAATGAACAGGAATTGAGAGATGTAGTTAATTTATTGAAGGCTGATGTTGCAAAGAGAAGTGATTTCTTAGCCAATCCAGTAAATATAGTAGAGAATAACTTATATCCAATGGGTAATTATGGAACAGCAATGACTCCATTCTATACAGTTTTATCACTATGGGTTGGATTAACTCTTTTAAGTTCAATGTTATCAGTAGAAAAACATGGAGAATATACTCCAACACAAGTTTATTTTGGAAAGTTATTATTATATTTAACAATTGCTATTATTCAAGCATTAATAGTGGCATTAGGAGATTTATATATTCTAAAGATATATTGTGTTAATCCGGCATTGTTTGTTGCAGGAATAGTATTTACATCTATAACATTTACATTCATAGTGTATTCTTTAGTTTCTGTATTTGGAAATGTAGGTAAGGTTTTAGCAATAGTATTACTTGTTTTACAAGTAGCAGGATCAGGAGGAACATTCCCAATTCAACTAACTCCAAGATTCTTCCAAGTAATAAATCCATTCTTACCATTTACATATTCAATATCTTTTGCAAGAGAAGCTATTGGTGGAGTTGTACAGTCAGTATTAACTAAAGATATTATTGTTTCTCTAATTTATATAGTAGTAGCATTATTAGTAGCTTTACTTTTAAAGAAGCCTATAAATAAGCTTTCAGAAGGTTTTGTTGAAAACTTTAAAAAGAGTGGAATTGGTGAATAAAGAAGCTATTAATTAGTAAATATAAAATAGTAATTAGATTTAATATAATATATGTCTATAATATATTTAAGTATATAAATTATTATAGGCATATATTTTTTTATTTTATTTGAAGTTAAGCTATGATAAAATAAAAATGTAAATAAATTGTTAACAAAAGTGTGGGGGATTTTATGAGAAGAAATGAAATTGATTGGATAAGAAATATTTGTATATTGATGTTATTTGTTTATCATACAGCAGCATTATTTACTGATTTTGGAGATTTTTATGTTAAAGCTGAAAATAGTAATTTATTTTCTAACATATTTATTTTATTAACATTTTCTTGGTATATGCCACTTTTATTTTTCTTAGCAGGAGCATCAACTTATTTTGCATTGAAAAAAAGAAGTGGTGGTCAGTATATTAAAGAAAGAGTCAAAAGATTACTTATACCATTTATATTTGGAATTTTAGTTGTCGTACCACCTCAAACATATTTAGCTAGATTATGGAGAGGAGAAAAAAATATAAATTATTTTAGTCATTTAAAAATGTTTTTTACAAATGTAAGTGACTTTATGGGTTTTGATGGTAATTTTAGTCCCGCTCATCTTTGGTTTATTATATTCCTTTTTGCAATATCAATTGTAGGGGTTCTTATAATAAAGTGGCTGAAAACTAAGCCAGGAAAATTTATAAGTGATTCAATTAAGCCTATAGTTTTGGGAAAAAGGTCTTTATTGTGGGTATTAATAGCGTTAATAACTTTAGAGATGATTCCTACAATAGGAGGGAAAGGTGTATTAACGAATTTACTATTATTCATTCTAGGATATGTAGCCTATAGTGATAATGAAGTTATAGAAAGATTATCTAATAAAAGAAGGTTATTTTTAGCCTTAACAATTGGAACTGTTATGTTAGGTGCACTGTACTTTTTCTTAATAAGGAATACACAAACAGAATCTATAGTTTATATATTAGATAGTACACTAAAGAGTACGATATCATTAATTATGGGAATAACTATAGTATCTTATGGAATTAGATACTTAAATAAAAGCAATAAATTATTAGCTTATTTAAACAAAGCATCTTTTCCAGTATATATATTACATCAAACAATCTTGTTAGTATTAGCATTTTATATATTACCATTAACTTTACCTGCATGGGTTTCTATAGTGTTAATAATTAGCTTATCTTTTGGTCTTACATTTATAGCCTATGAGATATGTAGAAGAATTAAATTTATGGATGTTTTATTAGGGATGAAATAGTTTGATTGATAATTTGAACATATAAAAAAATAATGTTTATTAAAAAATTTGCAAATAGATTAAAAAGCCATGGATTATAAATATTCTGGCTTTTTTCATTTTTTAAATAAAATATTTTAATTTTCATTGCACATACTATTTTAGAGAGTGAGAAAAGTGGAGGCAAACATATGAGTAATAAAGACATATTTTTAAATGATGTAAAAAGCGGAGAAAATATAAAAATTTCTTTGATGGTTATGAGAATAATGTTTAAAGATACTAGCAAAGTTGTTGCTATATTAGCAGATAAAAGTGGAGATATAAAAGCTACTATACCTTCTAAAAAAGGAGATATAGTAGAAGGTAGGGTTATATCTGTTGAAGGTAAAAAAGATAGCAATTTTGATGTTAAGAAATATGAATTTATTGATGAATATGAAATTGAAGATTATCTTCCAACAGTAAAAAGACCAGTAGAAGATATTATGGAAGAGTTAGAACTATATACTGATGAATATATACTTTCAAGGGAAGGAAAGGCCTTAAATAATTATTTTTTTAAGAATGAAGAATTTTTAGAGAAGTTTAAAAAGGCAATTGGTGGAGTATCTATGCATCATAATTATATAGGTGGTCTCGCAGAACATACATTAGGGGTTATGTATTTAAGTATAGTATTTTCTGAAAGATATAATTGTAAAAACAAGGAGATTGCCATATTAGCTGCAAAACTTCATGATATAGGTAAAATATATGAGATGAGCTACGATGGACCTTTTAAATATACACTTCAAGGTGAGATGGAAGGTCATATAGTTATAGGAATTCAAATGCTTGATAAAGCTTTTGAGTCAGAGCCTAATCTTTATTCGGATGAATTTAAAGCAAGAATAAAAGGATGTATTGTTCAACATCATGGAAAACCAGAGTTTGGGTCCCCTAAGGATATGAATATGGAAGAGTCTTATATTGTGCATTATGCCGATTATGTAGATGCAACAATGAATAAGATAGAAAAGATTAAAGAAAAGTATCCAGATGGTGGTTGGACTGATTATGATAGAAAATTAGAAGCAAGGCTATATTTATAGTGGAGGTTAAGCATGAATAAAGTAATTAAATTTTTATTGACGTGTATGTTATTTATTATATCTGTTGAGAGTACTACCTTTGCTTCGGAAGAAAACAAAGAGATGGATTATATATGGAATACAAAAAGAGATTTATTAGTTTTAATGTTAACGTATCCTCAATGTATTAAAGATATAGAAAAAGATGAAAAGGGATTTGTTTATCTTGTAATGCAAAATAATAATAAAGTTCTTTATGATGATAAAAAAGAGAAAAGTCATGAACAGAAGTTTTATAATTCTGACTTACAGGATACTTTAGAACAAATTTATCCTTTGGATATGATAAATAATGTTATGGAAGAAGGGCAAGACCCAGGAAGAATTAGATGTTATTCTTTTTTAAGTAATATGTATGGTAATAGTAAAGAAGCTGTACAGAAAAATATAACTAATAAAAGTACTTATTATGGTTCAATGATGTTTAATAAAGTAAATGGTGCAGCGGATAATCTTGAGAAGGCACTAAATATTATAAGTGAGCTTGCAAAGGAAAATCCTAAGATATATAATTTTGTATCACCAACAAGCGGAACATTTAATTATAGAGTTATACAAGATACAGGACAACTTAGTCCACATGCTTTTGCTATTGCAATAGATTTAAAGAGTGATCCTGCGGATTATTGGAAATGGTGTAATAGAGAAAAAGGTGGAAATAGAATTTCAATTTATCCTGAGGAAATAGTTAAGACTTTTGAAGAATGTGGCTTTGTTTGGGGAGGAAAGTGGTCACATTTTGATATATTACATTTTGAGTATAGGCCAGAAATAATATTAAAAGCAAAATATTTTGGTGAGTGTAATAATGCAGAAAATAGCGAATGGTATGAAGGTTGTACCATAGATGAAAATACAGAAGTTTTAATTGAAAAGATTAATAGTGTTATAGATAATTAAAGAGTAAATAAAAATTGTAAGTTGACTTACTATTTTTTAATGTTTATAATCTTTAATAATAGTGAGGTGAACAGTATGGTGAATAAGAGTAGTAAAAAATTAGTTTTAGGCGCATTATCAGCGGTTGCAGCTTCTGTTGCAGCAGGAGTTTTTGTAAAAAGAACCATGCAGAGTAAAGGGGAAAATAAGCCTGAAAAGGAAAAGAAGAAAAAGAAAAGTAAAAATGTTTATTACACTGTATCATTAAATGATATATATAATACATATGATGATAAGACCTTTTCAGAAGAAGATATGATAAATGAAATAAAGAAGGAAACATCACTTTAAATTGATGGATAGTTAGGAAGGGGCTACTAAATGTGGCTCCTTATTTTTGTATATATTATATTAAAGAAAGTAAAAATATATTTTAAGAAATATATATAATAGATATATTTAAAAAAAGGTATAGAAATTTTAATTAAGATAAGGTATACTATTCATCCGATGTTATATAAAAAGATTAATAAGTTTGTACAAGATGTGTAATTTAATTATGAAAAATAGATAGAGTAATATAATAAACAGTATTTAGTTATACATACAAAGATAAATTTTAGATAATTATAAGTTAAGAGAGTAAAAATTAAAACTAACTAGAGAAGAAGAGGATAAATTATGGAATTATTTGTTACAGATTTAGATGGAACATTATTAAATAGTAAAAAAGAAGTATCTAAGTATTCATGCGATACTTTAAATAAATTAATAGATGACGGTGTTAACTTTACAGTAGCCACAGCGAGAACACCAGCTACAGTAGTAGAATTATTAGAAGAAATTAATTTAAAGCTTCCAGTAGCACTTATGAATGGGGTTTTAATTTATGATATTAAAGAACAAAAGTATATAGATATAAAAGAAATAGAAAAAGACACTGTTAAAAAGTGCTTAGAGATATTTGAAGAGTTAGATAAAAATGTATTAGTGTATGGAATTAAAGATAATCATTTATGGGTTTATTATAAAGAGTTCCAATATGCTTGGGAATATAATTTCTATAAAGAAAGAGCTGATAAAAAGTTAAAAACTTTTGTGGAAGTAACTGATTATAAAGAAGCAATTAAAGATTCTAAAGTAATTAACTTCATTGTATTTGATAAATATGAAAATATTAAAAAAATAAATGATGAATTAACTAAAATTGAAGGGTTAACAGTTAATTATTATGAAGATATTTATGAAGAAGATTGCTATTTCTTAGAAGCATATAGCAGTGAAGCTTCAAAAGCTAATGGAATTAAGTTTTTAGAAAGATATATTGAACATGATAATTTAGTTTGTTTTGGTGATAATTTAAATGATATACCAATGTTTGAACTTTCAAATGAAGCTTATGCAACTGCTAATGCTGTGGATGAATTAAAGGAACTGGCAACAGCTGTTATAGGAAGTTGTGATGAAGATGGTGTTGCAAGATTTTTAGAAGAACGTTTCAATAAGTAGAATTAAATTATCAACATAGTGTAAAAATATTAGGTACCTTTAAAATTTTTTAAAATTGATATATTATATACTAATAGTTTTAGTAGTGGAGCCTATATCAGATATAGGGGCAACTTTAGCAACTATTATTACGTTTATAATTTTTTATGAGAAGAAGTTAAGTGGAAGTATATCAAAAATGAATAGTAAAATTATAGTATAAATTTAAAAAAGCCTTATGAAATAGTTAATTTATTTCATAAGGCTTTTGTTTATTATAAGCTAATGTGGAAACTTACATTTCAATTAATTCTAGTTAAATAATTTATGGTATAATGTATCCATTATATGTAACGTAGGTGAATTTATGATAAAACAGGTTTTATTAAAAGCATTTGAGAAAAGTACTTATGGTAAAAATGAGAGAGATGGAAGACGAGTATTAAATAATGATTTAATTGCAGATATAAAATATGAAGCTGACGATAATGAAATTTTTATTAATAGTTTAGTTATATCTGAAAGTTTATATAGTCAGTATAATTGCAGATTAGATATGGATAAAAAGACTAAAGAAATAGTTTTAACTAAGTGTAGTTGTAGTGATTATGAGAAAAATGGTAAAAAGAGAATTACATATTGTTGTAAGCATTTAATTGCTACGTTTTATAGATTTTTAGATGATATAGAGCAAGATAGTTCAATTCAGGATGAATTAGGTATTGGAGAAGCTTCAAAGGAGCTTATTAAGTCAACTACAGATTCTGTATTAGATTTATTACTTGGTGAGAAAAAAATTAAAAAAGAAATAAAGCTTGAGGTTGTAATAAACAGGGTAAATTGGTATGGAAAAATTGCAGCAGAGTTTAGAGTTGGGCTAAAAGGGATGAGTTCAAATAAGTTATATATTTTAAAGGATATAGGAAGCTTTTTAATATCTTTATATAATAAAGTTCCTTTAGCATATGGAAAAGATTTTACTTTTGATATAAATGAACAGAAGTTATCTAATAGTGATAAAAGACTTATTAAACTTATAAATCTTATAAGAGATATAGATAGAAAATTTATTTCAGGAAAGCAAGTTATAATTCCAGATTATCTTGTCAGAGAATTTTTAAATGTAATAAAAAATAATAGGGTCTACTTAGGAAGCGGGTTTTATTCAAGGCAAATAGAAGTAGATGTATTAGAAGAAAAAATTGATTTACCGATGTCGCTAGAAGATGGGGGGAAGGTAATAAAGCTTGAAGCTGAAAATGGTATTCCAGAAAGCTTAACATCAACTAAGGATGTATATTTGTATAATTCTAATATTTATTTACCACCAGAAGAACAAATAGATGTTTTGAATCCTTATGTAGAGTCTTTTAGTCATGGTAAAACTATATTTTTTGCTAAAGAAGAAGAGGAAAGAATTTTAAGAGAATTAATACCTTCAATGCAAGATGTAAGTAAAAATATAAGATTATCTAAAAGTCTTAGAGATAAAATCATTATTTCACCAGTTAGCTTTAAATTCTACTTTGATAAAGAAGATGAAACATATTTAATCCTTAAAGTATGTTATGGACAATATGAGTTTAATATCGAACATAACTTTGAAGAGAAAATTATCTATAGAGATAAGGCTAAGGAAGATGAAGTAGTACAAAAACTAAAAGAGTTAGGTTTTGAAAAAATAGATGATAAGTTTGTATTCTTTAAAAGTGAAGATGATTTATTTAGATTTTTTAAGCGTGATATAGTAGAACTTCAAGATATAGGAGAAGTATATTATTCAGAGAATTTTACTGGTATAAAATCAATAGGTTCTGGAGCTTTTAAGGGAGAAATAAGAAAAGGAAAGTTTGATTATTTTGAGCTTAAATTTACCTTAGGAAATATTCAAGATAGAGAAATAGTTAATATATTAAGAGCTTTTAGAGATAATAAAAAGTATTATAGATTAGAGAGTGGAGAATTTTTAGACCTTAATGACTTAGAGTTAAATAAAATTTTAGCACTTTTAGATTCAATGGAGCTTATTGAGAATGATAATAAGGCAATTTTTAATAAGAATAAAGCAGGGGTAATAGAAGATTACATAAATGACTCAGGAATAAAAGGAATAAGAGGACGTAAAATTATAAAAGAGATAAAAGATTCTTTAGTATCGTATAGAGATAAAGAATACACTATTCCTAATAATATAAATGCAACTTTAAGAGAATATCAAGTTGAAGGCTATAAGTGGCTTAAAACATTAGATTATTTAGGGTTTGGCGGTATATTAGGTGATGAGATGGGATTAGGTAAAACTTTGCAAACTATAACTTTCATAGCATCAAATGAAGGTAAAAAGAGTTTAATAGTAGCGCCTACTTCACTTGTTTATAATTGGAAAGGTGAGTTTTCGAAATTTTCACCAGATATAAAGGTTGGAATAGTTAATGGTGTTGTTAAAGAGAGAAAAGAATTAATAGAGAGATATAAAGAGTATGATGTTTTAATAACAACTTATAATTTGTTAAGAAGAGATTTAGAATTTTATCAAGATAAAGAGTTCGATTATTGTATTTTAGATGAAGCACAAAATATAAAAAATTCATCATCGCAAAATGCTATGGCAACAAAGAGTATAAATGCAAAGAGAAAATTTGCTTTAACAGGTACACCAATAGAAAATTCTCTTATGGAGATTTGGTCTATATTTGATTTTATAATGCCTGGATATTTATACGATGAAAAGAGATTTTTAACTAGATATCATAGAAGACTTGAAGAAGATAAAGTTATTATTGATGAAGTTAATAAGCTTATAAGACCATTTATTTTAAGAAGATTTAAGAGCGATGTCATAAAAGAATTACCAGAAAAAATCGAAAAGAAACTTATAGTACCACTTGAAGAAGAGCAAAAGAAAGTGTATGGGACTTATGCAAATTATGTTCAAGAGCTTATAGATAAAAAAGTTAAAAATGATGAATTTACAAAGAGTAAGATAGAAATACTTTCTTATATAACAAAGTTAAGGCAAATATGCTTGGACCCATCGGTTATAATGGAAAACTATATTGGAGGAAGTAGTAAGTTAAATGCATTAACAGAGACAGTTATAGGATGTATAGAGCAAGGACATAAAATACTAGTGTTCTCTCAATTTACTACAGTATTAAAAAATGTGAAAAATATATTTGATAGCAATTATATTACTTATAAATATTTAGACGGATCAACACCTTCTAAAGAAAGAGCAAAGCTCGTTGATGAATTTAATAATGACGATACATCTGTATTTTTAATCTCTCTTAAGGCTGGAGGTACAGGATTAAACTTAACTAGTGCAGATATAGTTATTCATTTGAATCCATGGTGGAATCCAGCGGTAGAAGATCAAGCTACTGATAGAGCGCATAGAATTGGGCAAAATAATATAGTGGAAGTAATTAAGATAGTAGCTCAAGATACAATTGAAGAAAAAATAATAAGTCTTCAAGATGAGAAAAAAGCGCTTATAGATAAAATAGTAGGAAAAGGTGCCGAGTTAGATAACACAATATTAAAAATAAGTGATGAAGAAATTATTTCATTATTTTATTAACTTAGTATATAATATATAAAAATACTGAACATAAAAAACGATAAGTTAATATGTTTATAATGTAATATAAAAAGCAAAGGATGGTGTTTATGAAAGTAGTAATTATAGGTGGAATAGCAGCAGGTATGAGTGCGGCTGCAAAATTTAAAAGACTTTGTCCTAATGATGAAGTTATAGTTTATGAAAAAGGAGATATAGTTTCTTTCGGAGCTTGTGGACTTCCTTACTATGTTGGAGGATTCTTTGAAGATTCAAATGAAATGATAGCAAGAACTCCAGAAAAGTTCAGAGAATCAGGAGTAGATATATTTACTAAACATGAAGTATTAGGTATAGATTTTGATTCTAAGACCCTAAAAGTTAAAAACATAAGAGATAATGAAGAATTTACTGATTCATATGATAAGCTAATGATAGCTACAGGAGCAAGAGCTATAATTCCACCAATAAAAAATGTTAATTTAGAAAATGTATTAACATTAAAATCTATGGAAGATGGTAATAGAATAAAAGCATTGCTTTCAAATCCAGAATTAAAGAAGGTAACTATTATAGGCGCTGGATTTATTGGACTTGAAGCAGTGGAAGCTGCTAAGCAAAAAGGTAAGGAAGTAACTGTTGTTCAACTTCAAGATAGAGTTTTAGCAGAAGTTTTTGATAAGGAGATAACTGATTTATTAGAAGAAGAAATTAGAAGTCATGAAGTTAATCTTTTATTAAATGAAACTGTTTTAGAATTAGGTGGAGATACAAAAGTTAACAAAGTAATAACTAATAAAGGTGAATTTGAGACAGATTTAGTTATACTTGCAACAGGAGTAAGACCAAATACTGAGTTTATAACAGACCAAAGAATAGAAAAGTTAAGAAATGGTGCTATAGTTGTAGATAAATTTGGAAGAACATCAATAGAAGATGTTTACGCAGCTGGAGATTGCGCAACAATAAATAATTACGTAAGTGAAAAAGAAGCGTATGTTCCATTAGCCACAGGGGCAAATAAGCTAGGAAGAATAGTAGGTGAGAACTTAGCAGGGCAAAATAATTGCTTCCAAGGTTCTTTAGCATCAAGTTGTATTAAGGTTATGAATATGGAAGCTGCAAGAACAGGACTTTCAGAAAAAGAAGTTAAAGAGTTAGGATTTGATTATAAGACTAAGTTTATTTCCGATATGAATCAAACAAGCTACTATCCAGGTAGACAAAAAATATATGTTAAACTTATTTATGATGCACATAGTAAAGTAATACTAGGTGGTCAGGTTGCTGGATATAAAGATGCGGTTCAAAGATGTAATGTTTTAGCTGCATGTATTTTCGGAAAGATGACTACTGAACAATTAGGAATGCTAGACCTTTGTTATGCACCACCATTTGCAAGAACATGGGATGTTTTAAATGTAGCAGGAAATGTATCTAAATAATTAATAATTAACAATTAAGAGTTAAAAATTATAGGATATTTAATTTGCAAATTTAGATTTAAATATCGTAATATATTAACTCTTAATTTTTTATAGGTAGTATTTATATAAGAAAAATTAATATATAAATACAAGTGAAGCACGAAATTTTTACGAATTAATATTAAATAGAAATTAAAAATTTTCGTTTTTTTAATTTACATAGCTTAAAATTTATGTAATAATAGTATAGATTTTGTGCCTAATTAATAGATTAAATTGAGATTTTCTATTAATAGTTACATAAGGGAGATTAAAAGTGAATATAATTTGTTTAATCGAACTTAAGTATAAGTAATTTTTAGTATAAAAATTATTTATACTAAAAAAAAACTATAAAATTAGGAGTGTACATATGAAAATAGGATTTGATCACGAAAAGTACTTAGAGGAGCAATCAAAATTTATCTTAGAAAGAGTTAATAACTATGATAAGTTATACTTAGAGTTTGGAGGAAAATTGTTATTTGACCTTCATGCCAAAAGAGTATTACCAGGTTTTGATGAGAATGCAAAAATAAAGTTATTACATAAGCTAAGAGAAAATGTTGAAGTAGTTATTTGCGTTTATGCTGGAGATATCGAAAGAAACAAAATCAGAGGAGATTTTGGAATTACTTATGATATGGATGTAATGAGACTTATCGATGATCTAAGATCTTATGACTTAGAAGTAAATTCAGTGGTAATTACAAGATATAACGACCAACCATCAGCAACTGTATTTATAAACAAGCTTGAGAGAAGAGGAATAAAGGTTTATAAACATAGAGCTACTAAAGGGTATCCAACAGATGTTGATACTATAGTTAGTGATGAAGGTTACGGAAAGAATCCTTATATAGAAACAAGTAAACCGATAGTTGTTGTTACAGCACCAGGACCAGGAAGCGGTAAGCTTGCTACTTGCTTAAGCCAACTATATCATGAATATAAAAGAGGAAATTCAGCTGGATATTCTAAATTTGAAACATTCCCAGTTTGGAATGTACCACTAAAACATCCTTTAAATATAGCTTATGAAGCTGCAACTGTAGATCTTAAGGATGTAAATATGATAGATTACTTCCACTTAGAAGCTTATGGAGAAACTGCAGTAAATTATAATAGAGACCTTGAAAGTTTCCCAGTATTAAGAAGAATAATAGAAAAGATTACTGGAAAAGAATCAGTTTATAAATCACCAACAGATATGGGTGTAAATAGAGTTGGATTTGGAATAGTTGATGATGAAGTTGTTAGAGAAGCATCAAAACAAGAAATAATTAGAAGATATTTCAAAACTGGATGCGAATATAAAAAAGGGTATGTGGACAAAGAAACATTTGAAGCTGCTAAACTTATAATGGAGCAAGTTAATTTGAAGGAAGAAGATAGAAATGTTGTAGCTCCTGCAAGAAAGCGTGCTGAGGAATTAAAAGAAAAGTCAAATAAAAATGAAATATGTCCAGTTATCGCGCTAGAACTTCAAGATGGAACTATAATAACTGGAAGAAATACAGAAGTTTTAGATGATGCAGCAGCAGTTTTATTAAATGCTATAAAACATTTAGCAAATATATCTGATGATATTCACTTAATATCACCAGTGATATTAGAACCAATTATAAAGTTAAAATCACAAACATTAGCAAATAAGAATGTATCATTAAATTGTGAAGAGGTACTTATTGCATTAAGTATTTGTGCTGCGACTAATCCAACAGCTCAAGTAGCTATGGAAAAGCTACCAATGCTTAAAAATTGCCAAGCACACTCAACAACAATATTACCAACTAGTGATGAGCAAACATTTAGAAAATTAGGAATAGATATAACTTGTGATGCTGTTTATCCATCAGAAAGTTTATACTATACTAACTAAATTATGAAAAGTTAATTCAAAGATATATAGCCTTTAGTAGATATTTAAATATATTTACTAAAGGCTTTTTTATTATAAAAATATTTGAAGAATTAAATATGGTATTATGTACAAAATATAAATAATGAGTTTTTATATGGAGGTAGTTTGATGAAAGAAAAATTAAGAATTATACCACTGGGTGGTATGGGTGAGATAGGAAAGAATATAACTACTATAGAGTATAATGATGATATTATTGTTATAGATTGTGGATTAGCATTTCCTGATGAAGAGATGTATGGTGTAGACCTAATTATCCCAGATATATCATATCTTATAAATAATAAAGATAAAGTAAAAGGCCTTGTTTTAACCCATGGGCATGAAGACCATATTGGTGCAATACCGTATATTTTAAAACAGTTACAAATGCCTATTTATGGAACAAAATTAACTATAGGATTAGTAAAGACTAAGCTTGAAGAACATAAATTGTTAAATGAGACGAAAACAGAGAGTGTAGAAATGGGAGATGTAATAGAGCTTGGATGTTTTAAAGTAGAATTTATAAGAGCTACACATAGTATAGCTGATTCTTGTAGTTTAGCTGTTTATACACCGCTAGGAACAATATTACATACAGGAGATTTTAAAATAGATTATACTCCAATTGATGGAAAGCTTATGGATTTACAACGTATATCAACTATAGGAAGAGAAGGGGTTTTACTTCTTATGGCAGATAGTACAAATGTAGAAAGAACAGGTCATTCTTTGTCAGAGAGTACCATAGGACAGACGTTAAAAAGAATTTTTTCTACAGCCAAAGGTCGTGTTATAGTTGCTACATTTGCATCTAATATTCATAGGATGCAACAAGTAGTAGATGCATCTATGATTTATGGAAGAAAAATTGTTTTTAATGGAAGAAGTATGGAGAATGTATCTAAGGTAGCTAGAGAACTTGGGTATCTTCATGTGCCTGATACAGATATAATTGATGTAGATGATATATCTAGTTATCCAAATGAAAAAGTAACAATCTTAACCACAGGAAGTCAAGGAGAGCCTATGGCATCTTTAGCGAGGATAGCTTTTTCAAATCATAGAAAAATATCTATAGAAGCAAATGATACATTTATAATTTCAGCATCACCTATTCCAGGTAATGATAAGCTTATATCAAAGGTGATTAACCAATTATTTAAAAGAGGTGCCAATGTTATATACGAAGATTTAGAAGATGTACATGTATCAGGCCATGCGTACCAAGAAGAGTTAAAGTTAATTCATACTTTAGTTAAGCCTAAATATTTTCTACCTGTTCATGGGGAATTTAGACATTTGAAACATCATGCTGATTTAGCAGAAAAATTAGGAACACCAAAAGAAAATATATTTACTTTAGATACTGGGGAAATACTAGAGATATCAAAAGATGAATGTAAGAAGGAAGGTAAAGTAAAAGCTGGATCAATATTTGTAGATGGATTAGGTATTGGAGACGTTGGCAATATAGTTCTTAGAGATAGAAGGCATTTAGCTCAAGATGGAATGCTTACAATAGTAGTTGTTATAGAAAGGAATAGCTTAAGTATTCTTTCAGGGCCAGATATAATAACTAGAGGATTTGTTTATGTTAAAGAATCAGAAGAGCTAATAAAAGAAGTAAAGGATATTGCTTCAGCAGAATTAGACAAATGTTTAGAAAAAGGAATAGTGGAATGGTATTTGTTAAAATCTTCAGTTAAAAAAGCAGTTGAAAATTATATTTATGAAAAAACAAAGAGAAAACCAACTATAATTCCAATAATAATGGAAACATAAAAGGAGCTAATTTTAGCTCCTTAAAATTTTATTCAAATCGTTCACAACCTATACTTTTTAAGAAATTATTATCTATATAACTATCTATAGGTTGTAGGTTATGATCAGATTTATATTTCTGTACAGCTAATTCTAAAGAATAACCGTAAATACCGTCAGCAGGATGATCATAATATCCTAGTGCATTTAGAATCCTTTGTACATGATATACGTCAGCTCCCTTACAATTTGGAGTTATAACACGATCGTAAGGAGAGAATCTCCAATTAGGGCCACCAGAAATAACAACTGATGTATCATAATCAACTAAATTAAATAGTTCTTTTATATTATGATTATACATACGAATACAACCATTAGAAGCCATACTTCCTATACTACTAGGGTTACTTGTTCCATGAATTCCAAAAGTATCCCATGGTGCATTTAATCCTAGCCAATATCCACCAAAAGGGCCTTTCATTAAGGCTTTACTTTTAATTTGCCATGTACCTATTGGCGATGGAGTAGATTTTTTCCCAATTGCTATGGGATATACTTTAACTTCTTCTTGTGTTTTTTTGTCTACTAAAGTTAAAGTTCGAGCATACAAATCTATTAAAATTATATATTTATTACCATCTGTACAAGCTGAAGTGGATGCCATAGAGATTTGAGAGACATTTAAGATTAAAACAATTAGTACAACTATTGTAATAAATCTATTTTTCATATTATCACCTGCCATTCAGTTAATACTTTTCAATAATATCAGACAACTCAATCCTAACAAGGTTAGATAAGTCATCAGCAGAATAATTAGCTTTAGCATCATCTTTAACTGTTAATATTATAGGTAATGCTATTGTAAATGTAGTACCTTCACCATATTGGCTTTCTACAGATATAGTGCCTTTATGAAGTTCTATTAACCCTTTTACTATGTATAAACCTAGCCCACTTCCTTCTGTATTTCGATGTAAAGAAGAATCGGCTTGATAAAATCTATTAAAAATATTTTTAAGTTTATCTTCTGGTATACCCGTACCGGTGTCTTTTACCTTAATAATTACTTCATTATTATTTGCATTTATACTTACATATATTCTACCTCCATCAGGTGTGAATTTTATACTATTTGATAATAGATTTAGTATACAGCGTTCTATCTTATTCGTATCAATATAAGTATTTATTTCCTCTTGTTCTGTATCGAATATAATTTCTATATTAAATGTTTTAGCTAAATCAACTGTTGACATAACGGTATCTTCTATTACTTGAACTATATTTTTATAGGAAAAGTTAGCAGTGATAAAGCCTGATTCTAATCTAGTAACATCGATAATGTTATTTACAAGTTTTAACAAACTATTACCGTTTTGGGTTATATAATTTAGCTTATTTAAGAAATAATCCTTATCTAATGAAGGCTCATTTGCTTTAATTGAAAGTAGATGAGCGGTAGATAGAATTATATTTATAGGTGTTCTAAACTCATGAGATATTGTAGTGATAAAAATTGATTTTAGTTTTTCTGTTTCGAGAGCCTTTTTATAAACAGCATCCTTTATTGCTATAGATTTTTTTTGATTTATAGAAAATATTATTATGTAAATTAAAAAAATAAAGAGAGATATTATAAAAATCCACAATAATATTTTTAAGTATGGAGGCAATAAAAAATCAAAAACACCCTTATTTAAAACTATACTTTCTTTAGGCAATAGTAGTGGATTTATATGATAATAATTAAGTGAGTCATAGTTGAAAATTGTTAAGTCTAAGCTGTTATAAAGTAAAGGTATTTCGCTAATAGAAGTTCCAGAAAGTATTTTAAGTAATAAGTCACCAGCTATAGCTCCATAATTATCACTTGGATCAACTATTCCACCTATTGCACCAGCAGTAATATAAGGTTGAACTTTGGTATAAATAGGTGTATTGGTATTATTTTTTATTATTTGTATAGTATCATTTAAATCTAAATATGCATTAGTAACTTTATCTTTATATTCTCCAACTATTACTAAAGCAGAAGATTTAGGATCGCTTTTTGAAAGTTCAGGAATAATATTATCTAAGTACTCCTCAACAATAAATGTAATATTTAGAGACTTACTAGCTAAAGGTTGCATATTGATTATGTTTTCCTTTACTACGTTAGAAAAAGTTGAATTATCTAATAAAACAATTACATCTGTTAAATCTTTTTCTAAAGTGATAAGTAAATTTAAAAAGCGAAGGTTATCCTCTCTATCTATAACACCAGACATATATTGTTTTTCTTCAGTAGAAAGTGTAATTAGATTATTTGAACCTATAAATATGGTTGGTTTTTTATAGAAAATAGAACTTTCTATAAATAAATTTTCTCTAAGAAAAGATAAAGCTTCATCATCTATAGTTAAAATTGCATCTATAGGGTAATCTTTATACTTCATATTTAAAAGTTCCATGAAACTACTTTTATATTCATCAGTAAATAGTGTTTTGCTATCTAGAAATTCTAGGGTTAAATTTATATTAGGGGTAGTAGATAGTTTCTTTTTTAATCCATTGTAAACTAGTGATTCCCATTGGTTATCAGTATTATATGAATTTAAAATTAAAACATTAAAAGCTTTTTCGGTATTAAAAGCATAGGTGTTATTTTTGTATCCTATAAAAATAAAGGCTATAAATATTAGCGAGAACAACTTAATTAATGACTTTATATATGACATAATAAAACCTCCGGTAATACTAATATTTAGTATTTGTATATATAGTAAAATAAATTCTTAAAGGATAAATAAAAAACCATAAATAATCTACAATATTTGGTATAAATATTATGTTAATTTGGAAAATTATATGGAGAAAAAATACAAATGAGGGATAGAGTGATTATTATGAGTAATATAAAGTTAAGGTTTTTAGAAGGTACAAATTTATATAGTAAAGATAATCTTATCTATTTGAAGGGGGATGGTGAGTGTTATAGAGGTGAACTTTTAAAAGTTGTTTATGACTATATGAATATTGGTGAAAAGCTAAAACTAAATAGTTATATTGATATAGTTGAAAAAAATGATATTATAGAAGTTTTAATAAGTAGTAATAATATTTATTTATCTAATAATATAATTAAATCTTTAATGAGTAACTCTAGTGAAGAAACGATATTAAATGAATTAAAAAGTAATGGGGATAATGAGTGGAGTGAAAAGTTAAAAGAGATAGCTGTTAGTAAGAATATTCCTTATACTAGAATAAATGAAAATGAAGTGATTTTAGGGTATGGGGAAAATTCTTTTAAAATAGATAGAAATGATTATATAAGCAAATATGATGAAGATTATTCTAAAATCTTTAATTATATCGATGGAAATGTTGGAGAAATACCAATAATATCAGTTACGGGAACTAATGGTAAGACTACAACAGTGAGGTTAATCCACAAGATATTACTCGATTTAGGATATAAGAGTGGGTTGGCTTCAACTGGAGGAATATATATAGGAAGTAAATTGATAAAGTATGGTGATACAACAGGATTTTATAGCGCTAGAGAAGTGTTGAAAAATAAGGATGTTAATGTTGCTGTTCTTGAAACTGCAAGAGGTGGCATTTTAAAAAAAGGATTAGGATATAAGAACTCTAAAGTTGCTATAATAACTTCATTAAGTGAAGACCATATAGGAATGGAGAATATAAAGTCTGTAGATGATTTAATAAATATAAAATCAGTTATAACAGAAGAATTAGATAAGGATGGAATATTAATTATTAAAGCTATACCAACATTAGTAGAGCGATTTAAAGATAGGAATAATGTGATTTTATTTAATTATTTTGAAGATAAATTAATAAAGGACCATACTAAAAGAGGAAATATAGCTTACTATGTCAAAGAAGATTATATAGTTAAAAATAGTGGAGGAATTGAGGAAAAAGTAATTTCTATAAAGGAAATACCATTTGCGTTTAATGGTATTTCTAAAAGTAATATAAGAAATGTTATGGTAGCAATGATAGCTACTGAACATATATGTAAAAATATGAATAGCATTATTGATATAGTAAAAAAAATAGAGTGTGATATTTATAATAATTTAGGAAGACAAAATATTTTAGATTTTAATGATTTTAAAATGATAATTGATTATGGACATAATAGCGAAGCATTTAAAGAGGTTTTTTCTATTGCTAGGAGTATGAAAAATAATAGAATAATTGGTGTAATAACCGCTGCTGGTGATAGAGAAGATATTTATATTAAGGAGCTAGGAGAGATAGCAGCTGAGTTTTGCGATAAAATAATAATTAAAGAACAACCGGATTTGAGAGGAAGAAAAAAAGGAGAAACTGCTGAACTATTAAAAGAAGGAGCTTTAAATAATAAATATAATAGCGAAAATATTAAAGTAATATTAGAAGAGGAAGAGGCTATTTTATATGCTTTAAGGAATGCTAATGTTGGGGATGTTATAGTGTCATTTAGTCAGTTTTTATATTTAACATTTCCAGTTATAAATAAATTTAGAGTAGAAAGAGGATTAAATAAAATAGGTGAAGATTTAGATTTGATGCATTAATAGCATATGGTACTTCATAATAAGTAAACTAAGTATTAAATCCGCGTAAAATACAAAAACTATTTTTATGTTTTATGATGAATTTAATTTTTATGGAGGTTATACCACTTATGAAGGATTTACTAGATAAAGGTGCTGTTATTCAGAGAGATAAGGAAAGCTATGCAATAGCGCCTCATTTAACAGGAGGATTAGTAACACCAGAACAATTAAGAAAGATTGCTGATGTTGCAGAAAAATATAATGCAGCAGCATTAAAAGTAACAGGAGCGCAAAGAATTGCAATAGTAGGAATTAAGGAAGAAGATATAGATAAAGCTTGGAATGATTTGGGTATGAAACCAGGAGCTGCTATAGGGTTGTGTGTAAGAAGCGTTAAAATATGTCCAGGAACTACATTTTGTAAAAAAGGAATGCAGGATTCAGTAGCAATAGGGGCAAAGCTTGATGGAGCTTATCATGGTAGAAATCTACCTAATAAACTTAAAATAGGTGTTAGTGGCTGTGTTAATAGTTGTTCTGATAGTCATACTAGAGATATTGGTCTAATTGGAACAGCTAAAGGATGGATGGTATTAGTTGGAGGAAAAGGTGGCGTTAAACCACGACTTGGAGATAGAATATTAATTAATGTATCTAATGATGATATATTTGGAGTTGTGGAGAAAATAATAAATGTATATGGAGATAATGCATTAGGAAAAGAGAGATTAGGAGATTATATAGATAGAGTTGGATTAGATGAATTTAAAGCTAAGTTAGGCATAAGCTAATAATAATTAAATAAGAAAATGAAAATATCACTGAAAGTTTGAACTTTTCTAGTGATATTTTTTGTTTTGTTAAAGGTTATATTATAATAACAGTAAGTAAAATTATATTTAAAGGTAAAAGAAATTAAAAAAGTTTATATAAAGTTTGTAACGAAAGTAAAAAAATACGTACATATGTAATGGAGGTGAGTAAATGAAACAGATGGAGGAACTGTACCTTAACTATGCAAAGACAGTTCATAAATATTTAATATGTTTGACTAATGATGTAAATATAGCAGAAGACTTAACACAAGAAACATTTTATCAAGCCTCGAAAACTATTAAAAATTTTAAAGGTGAATGTAAAGTATCGGTGTGGTTATGTCAAATTTCAAAGTATTCTTGGTACAAGCATTTGGAAAAAAATAAAAAATATAATTGTGATTCTTACGAAGATATATCATTTGAAATTGTAGGATACCAAAATTTAGAGTTAGATTTACTTAAAAATGAGGATAAGATGGAATTGTTTAAAAAGATTCATTTGCTTGATTCGCAAAGTAAGGAAATTATTTTTCTAAGGATAAGTGGTGAGTTAAGTTTTAGGGAGATTGGTGACATATTTAATAAAAGTGAAAACTGGGCCAGAGTTTCATTTTATCGTGCAAAGCAAAAATTATTGGAGGTATAGAGTTAATGAGAGAAGATTTGAATTGTGAAATTGTAAAAGATTTATTGCCAAATTATATTGAAGGATTGACTAGTGAATATACTAATGAAGCAATGAAGAGGCATTTTGAAACATGTGAAAGTTGTAAAGAAGCATATGAGTTATTAAGTGTGAATGGCACGGAAGACGAAAGTTTGCAAAAGAAAAATATTTATGAAGCAAAAGAATTAAAGTATTACATGAAAAAGGTTAGATTAAGAAATTTATTTTTAGGAGTAATTTTTGCATCTTTAGTTTTAGGTGGAAGTTATTTATTATACGATAATTTAGTTAATATATGTAATTATAATGAACCAAGTGAAAATGTAGAAGTTACAGAGCTTTATCAATTGAATGATAACTATGTTTATTTTAATCTTAGAAGTAAAAGTGAATATCTAATCAGTGCTATGACCTTCGGGCCTGGAAAAATAGATAAGGGCTATGTTGGTACGGAAATACATTTTTTAAGGCCTGTAATTGGGAAAAAATTATCTAAACTATCAGAAGAAGAAAAAGAATTGAATTTAGGAGCAGGCTTTGTAATAGATATAGAAAATAAAAAGCTAATTGACGTAGGCAGCTTCATAAGGGCAAATGATAATATAACTGCAGAGGAAATAATTAATTATGCTGAAAATAAAACAACTGAAAAAGGCAATATTGATATAGTTAATTCTGATAGTAAAATTTATTATATCGGAAGAAATGATGATGATAAACTTTTAATATGGGAAGAGGGAATGAAGTTGCCTAAATACCCTAATTAAAAACTTGTATTTTAAATATTTTTTAGAGAAAATTTAATAGTCAAAACGATTTTATTAGCTTTAAGACTTTATTTCAGAGAGATGAAATAGAGTCTTTTCTTTTGGAAAGAATAATAAATATGTTTACACAATAGAAGATAGAAGATAATATTAATAAAGTGCAAAAGAATTTAGTTTAAAGTTAAGAATTGAAAATGAAAAGTTAAGTATGAAACTGCTGTGAGGTTTCTAAAATTATAGTTGTTTAAAGTTATCTTGGATAAGACTTTACTTCTAATCTAACTATTTACTTTTAACTTAAAACAAGAAATGAGGGAAACTATTGAATAAATTTAATGATTATAAAATAAGCAATGAAATACTAAAAGCTTTAGATGCTTTAGGATATAATAAACCATCAGATGTTCAACAGAGGGTTATACCAGAAATATTGCAAGGTAAAGATGTAATAGTTAAATCACAGACAGGAAGTGGTAAGACTGCAGCTTTTGGTATACCTTTATGTGAAAAGTTGAATTGGGATGAACAAAAACCTCAAGCCTTAGTTTTAACTCCAACAAGAGAACTTGCTATACAAGTTAAAGAAGAAATAATGAGCATAGGTAGATTTAAGAGAATACGACCTGTTGCTGTATTTGGTAAACAACCTTTTTCGGATCAAGCAAGAGAATTAAAACAAAGGACTCATATTGTAGTAGGAACTCCAGGTAGAGTAATGGATCACATAGATAGAGGTTCTTTAAATACATCAAATATTAAATATTTAATAATAGATGAAGCTGATGAAATGCTTAATATGGGATTTATTGATCAAGTTAGAGAGATACTTAGAGGATTAAATAAAAATAGACAAAGTATTCTTTTATCAGCAACTATATCAGAAGAGATTCTAAACTTATGTAATGAATATATGAATAATCCTATAAGTATAGAAATTAAAGCTCAAAAGTTAATAACAGATAATATTAATCATGAACTTTATAGAGTTAATGAACAATATAAGATGGAAGAATTAAATAAGCTTTTAATAAGTGAAGCACCTAAAACTGCAGTTATATTCTGTAAAACAAAAGAAAATGTTGATAAGGTCTTCGAAGCTCTAGGTAGAAAAAGATATTCTATAGGTAAAATCCATGGTGGTATGCTACAAAAAGAAAGAATGGATCAGATGGATAGATTTAAAAAAGGAAATTTTAGAATTCTTATTGCTACAGATGTTGCCGCTAGAGGAATTGATGTTGAAGGAATAACTCATGTTATAAATTATGACTTACCAGTGGAAAAGGAAGCATATGTACATCGTATAGGTAGAACAGGAAGAGCCGGAGCAAAAGGAAAGGCATTGAGTTTAGTAAATCAATATGAAGATAGACTATTAAATCTAATTCAAGAATATATAGGATTTGAAATTCCTTTAAAAGATTTACCAAGTGAAGATGAGGTAAAAGCAAAGGAAATGGAAGGAGTAAAAATATTAAAGTCAAATCCAACAGTTAAGAAACAAAAAGCCAAAGCTGTAAGCAAAGATATTACTAAGATATATCTTAATGGTGGTAAGAAGAAGAAGATAAGACCAGGAGATATAGTTGGAGCTATTTCAAGGATTGAAGGTATAACAGCAGAGGATATAGGAATAATAGATGTTCAAGATACAGTATCTTATGTAGATATATTAAATGGAAAAGGTAATAAGGTTATAGATGGCCTTAGAAATGGAACAATAAAAGGCAAAAAGCTTAAGATTGAAAGAGCGAGAAAATAATTAGTATTGCCTAAAAATAAAGAAAAAGTACGAAAAAAGTTTACAGATGAAAAGTTGACTTTGTCGCAGTGAAAATGCTACTAGCGTAGGGGAGAAAATTTAGATTAAGTTAACGTGAAAGGTACTAATATAGATACTTTTCACTAGTGCTAAAGGCAATATTTTCTCTGTCACGTCAGTGGCTTTTTCTATTTTGACGAAGTCAAACTTTTCATCAAAGTGATTCATACTTTATTTATAGTGTGTATTTCTAAATTCTGAAGGAGAAACTCCTTCAAAGGATTTAAAAGTTTTAGTAAAGTGACTTTGGTCATAGAAGCCTAAAACTAATGATATATCTAGAATACTTTTTGTTGTTGTCATAAGCAATACTTTAGCTCTATCTACTCTTATTTTTTTTGAATATTTCATTAATGAAATTCCCATATGCTTTTTAAAACATGATACGGCATATTGAGGAGTTATGTTAAGATGAGTAGCAATATCTTCTAGTGAAACGTGGCTTTCAATATTCATATGAAGATACTGTAGTATTTTATTTACTATAAAGTTATCTTTAACTTCAACATCACTTATTAATAGTTCTAAATATGTGTTGGCCATATCTAGCTCAATATCTTGAAGTTTAGATAATTCAGAAGTTTTTATAATCTTTTCATAATATTTATTATAAACAGGATGAAGATATTTTTTTGCAACACCACGTCTTATTATTTCTCTTGCAAATACAGCATTCCAAATAAGTAAATCATCCCTTTTTAAGTCACAAGGTACAGCATCCCTAAGTTCACCGATATGCTTTTGACTTATGTTATAAAGTATAGCAGGTCTATTTCTAGTATCTATAAATGAATCAAAATCATTACTAAATATACTTATATCAGATATGAAGCTTTCGTACATAATATCCTCCCATAAATTGTATTAATTATATATATATTATATTTAAAATGTACAATCGTTTGCAATATATATTAATATATGATGAATTAAAAGAAATATTTATGAGGTGATTTTTATGAATAAACATGCAGTATATCATGTTTTAGATGTACCATATGCATATGGTAAAGATAGAGATACTCTAGTATTGAGATTAAGAGTTGCTAGAGATGATATAAAGGAATGTTCAGTTTTATATAGATGTAGGTATGATTGGGAGAATGAATATAAGAGAAAGAAGATGAAAATAGTAGCTGAAACTGAATTATTTACTTACTATGAGGTGGAATTATCTATATATAGAAATAGGTACAGATACTATTTTGAATTAATGGACAAAGCTAATAATGTACTTATATATACTGAAAGAGGCTTAGTTGATGTAGATTATGCAAATATAAATGTAGCAGCATTTCAATTTCCGTATATATCAGAAGATGATTTGTATGAAGAAGAGAAATGGCTACAAGAATCTGTAGTATATCAGATTTTCCCAGATAGGTTTTTTAACGGTAATCCTGATATTAATCCGGATTGTGTTAAAGAATGGGGCAGAGGGAAGGTTGGAAGACATTCAATGTATGGAGGAGATATACGAGGAATAATTGAAAAGCTTGATTACCTTAAAGAATTAGGTGTAGATTTAATATATTTAACTCCTATATTTAAGTCAAGTACTAATCATAAATATAATACGACTGATTATTTTGAGGTAGATCCTACATTTGGAACATTAGAAGATGTAAAAGAATTAGTTAATAAATGTCATGAAAATAATATGAGGATAGTTTTTGATGCTGTTTTTAATCATTCTGGTAATGATTTTTTTGCTTTTGAGGATTTATTAGAAAAACAAGAAAAATCTAAGTATAAGGATTGGTATTTCATAGATAGTTTCCCGGTAGGAGTAGAGGAATGTAATTATTACACCTTTGCAAATGGTTGTAGTAATATGCCAAAATTAAATACTAATAATAAAGAAGTTAGAGAATATTTATTAAATGTTGCTAAGTATTGGGTAAAGGAAATTGGTATAGATGGTTGGAGACTTGATGTTTGTGATGAAGTATCTCATGATTTTTGGAGAGACTTTAGAAAAGCTGTAAAAGGTGTTAAAAGAGATGCAATAATAGTTGGAGAAATAATGCATGAAGCAAATGCTTTCTTGAAAGGTGATCAACTAGATTCAATAATGAATTATCCTTTTAAAAATGCTACTATAGATTTTTTTGGTAAGCATAGTATCTCTGCTTTAGAGTACTTAGATATATTAGCTGCTAACAGAATTCTTTATATGAATAGTATTACAAAGCAAATGTGGAATTTAGTAGGGAGTCATGATACAAAGAGAATAATAAATGAATGTGATAATAATGTGAATAAAGTTAGACTTGCTATTGCTATGCAGTTTACTTATGTAGGGGTTCCATATATATATTATGGAGATGAAGTTGGAATAACTGGTGGAGATGATCCTGATAACAGAAAATGTATGATTTGGGATGAGGAAAAGCAAAATAAAGAAATATTGAATTTATATAAGCTATTAATAAAAATAAGAAAAGAAAATAAATCTTTGGTTCATGGAAGTTTTGAAGTGATTTATTGTAAAGATGAAGTAATTGGATTTATAAGAGAATATTATGATGATAAGATTATGGTTATATTTAATAATTCAGAAGAAGAGCAGTGTATTAAATATCAGTGTAAAAAGATAGGGATTGACTTAATAACAGAGAGAAATATAGATTTTTCAGAAGATATAAAAATAGAACCATTAGATTTTATGATAATAAAGTTTTAAGAAAAAATTAAGAGTAATTCTATTAATATTGTGTAATAATTATACTATAATGTAGCTATAGTAAAAAATTTATATTTATAAAGATAAGATGGTGCTAGAATTATGAGTAGTATAAATGAAGCAATAGTTTATTTTGAAACATACGGATTATGGTTTTTATTTATAATTGTATATTTAGAGTATTTAAATTTACCAGGACTTCCAGCTGGAATAATAATGCCTGCTATAGGAGCTTTAGTGGCACAGAGCAAATATAATTTTCTATTTGTTTTAATTATATCTGTTATAGCTGGAGCAGTAGGAAGTGTATGTTTGTACTATGTAGGATACTTTATAGGAAATCCGGTATTACATTGGATATATTCAAAATTTCCTAAAACAAGAAAATCTGTAGATAAAGTTACTATGTACTGTGAAAAGTTTGGAAATAAGGGTTTATTTATTTGTAGATTAGTTCCAGTAGCAAGGACTCTTGTATCATTAACTTCAGGAATTTTGAGAGATGGAATAGTGAGTTTTATTTTATATTCAGTACCAGGCATTGCAATATGGAATGCAGTTACTATAATGAGCGGATATTTAGCAAGTAAGGCTATAATTAACTTATAGTTTTTAAAAACTAAATAAAATTACAAAAGTGTGCTACTTTTATTTAGTAGCACACTTTTTGTAATTAATTATAAAATACTTACTATTATTATACTTATATTTAAATGATGGAGGAAATGAAATATATTTTTATCTACAATAGAAAAATGAGAAGGAGAAGAATGAGTAAAATAGTAAGTATTTTTAGTGGAAGAATAATCTCACCATTTCTCCAACAAATAAAATATACTGTATATAATAGAAGTATATTTACTTTTTTGGAAAATATGATAAAATTAAATCAAGAGTAAACAATTACAGAAAGTTTTGTATACTTAATTAATATAATTAATAAAGAAGTGATTGAATGAATAAAGTAGTTAAAGGAAGCTTTGAATTAATGAAAAAACTTAATGTTGAAGCTATACTAAAAGTTATAAAGAATAATGGAAGTTTATCTAGAGCTGATATTGCTAAATTAACAGGACTTACACCAGCTAGTGTAACTAATATTACAAAGATATTAATTGAAAGTGATTATCTAATAGAAAGAGGAATAGGGGAGTCCAATGGAGGAAGACCACCAATAATTTTAGAGATTAATATTAAAGCAAGATATATAATAGGTGTAAGTATAGGTGTGGGAAGTATAGACGTTGTATTAACTGATTTAGGAGCAGAGATACTAGCTAAGAAATCAATATATATAGATGAAAACAATACAAATAAAGAATTTGTATTTACACACTTAATTAATTTAATTAATGAAGTTATAGAAATATCGGAAGTAAATAGAGATAAAGTTGTCGGCATAGGAGTAGCTATGCATGGAGTAGTAAATCCAATGTTAGGAATATCGCAATATGCTCCTTATTATAAGTGGGAAAATGTAAATATAAAATTAATTCTTGAAGAGAAATTTAAATGTCCTGTATTTGTGGATAATGATGTAAGGGCTATAGCATTAGGCGAAAGTTTATTTGGAGCTGCTAAAAGTATAGATAATTTTGTTGAAATTAACATCTCTAATGGGATAGGTGCAGGAATAATAATTGATAACAAACCTTATTATGGTGTTGATTATAGTGCAGGTGAAATTGGTCATATGGTAGTAGAACAAGATGGATCCTTATGTAAATGTGGAAACTATGGCTGCCTAGAATCTGTTGCATCAAATATAAGTGTTGAAAGAAAGGTTATTAGAAGTATAAAGCAAGGTGTTAAGAGTTCTTTAGTTGATGATGTTAAAGATATTGAAAAAATAAATATAAAAGATATATCGATAGCTGCATCAAAAGGAGATGAATTAGCAATTTCTGTTTTAAAAGAAGCAGCAAGGTATATAGGTGTTGGTATATCAGGATTGGTTAATATACTTAATCCGAAGCTTATAGTTGTGGTAGGAGATATTTTTGAGCAAGAGAAAATTATGATTGAAACTTTAAGTGAGGTAGTTAAAAAGAGAGGCTTAAAAATTCCAAGCGAAAATGTAAAGATAGTAAAATCAGATTTAGGTGAAAATGCAGCGGTAATAGGTGCAGCAACATTAGTAATACAAGAAGTTTTTAAAGGTAGAGAATTTATGTAATTAATTAATAAATTTATATAGGGGGCAGGAAAGATGGTCAACGTAGGATATGAAATAGAGAGATTATTAAAATTTGCATTAAAAAAAGAAATGATTTCAAAGTGGGATGTTATACCTTCAAGAAATGCATTATTAGATTTATTAAAGGTCGAAGCACCGTATGAAGGTATAGTAGAAGAAGTAGTAGAAGATACACCTGTTAAAATATTAAAAAATATTTTAGATTATGCAGCAGAAAATAATCTAATTGAAGAAGATACTATAACATATAGAGATCTTTTTGATTCAAGGATTATGGGTCTTTTAATGCCACGTGAAGGTGAAGTAGTAAACAAGTTTAATAAAATAGCCGATCGCAAAGGATTAGAAGAGGCGACAAATTGGTTTTATGATTTAAGTAAATCATCAAATTATATAATGACAGAAAGAATTGATAAGAATTTATATTGGTTATCAGAAACTGAATATGGTGATTTAGAAATAACGGTTAACCTTTCAAAGCCTGAAAAAGATCCAAAGGAAATAGCTAAGGCTAAACTTGTAAAACAATCTTCATATCCGAAGTGTCTTTTATGTATAGATAATGTGGGATATGCAGGAAGATTAAATCATCCAGGAAGACAAAATCATAGAGTAATTCCTTTTGAACTACAAGGCAAGGAATGGTTTTTACAATATTCACCTTATGTATATTACAATGAACATTGCATAGTATTTAAAGGTGAACATAGTCCAATGAAGTTAGGAAGGGATGCATTAGAGAGATTAGTAGAATTTACAGATAAATTTCCTCATTATTTTATAGGATCAAATGCAGACTTACCAATAGTTGGAGGTTCAATATTGACGCATGACCATTACCAAGGTGGTAGACATGTATTCCCAATGGAAAAGGCTAAGATTGAAAAGTATTATGAAAGTGATAAGTTTAAAAATGTTGAAATTGGTACAGTGAAATGGCCAATGACTGTTATAAGATTAAAATCAGAAGATAAGAAAGCTTTAGTAGATGTTGCTATGGAGATATTTGAAGCATGGAAAGTATATTCTGATGAAGCAAATGATATATTAGCATTTACAGGAGAAACACCACACAATACTGTAACTCCAATAGCTAGAAGAAATAATGGAGCTTTTGAACTGGATATTGTTTTAAGAAATAATAGAACTTCAGAAGAACATCCAGATGGAATATTCCATCCACATAAAGAGCTACATCATATTAAAAAAGAAAATATTGGACTAATAGAAGTCATGGGACTAGCTGTTCTTCCGGGAAGATTAGAAAAAGAATTAGAAAAGATAGCTGAAATTATATCAGGAGAAGTTTCTTATGATAGAGAAGTTGCATTAGAGGATAATGATTTAAATAAGCATATTGATTGGATTGAAGAAATGCTGAACAAAAATAGTGATATGAATTTAGAAGATGCAAGAAATTTTGTAAAAGAGGAAGTAGGAATAATATTCTCTAAAGTTTTAGAAGATTCTGGAGTATTTAAGAGAAATAAAAAAGGACAAGCAGCGTTAGAAAAATTTATAACATCAGTTATATAGTTATAAGGAAACTCACTACTCATATACATTCGTAGGAGTACACTTACGATGTAAGTTCAAATGGCTAAATTAAAATTTAGATTTTTACTTAACTTCAAATTGCCAAATCGGAGATTTGGATTTTCACTTATAAAAAATAGTTTATTAAGGAGAGGGTTAAAATGAATAAAAATGAGATGATGGATTTATTTAGAGAAGAGTATGGCAATAGTAATCAGGAGATTTATACTTTTCTTTCACCAGGAAGAGTTAATTTAATAGGAGAGCATATTGATTATAATGGAGGATTTGTTTTTCCAGCTGCTTTAACAGTAGGTATATATGGAGCTTTAACTTTAAGAGAAGATAACATAATAAGAATGAGATCAAAAAATGTTGAAGGTGAAGTTGTAATAAATTTAGATAAAGAATTAGTTTACGATAGACAAGATGATTGGGGAAATTATCCAAAGGGAGTTATTAAAGAACTTAAAGATAGAGGACATAAAGTAAAAGGAATGGATATTTTATTCTATAGCAATCTTCCAGATGGTGCAGGACTTTCTTCATCAGCAGCACTTGAAGTTTTAATGGCTTATATAATACTTTACTTAGAAAATCCTGAAAAGTGTGAAGAAATAGATAGAGTTGAAGTTTCAAGACTTTGTCAAAAGGTTGAAAATCAATTTATTGGAGTTAATTGCGGTATAATGGACCAATTTGCAGTTTGCTTAGGAAAAAAAGATAATGCAATTCTTTTAGATTGTAATTCACTTTACTATGAATATGCTCCATTAAAGCTTGGAAACTATAGTTTAGTAATTATGAATACTAATAAAAGAAGAGAGCTTGCGGATTCTAAATATAATGAAAGAAGAGGCGAATGTGAGAAAGCTTTAGAAATAATAAATTCAAATAAAGAAGAAAAAGTAGCAAATCTTTGTTCAGCAACAGTTGAGGATATTAACTCATTTATAAAAGATGATGTTGTAAAGAGAAGAGCTATTCACGTAGTGACTGAAAATGAAAGAGTTAAAAAGTCAATGGAAGCATTAAAGGCTGGAGATATTAAAGGTTTTGGAGAATTGATGACTCAATCTCATATATCTTTAGAGAATGATTATGAAGTTACTGGATTACACTTAGATACTCTAGTTCATGAGGCTCTTAAAATTGAAGGATGTATAGGAGCTAGAATGACAGGAGCAGGTTTTGGAGGATGTGCAATAGCTTTAGTAGATGAAGCTAAAGTAGATGAATTCAAAGAAAAAGTAACAGAAAACTATGAAAAAGTAACAGGAATAAGACCACTATTCTATACAAGTAAATTAGGTGAAGGAACTCATAGACTATAAAAATAAAGTGCGAAGCACTTTGGGCAAAAGTTTGACTTCGTCAAAGTCCAAAAGGTCACTTTGTGACGGCCAAAAGATTTACAATAACCAAGAGTAATAACTTAGAGTTAAAAAAGCTTTTGGACATTTACGAAGTAAATCCTTTGGACTGCCGTAGGAACTTTTGGACTCGACGCAGTCGACTTTTGGACTACGCACTTAGTGCACAATTTATTTAAAGTATCTCTTAACATATTATTTCTTTATTATAAAATAATATATTTTATATTGATGGTTATAATAATTTTGAAGTAGTAAGTGTTAGGAGGCTTAAAGATGCACAAAGGAAAAATTGCTTTTATAATATGTTATATTATAGCCGTCTGTACAGTAAGTGTATTTATGATAGTTGGAATAAAAATATACAAAACTGAAGATGAAATAGCTGAAATGCAAGAAAGAGAGGTTGCAGCAAGCTTTGATGAAATAGAAGAGGCTAAAAGAAAAGAATTAAATTATTTATCATTATCAGAGGATCCGAATGCAGATGATGCTAAGATTGTTGAAAATGCATTAGTTAAATGGAATTTTCAATCTACTGAAGGTAGAAAAATAGCGTATTTGACTTTTGATGATGGGCCATCTACTAAAGTGACTTCAGAGGTTTTAGATGTTCTTAAAGAACATGATGTGAAAGCTACATTTTTTATTTTAGGATCAATGCTAGAAAAAAGTGAAGATTCTAGAATGGCTTTAATAAGAATGGTTGAAGAAGGTCATGCCGTAGGTAATCATGGATATTGTCATAAATATGAAGTGTTATACCCAAATAGCTATGTTAACGTTAATGCTTTTATGAATGATATGGATAAATCTTTAGAAAGCATGAGAAGTGTTTTAGGTGAAGAGTTTAATACTAGAGTAATAAGGTTTCCGGGTGGGCATAATTCTTGGAGAACTAGTGCTATAGATAAAGTATTAGTAGAAAAGGATTACGCATTTATTGATTGGAATATAGTAAATGGAGATGCACATTCTGCGGTTTTAAGTAAAGATCAAATGATGAATAACTTAAAAAAATATGTTAAGAAGATGGATAAAAACAATGATACTATAGTAGTGCTTATGCATGATACAGATAAAAATATAAATGAAGCAGCTTTTTTAAATGAAGCCATACCTTATTTGAAAGAGTTAGGATATGAGTTTAGAACGTTAAAATAACTTAATAAAGCTAGATGATAAAAATATCAAAAATAAAGATGGAACAAGTTAAATAAATGTTTAGCTTGTTCCTTTTTGATAAAATTTAGGCTGATGAAATAATTATGGGCGTGTTAATTTATTTATAATAGATTGATGTTCTGGATATAGGCTTAATAATTCATCACGGTTAAAAAGCTCAAAGTCTTTATATTCAAAAGCTGGTGATACCATACAACCTACTAATGAAAAACCATCATTGTTCATTGCAGAACCAAATATACATCCTTTAGGAACAAGTACTTGAGGAGATTCTCCATTTTCGATATTAAGCCCAAGTTGTTTTGTAATAAGATTACCTTCTGGTGTAATCATATATATTGTTAAAGATTCACCAGCATGATAATACCATAGTTCATCAGATTTCAGCCTATGAAAATGAGATACTTCACCAGTTCTTAATAAGAAATAAATACTACTCCAAAGTTTTTTATCAGTATTATATAAGCTTTCTGATAAAAATGATTCTTTGAAATAACCACCTTCAACATGTGGTAGCATTTCTAGCTTTTCTATGTAATATTCAGCTGTTTTCACGATTTTACCTCCAAAAGATTTATAATAAAACTATAATTATTAAATAAAGAATTTATTTAAATTTTAACATTTAATAGTATAATAGTCTTTAACAAATTTATTGTATAGGTATAAAAATATGAATGACTATATCTACCTAAAAATATTTGAGGTAGTTGTTGAAAAAAAGGAAAGTGAGTTTAGATATGAACTATGGGTATTATGAATCACCAATAGGAAAAATAAAAATTGAAGCAGAAGGAGAAAGTATCATAGGAGTATCGTTTTCAATGGAAAGTTCGGAATGGGACGAAAATGAAGCAGTTATTCAATGTAAAAATCAACTTCAAGAATACTTTGAAGGTAAGAGAAAAGAATTTGATTTAAATATAAAATTTATAAAAGGTACAGAATTTCAGATAAGTGTATGGAAAGCTTTATCTAATATATCTTATGGAGAGAAAATAACTTATAAATCTATAGCTGAAAAGATTAATAATCCTAAAGCAGTTCGAGCCGTTGGAGGAGCTAATAATAAGAATCCCATAGCTATTATTATTCCTTGTCATAGAGTTGTTGGATCAAATGGAAAGATGGTAGGATATGCTGGAGGAATAGATAAAAAGGAATACCTTTTAAAGCTAGAGGAAAAGAATAGTTGAAATAAAGTGCGAAGCACTTTGGGCAAAAGTTTGACTTCGTCAAAGTCCAAAAGGTCACTTTGTGACGGCCAAAAGATTTACAATAACCAAGAGTAATAACTTAGAGTTAAAAAAGCTTTTGGACGTTTACGAGGTAAATCCTTTGGACTGCCATAGGCACTTTTGGACTACGCACTTAGTACGCAATTTATTTCTTTGATACATAAGGATTATCTTTAATATAAAATCTCCAAGGGAAATGAACTGCTTCTTCAGCATAGTCAATTCCTATTCTAGTGGTTTCTACAATGTTTGAAGGCAAAACTTCAATATTATAATCTTCTATGTAAAGAGAGTTTTCTTTAATAAGTTCTTTAGTGTTATTGCTTTTATTTATATTCATGGCTATGCATAGCTTTGATGGACCGTTGGTGAGATTTTTTATTTGAGCCTTTGTAAGCTCTTCGTAATGCTTATTGAAGCGATTAAGAGACATTTCATCTAAACCTTCTAAAGGTTCTAAACCTCTAATGAGAACTCCCTCTGCAACGTCTTTCTCACCACATATTACATTAAAGCAGAAATACATTCCATATATTGAATATACATAAACTATTCCTGGCTCGCCGTATAACGTTTCAGTTCTTTCGGTTCTTCTACCGCCATAAGCATGAGATGCTTTATCTATAGCACCTATATAAGCTTCTGTTTCTACTATTATTCCTTTAAATATTTTTCCGTTAACTTCATTTACAAGAACCTTTCCAAGTAATTTTTTAGAAAGAGTTAATGCATCTATACTATAAAAAGATTTATCTAAAATTTCCATAATTTATATAAGGCAAGATTATTACTCGTCTTATTAACCTCCTATAAGATTTTATCTATCATATTAATATTATGTATATAATTATACTTGACTATAACTACATAATAAAAGTATACTTGAAAGGTATGTCTAAAAACAAATTTCAACAAAATAATACAAAAATACAAAAGAGAATGAAATAATGGTTGACTAAAGTAATATTCGTGTAATATACTTGCAATGTAAAATTGACACGACGGAGGAAAAGACATGAAAAATGCTTTAGTATTTCAAACAGATTTTGGTTTAGCAGATGGTGCAGTTAGCGCTATGTATGGAGTTGCTCACGGAGTTGATTCTGAGTTAAGAATATTTGATTTGACTCATGATATTCCACAGTATAATATTTGGGAAGCTTCTTATAGATTAATTCAAACAGTTACATATTGGGCTAAAGGTACAGTTTTTGCATCAGTTGTTGATCCAGGTGTAGGAACTGATAGAAAGAGTATAGTAGCAAAGACTGTTACAGGACACTATATAGTTACTCCAGATAATGGAACATTAACACATGTTAAACGTATGTGTGGAATTGTTGAAGCAAGAGAAATAGATGAAAATATAAATAGATTACCAAACTCAGGAGCATCTTACACATTCCATGGAAGAGATGTTTATGCTTATACTGGTGCTAGATTAGCTGCTGGTGTAATAGACTTTGAAGGTGTAGGGCCTAAGATAAATGTTGATGAAATAGTTGAATTACCAACAGTAGCGGCTGCTAAGGACGGAGATTGTGTTACAGGAACAATAGACGTTCTAGATGTTAGATTCGGAAGTCTTTGGACAAACATTAGCAGAGAATTATTTATGGGTAGCGGAATCAATTATGGTGATAGAGTAGAAGTATCTATTAAAAATGATACAAGAGAAGTTTACAGAAACATAATGGTGTTTGCAACATCTTTTGCTGAGGTTCACGTAGGAGAAACTTTAGTTTATGTTAACTCATTAGATTGTTTAGCCGTAGCTATAAATCAAGGATCATTCTCTAAGGCATACAATATACAAACAGGTACAAATTGGAGAATATCTATAAGAAAGGCTCCAAGAATAATTTACGAATAATATTACTATAATATTTTAAAACTAGTAATAAAAATAAGAGGAGAAAAGTAGATGAAAAATAACTTAAGCATAAAAACAATAGTTGCTATAGGTATCGGATCAGCAGTTTTCATGATATTAGCACGTTTTGCAGCGATTCCAACACCAATACCAAATACTACATTTAATACAGCTTATGGATTTTTAGCTTTAATGGCAGTAATATTTGGACCAATAGCTGGTGTATCAATAGGATTTATAGGGCATACGTTAACTGATTTGACTGCATATGGTTCACCATGGTTCAGCTGGATAATTGCTACTGCAATAGTTGGATTAGTTATTGGATTTGCAGCTAAGAGATTAAATATTAATGAAGGTGAATTCGGTAAAAAACAAATTATACTATTCAATATATATCAAGTTGTAGCTAATGTAATTGCATGGTTTGTAGTAGCACCATCATTAGATATACTAATATATGCTGAGCCAGCAAATAAAGTATATGTACAAGGAGCTGTAGCTGGTTTCTTAAATATGATTACAGTAGCTGTACTAGGAAGTATATTACTTTACTCTTATGCAAAGAGCAGAGTTAAAAAGGGAAGCTTAGATAGAGAAGATGATATAGCTTAGTATAAATACTTAAAGTTTATAATACCGGGGTAATGTCTCCGGTATTTTTTAGGTAGGTTATGGAAAAACTTCGCGATATACATACGCAAAAAAATATAGTATTATTTTTAAGTATTAATAAAATAGACGAACAAAAGGTAAAGAGGGAGATTTATATGAAAAGACCTGTAATTGAGTTCAAAGATTTTTCCTTTCAATACAGAGCTCAAGCAAAGCCGACATTAAACAATATAAATTTAACTATATATGAAGGTGAGAAAGTACTTATAGTTGGTCCATCAGGATCAGGGAAAAGTACATTATCAAACTGTATAAATGGACTTGTACCTTTTTCATATGAAGGTAAGATAACTGGAAGTCTTAAAATAAATGGGCAAGAAACTAAAAATATGAGTATTGCTGAACTTTCTAATGTTGTTGGTACTGTACTTCAAGATCCAGATAGTCAATTTATAGGTTTAACAGTAGGTGAAGATATTGCATTCAAACTAGAAAATGATTGTGTTCCTCAAGATAAGATGAAGGAAACTGTTGATATAGTATCAAAAATAGTAGGAATAGAAAGCCATCTAGAGTCAGCACCTCATAGATTATCAGGAGGACAAAAGCAACGTGTTACATTAGCTGGTGTTATGGTTGACAATGTAGATATACTACTATTTGATGAGCCTTTAGCAAGCTTAGATCCAGCCACAGGAAAAACGGCTATTGAGCTTATAGAGCAAATAAAAGAAAAGACTAATAAGACAATACTTATTATAGAGCATCGTTTAGAAGATGTTCTACATTCAAATGTTGATAGAATTATAGTGGTAGATAGAGGAGTTATAAAAGCTGATATAACCCCAAATGAATTATTATCTACTAATATATTAGAAGAAACGGGAATAAGGGAGCCTCTATATATAACTGCCTTAAAATATGCAGGATGTGAAATAACTCCTGAAGTAGAACCAGAACATATAGATACTGTGAAACTTGATACTTATGAAGAAAAATTAAAAGCATGGGTAGATGATGTTAAAGAAGAAGTTGCAGTAACATGTGATGAACCTATTTTAGAACTACAAGATGTAAAGTTTGGTTATAATGAAAAGAAAGAGATTTTACATGGATTATCATTCAAAGTTAATAAGGGTGAAATGGTAAGTATAGTTGGTAAAAATGGTGCAGGAAAATCAACTATTTCAAAGCTTATATGTGGCTTCTACAAACCAACTTCAGGTAAGATATTATTTAACGGAAAAGATATTAAAAATGAAACTATAAAAGAACGTGCTGAAAAAATTGGTATAGTTATGCAAAATCCAAACCAAATGATATCTAAGACTATGATTTTTGATGAGGTAGCTCTAGGACTTAAGGTTAGAGGCGTTAGTGAGGCAGAGATTAAAACAAGAGTATATGAAACGTTAAAGGTATGTGGATTATATGAATTCCGTAATTGGCCAATATCAGCTCTTAGTTATGGGCAAAAGAAACGTGTTACTATAGCATCTATTTTAGTACTTAATCCAGAGGTTATTATTTTAGATGAGCCAACAGCAGGGCAAGACTTTAAGCATTATACAGAAATAATGGAATTCTTAAAAGAGATAAATAATAAAGGTGTAACTATAATTATGATAACTCATGATATGCACCTAATGTTAGAATATACAAATAGAGCTATTGCTTTAGCTGATGGATTAAAGATAGCAGATGATACAGCTGCAAATATTCTTACAGATAGTAAGGTAATAGAGGCTGCAAATCTTAAAGAGACATCAGTTTATGAATTAGCTGTAAAAGCTAATTTAGATAATCCAAGAGAATTTGTTAAAAGATTTATTGACTATGACAGGAGTGTTAGAGCAAAATGAGTGCTATGTTAGAATACCAAGATTTAAAATCCCCTATTCATAAGCTAACAGGAGCAACTAAGCTTATTGCATTAGTATTTTGGGCTTTAGCATCTATGGTTACTTATGATACACGTATACTAGGGGCAATGTTTATATTTAGTATTATTATGTTTAAAGTATCTAAAGTGAAATTTAAAGATATTTCTTTCGTATTATATTTTATTTTAGTATTTTTACTTATAAATAATATTGCTATATTTTTCTTCTCACCTTACGAGGGAGTTGAAATATATAAAACAAGAACGGACCTTTTCCATCTGTTTGGACCATATACAGTAACAACTCAACAATTGTTTTATCAATTTAATGTAACTTTAAAATATTTCTCTATAATACCAATGGCGCTACTATTTATGGTTACTACAAATCCAAGTGAATTTGCAGCATCATTAAATCGTATTGGAGTAAGTTACAAAATATCTTATTCTGTTGCAATAGCATTAAGATATATACCAGATATTCAAAGAGATTATCATGATATATCTTTTGCTCAACAAGCTAGAGGAATAGATATGTCTAAAAAGGCTGGATTAACTAGTCGTGTAAAAAATTCTGCAGCTATAATTATGCCGCTTATATTCTCAAGCTTAGAGAGAATAGAAAGTATAAGTTCAGCTATGGAGCTTAGAGCTTTTGGAAATAATAAAAAGCGTACTTGGTATAGTGGTAGACCTTTTGAAAAGAGAGATTATATAGCTATAGCAATTGTAGTATGTGTATTTATAGCAGCTTTAGTAGCAACTAAGTTAAATGGCGGAAGATTCTTTAACCCATTTTAGAAAGATGGAGCTGTCTCTGAAATGATTTTTAAAATCATTTCAGTAGACGGTCTTTTTATTTTTTATTCATATATTTATATGAAATTATTTCTAAATGAACAAGTTTTTTGACACGACAAATAGGAGGT